>JAADIU010000014.1:0-5722 GCA_013151185.1 Planctomycetota bacterium
GAGAACGCCAAACCAAACCGAAGTCAAAATAGCCTCGAACATGTTGGCGTTTGGGATGCGGCCTGAGATGTACCAGCGTAACCGGAGGGCCAGCGTGTGCAGCCCAAATGCAACCGTAAGCCCCGCCACACCCAACACCAACGCCCCGCGCATTCGATACGCGATGAACATGATGAGCGGAATCGCCGCAAGGGCGTAGACGATCCACACCCAGACGAACGCGTTCATTTTGAAATACCAGCTTTCGAGGTTGAGCTTGTCGCGATCGGGATACAACTCCGGATTCACGGAGGCGATCTTGTCGGCGAGGGAAGCGATCGCAGCCGACGCGCCGGGAGCGTCTTCGGCACGCCATGTTTTGACCAGGCGATTCCAGTCTTCGGCGATGCCTTTTCGCAATCCATCATCCAAACCGGGGATGGCGCCCCGCGCACGCTCGTGCGTATGCCCATCCTCAAGAAAGTCCTGCCCCCAAATGGTTGATCCTTGAAGCCACGGTGCGCTCGAGCCGCCGGTGGGGGGCGGAACAATCGCCAACCGATTCGCCATGAGGTGGGCGTCGGCTGCTCCCATCGCGTTCTTAATCATCCCCACGAATTTTTGTGTGCGGATCACGTCCTGTTCGAGCTTGTCGAGTTCGGTTTGAATGGCGGGCTCCCAGAACATGGCTGGGGTCATCAATCCTGTCTTGACGAATTTGGCGATGTCATCCTGCTTGGTTTTGATCGTGCGCATCACCCTTGATAGATGCGGACGGATGGCCCTTTTGACATAGACGATTTTTTTGTCGGCATACTTTGCCTGATTCAGCATCAGGTCGAAGTATGAATACACCGCTTCCTTGCCATCGACTTGATATGGCCCACCGATAAATTGCATCCACCTGCGGGCGAACGAGTCGAACGACTTGACCCTACCACCGTCGTGGATGGCCAAGCTGCGGAGCGGCTCGAGTTCAATGGTGGCTGCGAATTCGTTTGGCTCTGCGTGGTCCGCGCGCTGCGAGATTTGCCGCCATCCGAACCAGACTGCAAACCCAACCAGGCACAGGTCTACTATGCGCACCAGGATTTTACGATTCATGCCCTTCGTGCCTCCGTGACTCTCGACCTTCCGTCGCTTTCTTTGGACTTCATGCGTCGACCAACTGTTTCGCCATGTCCTTTTGTGCTTGGTCCTCTGCGCCGGTTTGTGCGACGCTGGCCCACACGGCTTTTTGCCGCCGACGTTTGATCACCGGTTTGATGTAGAAAACGTAGATCATCCCGAACACCGCGATACACGTTCCCAACAGTTGAATGTACACCCCGTCGCGATTGCCAACACCCAAACCGGTGAACGCCATTTCGCCGGGGTCCCACTCGGATTGGAAGAAGTACTGTCCCGCTATTTCAGCCGGCTTGTTGAGGCTTGTCGTTACCGGAGCCGACCATTCACCGTTTTGATACGGTTTCAACACGCTGATGAAGTCGCGAACGCTGGTCATGTTTCTCTCGACGAATCCGCCGGTGTGGACTTTGAGTTCAAAGTCATCGAGGGCCAACGCCCTCGGCAGATTGCGCCGCTCGCGCGAAAACAACAGCTCGACTCTTGTGCCATCGGGCAACGTACACCGTGTAGGATGGTAAGGAAACCGACCCGGTATCGCGTACTGCTCGCTGCTGAACGGATAGCGGTGAAAAGACAGCCAATCCGAAAAGCTCCAGTCGCCCAAGCTCAATTCAAGTTTGATACGCGAATAGATGTTGCGCGCTTTTGGATCGCGATCCAGCTTGGCAACAACCACGGGCCGCGATTCGATGCGTGCGTGTGAATAGCTTTCCTGCACCGCCAAAGTCAGACCCGAGCCGATATCGAGGGGTTCGCCAATGGTGACACGTCGGCGATCTTCCGTCCGGCCCACGAACACTTCGATGTCCGCAGGATCGGGTCCGGAGACAAACGTGATCATGCTGCCAGGACGGAGCGTTACCTCAACGGAAGGATCGGGTGCCCCGAACGCTTGATCGCCCGACGCATCACGCGCTCGGGTGGGGTCGTCGGTTGCCCAGCGCGTGAACTGCCGTTCCCCCGATTTCATTTCGACCACGACGACCGGCGCATGATGTCCGCGCGTCACTTCTACCGAACGGTGAAAGGATTTTATCCGATACGACCAATCGGTTCCCTCGATCGCGGTGAATTCGAGCTTGTCATTTCGCACGAAGGTATTGTCTTCGTCAATGTGGAACCGGACTTCGACATCCTCTTCGGGAATTTTGATGATGAGTTTATCGCCCGTAGCTTCGCCATGCGATTCGCGCTGGCGATCGTTCTCCGTCCAGTGGAACTTCACCCTTTCGTTTTGAGATTTTCTTGCAGTTGACCCTGCGTCGAATAGTGAAAATACGGACGACTTGCCATCGCTTGTGAGAAGGACCCGCATCATCGGGTTGAAATGTTCCCCACCGGGCACCCATCGGCGTTCATCTTCCGGGGAGTAGTGGAGTCGCCCGGTGATGTGGACGTCGATTTTTCCGAGTGGGTCGTCGTCGTCTTGTTTTTCCACGTTGATATTCAACGGGCCGGGCTCGATCTTGACACCCGTGGGCGGCAACCAGACATCGTTGCGGCTACTGACATGCTCGGCGTAGTGGGGTAATCCGTTGATTGGTCTTTCGACCCATTCGGTGTCGCCCACCTTGCGGACGTAGAGAGCGGCTGAATCCATGAGGTAGAATTGTGTTTGCGGTTCGTACACAAACGTGAGCTTGATCGAGTCGTCCAGCAGTTTTTTGCCCGTCGATTTGATGGCGCGCCCTTTGCCCGGAATGATGTCTTCCGTGTACTGCGGGTAACCGATGAGCATCTGGCGAATGAACGACTGTGTGGGTGTGGTCACCGCCACGTTGACGCTGCATGCTGTCTTGCCCTTGTCGTCTCCGCTGAGCAGCGGCCAAGCTGGGTTGATGCCTGCGATGGTGAAGCTGTATTCGCCCGCAGAGCCGGTGACCGCCCATTGATTGTTGGTCCGGACGAGTATTCGCTGCGGGTGGTCGATTCCGGGAACGTCGATGACGATGCTGCGGCGAAAGACGGGTGTGTCGCCCTCGATCTTGTTGCCGAAATAGTACACGCTCCCGAGGATGAGAATCACGATGCCGAAGTGAATCATCCAAACGCCCGCGCTCAAGACGGTCAAACGGATGCGTCGCAGTGTGACCACCACCATATTGACGACAAGCAGCGCCATCATCAGATTGAAAGGCCACCAAGCGAAAACTTCCATTTCCGTCTTGCCGAAATACTTCCGGGCGACCCATATATTCCAGGGTCCGAACGGCTTCCACGAATCCATCGGATACAAAATGCCTGCCGACGCGACGCTCATATACAGGAACAGCAGCACCATGAGCGTGATACCAAACCACACGTTGCTGAACAGATCGTAGATGGCGTAAAACGGACCGCGAGACTTGGGATGTGGTGGGAGTGTGTTGATGTCTGCCATGCCAAAAGAACCCTGCGGACGCGAACCAAATTCACTGCGACCAGGTCAGTACCTGACGCGCTGAGCAACCCATGACGACTGCGTGAATCATAGTCGCCACCGCCGAAATTGCGAACCCATGCGCGCAAGAAGCAGGCGACAGCAGAGTGAACCCTGCCATCGCCTGCGGTCGTTGATGCGCTGTAGACAATTGTCTTTAATGGGTCTTCAAGCAGTGGGGCAGAGTGCGTCCGCCTTTCTGCGCTGCTACTTGGTCATATCACGCTTCTTGACGCGACGTGATGCAACACCTTGGTCCTGACCCGTACCCTGTGACTGTCCCGCCACTGCGGAACCCAGCGAGCCCTGCGGCAGAAGATAGATTTCGACGCGGCGATTCTGGCTTCGGCCCGTTTCGGTTTTGTTTGAAGCGATGGGGCGGGTTTCGCCATATCCCATCACGCCGATTCTGCCTGCCGGAATCCCGCGATCGCGCAGCACGTTTGAAACCGAGATCGATCGGTGCGTCGAAAGATGCCAATTCGTCGGATGGTTCTTGCGTGTCTCCGCCCGTTTGATAGGCCGATTGTCGGTGTGTCCGACAACAAGCACGTCAAAACCGTTGGCTGCGGGGGATTGCACGATGTTGGCGAATCCGTCCAGGGATGTTTTGGCCGAGTTCTTCACGACGTCGCTGCCAAGGGTGAACACCAGGTCAGATGTCCACTTCACGAGACCGTTCTTGGCGTCGTAGGTCACGCTTCCCGGATACTTCGCCGCAAACGCCTGCAGCGCGCTGTCAAGCTGCGCGGGGAGTCTTGCCGACTCGATGATGATCGGGTCTTGCAGTACGTTCTGTCGGGCGAGCTCTTCGACCGTGCGCTGAGCGGAACCGACCGCGGCTTGCAGGCGATTGTTTTCTGCCTGCAAATTTGAAGCGAGCCTCTCCTTGGAATTGATGTTGCGCTCCGTCGAGGTCAGTCGCGTCTGCAAGCTGCTGTTGTTGTTGCGAAGGTCGTACAACTCCTGTTCGAGTTGCGATTTTTCCGCTTCAAGCGTTCGGTGTGCCATTTGAAGTTGGCGGTGATCATCAAGCGAAACACAACCCGCCGAGACCGCTGCGATGAAACCTGTGACACATACAACCACGTTTTGGATTTTCCTCATCGCATGCCTCCTTTGCAATTTTGCTCTGAGTATCGCCATCGGCAGCAGCCGCCTGCCACCCGATCACGAATAGTTTTTGATGCGTGCTTAACCTAAGAAGATACGGAGGCGTGTGGATGCAACCAATCGGAAATGCTTCGCGTACGTCCCTGTACCTTTGACCGCCCTGTACTTTTTGACAGTGCCATAATCCGTGGCGGCGGTGTACTCTACCTGCTTATGCGCTCTTGTTGGTCCGCTCTCAATTTCTGAGTGCGGCGATTAACCTGAATTTTTCTTGCCAATCATGATCCCGATGCCGAGGGCGATGACCGCAGCACCCAACGAACCCGCACCGACGATCCAGTTGTTCTCCGCGAGGGTGTTCAGGATCGCGGGTTGTACACCCTTGACCGCTGCCGCCGAGATCAAACCGGCGATGCACATGACCAACACGGCGACAAACATCATGCCCGTCAGCCCGGTCGAGACCGCATCGGGAGCGAACTCGGTGCGTTGAATGACCGTGACTGCTGCACCGGCGGCCAACAACTCGGGTTCTTCGGTGGCGACCATGAATCCTGTTTTTTCTTCCTCGTCATCTTCGGGGATGCCCGCTTCCAAACCGGCACGGGTGGCGTCGCCCATTTCTCCGCCCGCGTCGTCATCGGGATAAATTTCATCGAGCAGTTCCGCACCGAGGGATGTGTCATCGCTTTCTCGCGTTAGATCGAGAAGGCCCGAGCCGCTGCCCACGCCATCGATTCCGAGAGCGCCGGTACCGCCCGAGACCACTGTTTGGGCCAGTGGGTCGGCGTCAGCTTCCACCTCGTCTTCGTCGAATACGCTGACACCCACAGACGTTACGACCGTGCCTTCTTTGTCGTCTTCTTTTGCATCGCCCACGGTGGTGTCGTCGAGGCTGATTGCATCGGCGTCGGAACCTTCGCCCAGGCTCAAACCGGACCCGCTGGCTTCTTCAATCGGTTCCAAAATCAAGTCGCCGCTGCCCATGCTCTCGGAACCGGAGCCGCTGAGGGAATCATCCAGGCCTACGGAAAGTGATCCTGATCCCGTCGCACTTCCGGAGGGGGCGCTGTCTGCGCT
>JAADIU010000014.1:5731-6286 GCA_013151185.1 Planctomycetota bacterium
GTGTCGTCATCATCTGCGAAACGAATTTCCATCGAATCGCCACCCGGAGAGGTTTTTCCCGCTGTGTCTTCCAGGGTGAGTTCTGCGGTGCTGAGCATGTCGAAATCGCCCAGCGATCCACTCAAGGATGAATCGGCGATGTCGGCAGAGTCTGAGGCACCTGCAATTTTATCAACCGCATCGACCTTGTAATTGACCTTGCCCGCGTCGCGGAATTCTCGCAGCGTGCCATTGCGCACAAGATCCTTTAGCTGGGCCTCGTTCATCCCGAGCTTCTTGCAAGCCTCATCCTGACTATAAAACGACTTGGCCATATCCATCTGCCTCACAAAAATTGACGACATCGGATCGCAATTGACTGCGAACGGTTTAACTGCGACTTACTCGCCGAACTGTAGATCACCCGCCCGAATTCTACCCACCCGAATTTTGTTGCGCGCTGCGCTTGTCTTCCAGCAGTTGTTTGATCGTAGCGGGTGGGGGTTCGGTTGAGTAATCTTCAAGGTATCGGTCGTATCGCCAGTCGCGGCCGGCGACGAGTTTCAGTGTGTTGGA
>JAADIU010000014.1:6313-17292 GCA_013151185.1 Planctomycetota bacterium
ACATCGACCATGAACACCCCGTATGTGTTTTTCGACAACTGCCCGGTGAAGGCGAACGTTCCGTGGGCACCGGCAGAGCGCGATGCCTGGGCGAACGCGGCGCGATCGAACCCGCCATCCACGCGCAACACCATCGACACGGCAATGACAGCCAAGCTGATGGCAATGACCCACCACACCGCGCGCTGCGGTGCGGGGCGGACGGTGCGATCGTCTTCATTGTTCCGAATCAGGTTTGACAACGCGCTTCGTTCTCCAGCTTTCTTCGTCGGTGCACGCAATTTCGGCATGTGCGACTACTAAAGATTATACCTCCGCTGGGTTCTCGAACAAGAAGCAACTGCCTGCGAATCGGGCTTTTGATTGGTGATTGCGGTGGTCGGGGCGAAGTGGAACGCTACGGCGAAAAGAAATCCTGCACACGTTTGGCGTGTTCGGGATGGTTGGCTGCGAGGGTTTGCATCCAGGCTTCGGTTTTCGGGGTCGGCTCCAAAACTTCCGTTGCGGCTTGACGCAGCAACCGCTTTGTCGAAGCCACGCCTATTTTCGGCAGGGAGCAGATTCGATCCGCCAGCGATCGGGCCGTTGATTGGAGGTCGTCGTCGGCGACCACGCGATTCACAAGTCCGGCAGAATGGGCATCAGCCGCTGACAATTCATCCACGCCAAGGGCAATTTCTATCGCCCTGGCATATCCGACCGCATCAACCAGCGCCCGACTTCCGCCCAAACAGGGTGCCAATCCGAGCTTCGCCAACCCCGGAACGAAGCGAGCCGACGCCCCGGCGATTCGCAAATCACAGGCCATCGCAAGATAAAACCCACCGCCAGCCGCCACACCTTGGACGGCTGCGATGACGGGCATGCACAAACTGTGGATGCAATCGATGACGGGGTTGTAGTGGGCAGCGATGATCTCGCCGAGTTTACTGGGAGGATGATGCTTGTGGAGTTCACGCAGGACTTTCAAATCCTGACCCGCGCAGAAGCCCTTACCAGCCGCCGTCAAAATCACAGCACCGGAACCTATTGACTCCGCTGCCTCCAACGCTGCCCGAAGGCGCTGCATCATCGGAATGGTGATCGTGTTCAGACGCTCAGGCCGATTGAGCAGGATCGTAACAATCCCGCCCTCGACTTTCGAGACGACGCTCGCGTTGGATTCGTCCACACGCATTGTGTACCGCTCTCGAATTCACTTCGGCATTCATCGGCGAGTTAGGGATTGATCTGAAAATTGAGTATCGCCCGCTGCCCGTCGAGGGTGAAGACGGTGATCGAGTAAATTGGTCCCGGTACTAGGGCGGTTGCATCGGCAGGCCCGAGCAGTCCGTTTAGCCCAGCGTTCGGTTCAGTATTGGGTAGACCAAAGGATCCGTACACAACAGAGGTAAACGAAAACGGTGCCGTGTCTGTGTCGCCGTCTGCATCGGGCGACGTTTGGCCGACGATTCCATAAAGTGCGGTTCCACCTTCGGTCACGAGTATTGAAAACACTCCCGGAAATCTGTCCCAGCGGATTGTCGGTTGAGCGGGCGAACCTGCAAGTTGAATCTCCGCCAACACGGGGTCTACAGCCGTCCCGTTAATTCCACCACATTCCAATGGGGTCGCGCCGGGATTCATGGGATCACAAGCGCTATTGATGTATGTCAGGATATTGAAGTTGCCCGGCACATCCCCATCACCCGGTGTACCTTCGCCATCTGGATCGGTGTCATCCGCGTTATCATCAGATACAGCGCCGCTACCATCGCGCAAGCTGCAGAACTCTATCAATTGAGATTGGCGGATGCGGTTGCCCTCGGTTTCGCATTTGATGTCGGCCATGTTCTCGTATCCGTCCCTGGCACTCAGGTAGGTCGAGGCGGATGTAAACAATTGGCCCATTCTTCCTGGAATCCCGCCCAAGAAATTCAGGCCAATGTTGAACCCCTGCTCCATCGCAAACTGTGCTGCGTCAAATTTTTCCCCAGCGTCATCCAGCAACGCCCTGCTGCTCGCCCTGACAGCGGTGCTGGTTGCCGCTGCGTGAACGGCGGTTACGCCCGCGATAGCGACACCCGCTGCCGCTGCAACCGCAGCCACCGGTCCGGCTCCGAAAAGGCTCACCAGTCCCACGCCAACTGCGACTCCGGCGAGCAGAACTGATCCGCCTTTGACTCCGCGCTCAAGCGAGTCCTGAAAGTTTTGAAAATCCTGACGTGAAAACCCCACCCTTGTGGAGGAGCCAAGCACCTTAGACTGAGGAAGCGTACCGTTGGTCTTGGCAGTGCCAGACAGGCGATCCATTTCTTGCGACGCACCGAGTAGAATACCTGCGAGGTATCGTTCGAGCGTGTCGATTTCGTCGCCGCTGAGTGTCGTTGCGGTTCCGTCGGCCAGTTGGAATTCCAATTCTCCCGAGTTGGCCAGTTCATCGCGAAGCGCTTTGATCTCGTTCATCGCGGTTGTCATGTTGTTGATATCTTCGTCAACCGGGACCGTCGGAAATTCGTTGCCCAGCGCCCCTGTGTTGGCCGTCGCATTTACGAGATCGGCGATACTCTGATCCAACACCGCAGTCATCAATTCGCCACGCGTCCAACCTTCGAGAACGGGCAACTCGTCGAGCAAGAGCGTACGTTCGCCCGTGATGCCTTCGATCGACACCATCACGTCCCCCGTCTCGAACGCGCCCGTAGTCATGTTGATCAGCGGCGGTGCGGCGACGCGCGTTTCTCCGTCGGAGTCGGCAGTGGTCTCAACTGTGATGTCGAAACCGTTTGACCCAACGAATCGAACCTTCACGGTATCACCGTTCTTGATGGAGTCGTGGCGAACACCAAAAAAAACGCCGGGAATCACGCGAGCAGTGGTCAGATCCAGAGTGTCATCGGTCGTCCCGCCGCCGGGAACCAGCGTCGTCGCACAGCCGCAAAAGACCATCGGTGAGACGGCCATCAGCAATGCTGTAGAAAGAGCAGTCAATGGACGTCGTGTGTCTTGCATTCTTGCCATGCCTCGTTTCGATTTGTTCAGTGCGGATGAGATGAATGTCCAAGCCCGGTAGTTACCATCATAAAGATGCGGGCCACCCACCACAAGAAAAACCGTGCGTAGCAACAATTTCGACGAATGGCGATCTATTGGACCGAAGTTGAAATGTCGAAGTCAATGAGTATCGCCGAGTGCGAGAAGCTGTACACAATCGTGTCACCGCAACTGAAGTCCGATCCATCGACCAACACGTTCGTGTCTTCTTTGATGTTCGTCAGCGGCGCCTGGAGTTTCGCCTCGTCGATGAAGATGGCTTCCAACTCGTCGCAGTCGCGCGAGAATTCCACCGTCTCACCGGGTGGTATCGAACGATCGGTTCGCCTCCCAAACGCTTTCAGCAAATCTTTCAACTCAAGATTTTCATCGCCGTAGCGAATCTCGACATCCACATCGAACTGCGTCGAATTGTTGATCAATCGAACGGTGACGCGGTTTGCGCCGAGGAGGTCGCCGAGGCTTCCCAAGACACCGCATCCCGTTGCACATGTCAGGGTGAGGGCTGTTGCAAGAAATACGATTGATGTTGAGGTTTTTGAATTCATCGCGCTACTCTCCGAGCTGGGTCGAAACCGTTTCATCCTTGAAACACACGTCGAATCGTAACCGCCGTCAGGTGCCCGGACAATACACGCCCCAGACAGCGCATCTACACAGACAACACGCCGCATTCATCAAACCGGGCGTCTATGCGACTGGAACTGTAATTTCTTACTTTCCGCAGTAGTCGATGATGCGGCCTATCTCTTTGCGCAACTCGGTGCGTGATACGATGCGATCGATAAACCCATGCTTGAGCATGAATTCCGACGATTGAAATCCTTCCGGTAGCTCCTGCTTCACCGTGTTGGCGATGACGCGCGGACCCGCAAAACCGATCATGGCCTTGGGCTCCGCAAGAATCAAATCGCCAAGGCTGGCAAAGCTCGCCGCCACACCCGCAGTCGTGGGGTCGGTGCAAACGACGATGTACAAACCGCCCGCATCGTCAAAACGCGCAAGCGCCGCAGAGGTCCGCGCCATCTGCATCAGCGACACCATGCCCTCCTGCATGCGCGCACCGCCCGATGCCGCGACGATGATAAACGGAAGCGCTTCGTCCGTCGCGCGCTCGATCGCCGACGTGATCTTCTCGCCCACAACCGATCCCATCGACGCCATGATGAACGCGGGATTCATCACCGCAAGCATGACGGGTCGACCGCGAACATACGCCTTGCCCACGACGACGGCTTCGTGCTCGCCGGTTTTGTCTTGCTGTGCTTTGATTCGTTCCTTGTACGGAACGCGATCTTTGAAATTCAGCGGATCGGTGGGCACCAGATCCTCAAGAAATTCTTCAAAGGAATCGGGATCGCAAAGCTGACGAATGCGCGTGCGCGCGTCGATGCGGCGATGGTGGTCGCACTTCGGACAGGTGAACAGGTTCTCTTCAAACTCCTTATGGAACAGCATGTGGCCGCACCCGGCGCACCGGTCCCACGTTCCTTTGGGTACGTCGATTCGTTCACTTCGGTCGATCATGGGCTTGGTCTCCCGGTCGCTATTCGAGCATCGTTCCTACCGCAGGCACGCGTAGGGTGCGTCCCGGACGCACCGAATAAATACCCGTTGGCAAGCAGTGTAGCGAACCGCCCGCGTGTCACAATAAAAGATTGGGCAATTGCGACCAGATGGTGTTTCAAAGGCCCTCCAAAGCACGAAATGCTCAGATGCCGACTACCCGGAGGCTGCCTCGGCTGCACATTTGCAGAGGTTGCGATAAGCCTCAGCCGAGTCGGGTGACCCGAAGATGGATGTGCCCGCGACGAATGTATCCGCCCCAGCCGCCGCTGCCTTTGCGATGGTTGTCGGGTCAATCCCGCCGTCGATTTCCAACCGTTGGTTGTGCGACAGCATCCCGTGCAACTGTTCGACTTTGGGTAGCACGTCGTCGATGAACGACTGCCCGCCGAACCCCGGCCAGACGCTCATGACCAACACCAGATCGACGCTGGGTAAAACGGATTCGATAGCGTCAACGTTCGTGGTGGGGTTGATGGCGACACCGACCCCGCAATTGTGCTTTCGAATTTCAGCGATTACGTCGGCAGGCTTGTCGGTGACTTCGATGTGAAACGTAATCAAATCGCTCCCAGCTTGCGCGAAGGCTTCGGCATAGCGGGCGGGTTCGGCGATCATCAGATGCGTGTCGAAGAACATCTTGCTGTGGGGTCGCAGGTGCGCAATGAGACCGGGACCGAATGAAATATTCGGAACGAAGTGACCATCCATCACATCGAGGTGCAGCACGTCGGCACCCGCGCGCTCGATCAGAGAAACCTGCTCACCAAGCTGCGCGAAGTCTGCCGCCAACAGCGATGGCGCAACACGGATTTGTTTTTCCCTAAGATCGATGGCGCGCGTTGTGTTCAGTTCAGCGTTCATAGAGGAAGAAGTTTCGGGTAGGGTCCGCTGTGCGGACCGTCACAGGAACAATGTGCCATACCGAGGAATGGTCCGCACAGCGGACCCTACGTCGTCTTCGAGGGCTGCGGGTGCCCCATCCTTGAGCGCAGCGGAAGGGTGGGGGACTGACATGCCGCGAATGGCTTCAACAATACCCTAAACCAAGAATGCCCTAAACATTGTCGAGCACTTCGAGCGCAGCAAACGGTCTGCCTTCCAGGAATTCGAGTGACGCTCCGCCGCCCGTCGAGATGTGCGACATTTTGTCGGACAACTCGGCTTGGTCTACGGCGGCAGCGCTGTCTCCACCGCCGATGATGGTCGTTGCGCCGCCGGCGGTTGCGGTGGCCATCGCTTGGGCGATTGCGAATGTTCCGCGATCGAACGGTGGTGTTTCAAACACACCCATCGGACCGTTCCAACAAATCGTCTTGGCTTTACTGATGACGTTGGAAAATGCGTCGATCGTGGCAGGTCCGATGTCGAGGCCCATGAGGCCGTCCGGGATGTCGCCGGTCAGCGTTTGACATTTCGCATCGCTGGAAATTTCGCCGGCGACGACCGAGTCGCTCGGTAGGATCAGTTTGTCTCCGCTCGTGCCCAGTAGCCGCTTCGCCTCTTCCACAAAATCGGGCTCAACGAGACTCTTCCCCGTGGCAATTCCCTGCGCTGCGAAGAACGTGTACGCCATCGCGCCGCCAATGAGGATCGAATCGCACTTGGGCAACAGTTGTTCGATGACGCCGATTTTATCAGAGACCTTGGCACCACCCAGAACCGCGACGAACGGGCGCTTTGGCGACGTGAGCGCTTCGCCCAGAAAGTCGAGTTCCTTCTGAATCAAAAAGCCGATGACGCGCGGTTTGCCTTCCATCATTTGCGGAACGGTGAGCATACTTGCGTTGTCGCGATGGCATGTGCCAAACGCATCGTTGACGTACACGTCGGCAAAGCCAGCCAGCGACCGGGCGAACTCGTCTTTCTGCTTACGAAGCGATGGGTCGTTCGCCGCTTTTTTATCCTTGATGGTTTCGGCGGACTGGAAGCGCAGGTTTTCGAGCAGCAGGCATCCACCGGACGAAACCTTGCCCGCCATTTCTTCGACGGTGTCACCGATGCAATCGGGGGCAATCGGGACCTGCGTTCCAAGCAACTCAGAAAGTCGCTGGGCCACGGGTGCAAGGGAATATTTCGCTTCCGGGGTACCTTTGGGGCGTCCCAGGTGGCTCATCAATATCAACCGCCCGCCACCTTCGAGTATCCTATTGATGGTCGGCAACGCGCTTCGGATTCTGCGATCGTCGACGATCGTCTGCTTTGCATCCAAAGGCACGTTGAAATCGGCACGCATGAGCACGCGCTTTCCAGCGACATCCACCGCCTCGATCGTCTTCTTGGGCATCAGTATTCCTAGTGCCGTTTATCTTTTCGGAAATGTAGGGTCCGCTGTGCGGACCAATTTTCAGCCCTGTAGGGTGCGGCTCGGCTGCACCGTCTTGCATATTCATTCGGTGCGTTCGGGACGCACCCTACGAAACCTGCGAGCAGCTACAAATCATTCGGAACCGGCTCAACCAATCTCAGCCGCCAGTTTGATCAGGTCGGCTGTCCGGGAGGAGTAGCCCCACTCGTTGTCATACCATGACACCACCTTAACCATGTTCCCACCGCCTGCCGGCATCGTCATGGTGCTCAGTGCATCGACGATCGAACTGTGCGGATTGCCAATGATGTCGCTGCTGACCAGCGGGTCCTCGCTGTATTCCAGGTACCCTTTGTACGGACCATCTGCGGCTTTCTTCAAGGCACCGTTGATGTCATCCACGGTCACACTCTTTTCGAGGTTGGCCACCAGGTCCGTGCATGATCCATCCGCAACGGGGACGCGCAGTGCGAATCCGTTGAGCTTGCCGTTCATCTCGGGAATGACTTTCCCAACCGCGCGAGCCGCTCCGGTCGTCGTCGGGATGATGTTCTGAGCCGCCGCCCGTGCCCGCCTTGGATCACTGTGCAATTGGTCGGCAACGTGTTGATCGTTGGTGTAGGCGTGGATCGTCGTCATCAAGCCTTCTTTAAGGCCGAAGCTGTCGTTGAGAATCTTCACGATCGGCGCGAGGCAGTTCGTCGTGCAACTCGCGTTCGACAGGCACTTGTGCTCCGACGTGATTTGTTTTTCGTTGACGCCAAAGACCACCGTGAGGTCAGGCTCATCCTTGGCCGGGGCGCTGAGGATGACCTTTCTTGCGCCGGCAGTAATGTGGTCGCCATACCCGCCTCGGTCTGATGATCGCTGCGTGAAGACGCCGGTTGACTCAAGGGCCACATCAACATTCATTTTCGCCCACGGAAGATTGGCGGGGTTTCGCTCGGTCAATACCTGAATCGTCTTTCCATTGACGATGAGGGTTTCTCCCTCGGCGACGACCTCGCCCGGAAATCGCCCATGAACCGTGTCGTATTTGAGCAGCAGCGAGAGTGCCTTCGCATTGCCCAGGTCGTTGATCGCGACGATATTGAATTCGTCGGGACGGGCTGCCATCGCCCGAAAAGCCAGTCTTCCGATTCGTCCAAATCCGTTAATTCCGACAGTCACCGCCATGATGTGATCTCCTAGCAAGCGGGATAGGTGCGTTTGGCGTGGGCAACAGGTCGCCCAGCGAGCCGAATGCGATGGTAGGAGCATCGCGAGGAAGGTCAAGGTGCGGCGGCAGTGATTATCGGTCCCGCCAGTGGTCGGGCTTTTTACCCCATGCAGTCGCGAAGGTGTCCGATAGAAGAATGGAGTCGGTCTGGGCGCTGTGCCACTGCTGGCGCCGAATCGCCGAATCATCCGAGAGGTTCCAGGAAAATGGCTCAGAAATTGCGATTGTGTCTGTTTGCGGCTTCCGGTCCGAGCGACCCACCGTTTGCCTCGCCATTTGAACAAATGGATCAGTTGGAGCTGCTCGGCGAAACCGCAGACATCGAAGAATTTCGCGAGGGGATGCGGGGCACGCCCGTCGATGTGGTTGCGGTATTTCTGGACGACGAAAGTGGCCAGGGTTTTGAAGCCGTCGAGTACACGACGAACACCCAAACCTCGTGTGGCATCATTGGTGTTTCGAGTGACTCGAACCCGGCGAAAATCATCAAGGCCATGCGGGCGGGCTGCAATCAATTCGTGCATTGGCCGATCGATCAGACCGACTTGCGAGACGCCGTCGCACGCATCGCAGCCAACCGCCAAGTCACCGCGGTCGCCGGAAAGCGGATATGTGTCATTGGGTCTTCCGGTGGGGTTGGTGCAACAACGATTTCATGCAACTTGGCGATGGAGTTAGCCGCCCTCTCCAAAGACGACTGCGCTCTGGTCGATTTGGATTTGGAGTTCGGCGACGTTGCTTGTGCATTCGACACCGACGCGAAGTACACACTCTCTGACATTTGCACCGACGGGCAACAGATCGATCGCGAATTTCTCTCTAAGGCGGTTGAAAAACTTCCCGGTGGTGTCGCGCTTCTCGCCCGTCCAAACGACGTGGAAGGCGCGCGCAGCGTGTCGCCCGAAGGCATCACGCAGATGCTATCGGTGTTGGGTGAGATGTGCCCGTTCGTCGTGGTCGATCTTCCGCGCACGTTCAGCTTTTTGAGCGCTGCCGCCGTGCAATCTGCGGAGCGCGTGTTGGTCGTTGCGCAGTTGAGCGTGTCATCGGTCCGCAACGCGACGCGGATCTTTCAGGTATTGCAGCAGATGAAAGTCCCCAGCGAACAAATCGAAATCGTACTCAACCGATGCAAAGCCAACTTTGAACGAATCACGCCCGACGAAGTGCAGGAGCATTTCAAACGTCCCATCTTTTCCATGATTCCGAACGACTACAAGCGGGTGCAGACCGCTTTGGATCTGGGATGCCCCATGTCGGCTGAGGCGCCCAACAGCCCGGCGCGTCTGGCGATTCACGAGATGGCCCAACAACTCATGCAGGGCGAATCTGAAGAGGTTGCAGCGGCTGACGAACCCCAGTCGGCTGGCTTGCTGAGTCGCATTTGGCGACGAGGGGCGAGCGCTTAGAAGTATCGCCTACCGGTCAAGATTCCTTCCTGGAATTTGCGTCTTCCCTCAGCAGCACTCCCCGCATTTGACGCAACCAGATCCGCATTGATAACCTGACCGTCGATCGGCCCTGCATCCGTGCGCCGAAATTCCGTGCGGGGCTGTCGGCTTTGTGATTGGAAATTCGTGGATCATCGAGGAACGAACATGGTCACTACGCTGAACTCACTCGAACGTCGCGTGCTTGGGTCGCTGTTGGAAAAATCAATGGCGCAACCTGACTACTATCCGATGACCGAAAAAGCCATCGTGGCGGCTTGCAATCAAAAGCAAAATCGAAGCCCGGTGATGGAACTGGACGAGGATGCCGTCTGGGAAACGCTCGAAACCCTTCGTGAAAAGGGCCTCGTGACCATCTTGCTACCCGGTGGCGGAGCACGCTCGAAGCGATTCAAACATGAGGCCGAGCAGCATTTCGGTTGGCAAAAACGCGAACGGGCTGTCATGACGGAACTGCTTCTTCGCGGACCGCAAACGGCTGGCGAACTCCGCACACGATGTTCGCGCTTCGCTCAGTTTGAAGACTTAGCCGCCATCAACATCGTACTCGATTGCCTTGCAAACACAGAACAACCGATGGTCCACGCCCTACCACGCGAACCGGGCCGATCCGCCATCCGCCAGGCACATTTGCTATATGAGGAAGATGAAGAAAATCCAGAGTTGGTTACTACGGTACAAACAATGACCTCGCCCGCGCCACCTGCACCCGTGGCTTCACGCCCGCCAGCGCAACCAAGCAATGAGGTGCAGGAGCTACGAGAAGAATTATCGCAATTGCAAGAAAGAGTTAGCGCGCTGGAAAATCAGATGCAACAATTCCTATCATAGTGCGCAGGGTGCCCCATCCTTGAGCGCAGCGGAAGGGTGGGGGACTGACCAGAAGATCGATGGCCCCGCCCAATTTTCCGTGCATCTCGATCAGGTCAGTAGTTCACCGACCCCGCAGCCGGCGTGGCTGGAAACATAGGTCATTACCGGTATCGCAACGAAGAGGAGTAGGACACGCTTGCGGCGGCGGCGGTTCATGCGGGCATCGGCGATCAGAATCAAACCAGCCCACCATAGGTAGTATAGGATGCTGGGTAGCGACTTGGTATAGAATATCGAGCGAGGGCGTGGCCCAAAGTTAGAGAGTGGCCAAATATTACTGTATCCAAGGGCGATGTACGGCGGGGTCGAGAGTCCCTCAAGCAGCAATGGATAGCTGGTGTACGCGCTCACCACCAGCCAGAAAGGGTACGCGCGCTTCATCTGCCCGGGTGGGAGGATGAGGCCGAATAGAATCGTTTGCAATAGTATGTGGCAAATGACGCCCGCGCACCACATGGTCGCAATTTCACTGTCCATTTCGCCGGCGACCGTCGCAACCAGCGTGCCAACCGAAAGACATATAGCGAAG
>JAADIU010000224.1 GCA_013151185.1 Planctomycetota bacterium
CGAAGCTGAACTCAACCGTTTCCCCCACATGAATTTGCTGGCGCTTGGCGAGCGACCACTTCCCCCCCCCGCCGTCACCACTTGAGGTGGCCAGCGACCCGGACACGCAGCCCAAGCCACCCGTCACCACGAACGACAGCATCGCCAACACCAAGTTTGCGGATGGTTTGTTTGTCTTAGTCATGGCGAAGCAGAACCTTCAATGAAGCAATGGGGCTGGCTGCGGTGCCTGTCTCAGTTCGTTTCGTCCCAGCACGCTTTCCCGTCCGTTTCTTCTTCGATCGCCTCTCGGTTTTCTTGGGAGGCGAATCAAACACGCCACGCTTACCAATCTGCTGAACGGCATATTCCTGGACATCGTCCGGTGTACGCAGCATCACTTCATAGTGATAATCACCGCCCGCATAGTCGCACTCACCCGCATCGTACTCGCGGCAAATCGCAGGCCGGGTTTCGTAGAGTCCGCACATGTTGTCGGGTTGAAGGTTCTCGCAGTCGGCAGCGATCTGAATGAACCAATCGCCATCTTCAACGAACACGGAAATTCCCTTGTGCATCACATACCACCGCATATCGTCGAAGTCGCGGCGGTCGGTCGGTTCTTCAATGGGCAGTGCGATGTACCTGCAACACGCCCCCGTACAATGTTCGCAAAGTATTGAACCCATCAGATCCGTTCCGAGCCCCCACCCCTCAAGTTTCTTATCCGCAAGCTGCCAACCACCCGAAGCGATCGACGCCTTGCCACCGTCGTGCAATTGGCGGATTATAGAGCAAGCCCTATTCAAGTGCAGCCGTCGATTCGCCTTTTTTCTTCGGGCTGATCGATCGTCCCGCACGTTGGTTTTGTCTGCATCAGGAAAGCCCTGCATCATGCGCATTATTGGTGGGCGATGGCGCTCCCGAAAAATCGGTTGGCCCGACACGGGCAAGACCCGTCCCATGACCGACCGGGTGAAGTTGGCGCTGTTCGATATCCTGGGGTCTTTCTACGATACGCCGGGTGGTCTGCCCGATCTGCAGGTTGCCGACGTCTTCGCGGGTGGCGGATCTCTCGGCTTGGAGGCGTTGTCTCGCGGTGCCTCGCGGGCGGTGTTTTATGAGCAAGATCGCCGTGCGGTGGCGGTCCTCAAGCAAAACATGGAGCATCTGGAGGTGGGCGCAGAGGGTGTACTCGTAGCCGCGAACCTTTGGCGAAAGGGAGTCGTCATCCCATCGGATTTTGGTCCGCACGATCTGGTCTTTATGGATCCCCCCTTTCGAGAAGCCGCCGATTTGTCTGCGTCCTCGCGAATGGGTGTGCTTCTGGAACGTCTGCGCGTCGATGATGTGACCCATGCGAATGCACTGCTCGTATTCAGACACGACCGGGCGACGGACTTGCCCGAACATCTACCGGGTGGTTGGCGTATGATGGACCAACGCACCTACGGACGAAATGTTCTCTCGCTATTCAAGTGCGATGTGTGAATCTGTGACCCAATCAACCGACGCATCTCAAGCAGCGCGATTCATCATCGAGACGTTGCAAGGCAGCGGCCACCGCGCGTTGCTTGCGGGCGGATGTGTGCGCGATCGCCTTTTGGGCAGAGTGCCCAAGGACTACGACGTTGCAACGGATGCGGTCCCGAAGCGGGTGTGCGAACTGTTTCGACGGACGAAAAAAGTCGGTGCCCAGTTCGGCGTCGTGCTTGTCGCGCTGAAGGGCCACGATATCGAAGTGGCGACATTTCGCAGCGACGGCGAGTATCGCGACGGCAGACGTCCGGAGAGTGTGACCTTTTCGGATGCGATGCACGACGCCCAACGGCGCGACTTCACCATCAATGGGCTATTCTTTGACCCCGTCACGGACGAACTTGTAGACCATGTCGGCGGACAGAAGGACCTGCAAGCGAAGCGAATCCGCTGCATTGGTGACCCCGACCAACGATTCGCCGAAGACCACCTTCGCCTGCTCCGCGCGGTGCGCTTCGCAGCCACGCTCGAGTTTGAGATTGAACCTGCGACGTTCAAAGCGATGACGGCGCTCTCGGGTCAAATCGCAATCATCAGCCCTGAGCGCATCCGGGCGGAACTGTCGCTGATGTTAACATCCATCCACCGCGAACGGGCCTGGGGTTTGCTTTGTGAATCCGGGTTGGTGGACCATTTGATTGGCGGATTCGCCTGGAATGATGCGGGTCGCGCGTCCGTCCGCGCCACACTTGCGGAATTGCCCGCCGACGCGATGTTTCCCCTCGCCCTAGCTGTGATTTTTTCAGGCGCAGGTTCCCACGAGGCGATCAAGGCCTGCCGCCGATTGCGTTGCAGCAACGAAGAAACCTCAATCGTTCGTCGGTTGATCGAATATGCAAACCAGATGCAGTCCCCAGGCGCGCTGGAACTCGCGGACATCAAGATCATGCTTGCATCGGAGTTGTATGAACAGATTCATGCGCTTGCGATTGCGCAGGCCCGCGCTCGCAGCGAATCGGTTTCACCGATCGATTCGGTCCGCGCTCGTGCTGCCAAAATTCCAACAGAAAGAATCGCCCCCCCGCCGCTGCTCACCGGAGACTTTTTCCTGAATCTCAACGTTCCGCAGGGGCCCGTCTATCGCGAAATTTTGAATGCGGTCTATCGCGCCCAACTCAACGAGTCGATCGAAACCAAATCGCAGGCTGAGGCGATGGGCATGAAACTTCTGGCAAAGGGCAGCGATTGAAAGTCAGTGGTGTGGGTGTCCAGAGGTGAACGTCATTCGGCCATCGCTCGGATCCGATCCTCGACGGGACCAATGGTACTGATGCGAAGGCCGAAGTTTTCTCCGACCTTGACGGCTAGGCCTTGGCCCACCTGGCGATTTCCCACCACGAGATCGAGTTCCGCATCGCTGGAACGGGAGAATTCAATGATGGAACCGGGCGTCAATTCGAGGACGTCGGCCATCGGCATGGTTCGCGTTGCAAGTTGCACAATGATCGGAACCTGCAAATGCAGAAGCCGGCGAAGTTCCGGGCTGATCTTGGAAAGGTCCAGAGACTCGCGGCTGGCTGGAGGCCCGTGCGAAGCTGCCCCCGCGTTGCCCGCACCGCACGACGCCGATTCCAATAGTGAATCGATTTCATCCTGTTCGAGGGTGGTCATCGAGAATATCCGCGCGCGTTCGCGCGCAGCCTGATCGTTGCCGTCAATTCAAACGAAACACGTCCAATCTGGGTATCGGCGAACGCCGTGCGGGCCTTGAGAATTCGAGCCAAATGACGCCGGGCACCGAGTTCCAACGGTGTGGGTGCGGCAGGAGGTGAAAACTTAACCTACGGTTGATAGCGCCCGAGCAGGATTGAAGAGTTGTGACCGCCAAAACCAAACGAATTGCTCATGGCGTAGTCGATGCGCAGGTCGCGGGGGGTGTTGGGCACGAAATCCAGATTGCATTCTTTATCGGGATTGTCCAGGTTCAGCGTGGCTGGTGCGGTGGAGTTGTTCATCGCCATGATCGTCGTGATGGTTTCCACTCCCCCACTGCTTCCCAACAGATGACCGATCGAACTCTTTGTACTGCTGATCGCCAGCTTGGATGCCGACGCACCGAACGTTCGGTTGATGGCTTTGGTTTCTGCGAGATCGCCCAGCGGCGTGCTCGTTCCGTGTGCATTGACGTAGTTGATGTCGTCCACGTTGAGCTTTGCCTGACGCAGCGCTTGTTGCATCGCCCTTGAAGCACCCTCCCCAGTTTCGAGCGGCTGGGTGATGTGGGTGGCGTCGGAAGTTGCGCCGAAACCCAGCACCTCGGCGTGGATGGTGGCTCCGCGTTTCTTGGCGTGCTCCAGTTCTTCAAATACCAAAAGCCCCGCGCCCTCACCCAAAATGAAACCGTCTCGATCGCGATCGAACGGGCGGCTTGCATGTTCGGGGTCATCGTTTCGTGTGCTTAGCGCCTTCATTGCGGCAAACGCACCAAGTCCGAGGGGCGTCAAAGCTGCTTCCGAACCGCCCGTGAATACGAGATCGCAATCGTCATGGTGGATCGCGTTGTAAGCGTCTCGCATGGCATGGCCAGCAGACGCACACGCGGTTCCGACCGTGGTGCTGAGGCCCAATAGGTTGTGTTCAATCGCCACGTTCCCGGAAGCCGCGTTGATCATCAGCTTGGGAATCGTAAATGCCGAAATGCGATCCGCGCCCTTGTTCACCAAACGCAGATGCTGCACTTCAAACTCAAGCAATCCACCGATGCCCGATCCCAGAATGACGCCGAGGCGGTCGCGATCGCCATCGTAAGTATCGAAGTCAATTCCAGTCGAGCGGGCAGCTTCTCGCGCGGCAACAATGCCCAATTGCGCGAACCGATCGATGCGCTTTGCCGCCTTTCGATCGAAGTGGTCTTCTTGTCGGTAGTCGCGACACTCACCACCAATCCGGACGCTGAACGGGCTCGCGTCGAAAATGGTGATATCACGAACGCCGCTCTTGCCCTCCAGCAAATTCGACCAGAACGTGTCCACGTCCATGCCAATGCTGGTGACGACCCCCATCCCAGAAACCACTACGCGACGATCAGACATAACGACCCGCTTTCAGAACCCGCAATCCGAACCACACCAACGTCGCCACTGCAAGACCGCCATACCAAATCTCGCGGGGCGTAATGAAACAATACGCACCAGCGAGATCGGAGACCTAGGACGACTTTGCGGCCATCTGCTTTTCAATAAAATCAACAGCCGCTCCGACCGTTTGAAGCTTTTCCGCTTCTTCGTCGGGGATGCTGGTGTCGAACTCGTCTTCCAACTCCATGACCAATTCGACCGTGTCCAATGAATCGGCATTGAGATCGTTCACAAATGATGTCGCCGTGGTGATTTCACCCTTGTCGACGCCCATTTGCTCGCTGACGATCGCACAAACCTTTTCTTCGATTTCCTCGCGTGTTGCCACAGAAAGTCCTCCGACATACTTGATTGCCGATTGGCTTCATGCCAAACGAACACATGTTCCGCAGGGGCTCCACTGAACCCCACAATTTTTCGTGCCCTAAAATACATCCTGCCGCTGGTCAACCCCGGAGAATCCACCGGAATCGCGGTGATCCTAGCTTGCTCGGTCAAAAACCGCAACCGCCCGCGAGCGACCTCAAAACGAAAATCCCCAGCCCCTCGCACCAGGCAATCTACACCGGCCTACGTGTGCAATCCGCCATCCACAACCAACACCTGACCTGTGATATATGAAGCCGAAGGCGACGCCAGGAACGTGACCGCGTTCGCAATCTCATCGCCCGTCCCAAATCGCTTCATGGGAATGAGCGGCAAGACACCTTCCTTCACCTTGTCGGGCAGGACGTCGGTCATGTCCGTTTCGATGAATCCGGGAGCAACCGCGTTGCATGTAATCTTGCGACGCGCGAGTTCTTTCCCAACGGCCTTGGTGAGACCGATGAGGCCGGCTTTGCTGGCGGAATAGTTGGCCTGCCCCGGATTGCCCATCAAGCCCGCAACGCTCGAAATGTTGATGATGCGACCATAACGGGCGCGCATCATGTGTTTCGTAGCAGCGCGGATCAGGCGAAATGCCGCACGCAAATTCGCATCGATCACTGCGTCAAAATCTTCATCCGACATCACCGCCAACAGCCCATCACGGGTGATGCCCGCGTTGTTCACCAGAATGTCGAGGCGTCCGTGTTTCTCTGCGGTGTCATCGACCAACTTCTGACAGGCGACGGCATCCGTCACGTCGAGTTCGGCGGATAGAATTTGGCCGGGGTACTCTCGCTGTTTCGCTTCTTGGGCGGTTTCATTCAGCTTATCCAATGACCGCGCACACGCGACGACGGACACACCCTTTTGGGCAAATGCCAAACAGATGGCGCGTCCAATGCCTCGACTCCCGCCCGTCACGATTGCGACTTGTTCTGCCCAGTTCACGACACTGCTCCCCGAAAATAATTCTGTCAAACAAATGATTCCGCCAAACGCACGTCGACGATGCGCTTACTGCCCGAAGGTAAACGATGCGGCAAGCCGCACCCTACAAATGTTTCCGAACAGAAACAACGTTCCTGGAAACGGCACCAGAGTTATCAAACGCGGCACGTTTCTTCCTGCTTGCGAATATCTTCAATTGTTCCAATGTTCACCGTCTTTGCGTTTCGATTGATTTTTCGCATCAACCCCTTGAGCACTCGGTTGGGACCGATTTCGACGAACGATTCATAACCATCTGCAATCAACCGTTCCATGCAGCTTTGCCAACGCACGGGCTGGGTGACCTGCTGAACAAGCAATGTCCGAATCGATGCCGGGTCCGAGTGGTACGCACCTGTCACGTTCGACAGCACGGGCATCTGCGGTGCGGAGATTTCAACGTCTGCCAAAACCTCAGCCAACCCGTCGGCGGCTGACTGCATGAGCGAGGAGTGAAAAGCCCCCGCCACCTTCAACGCCACTGCACGAAACCCGCGCTCACCGGCAATGTCTACCGCGCGATCACAGGCCGACTGATCACCCGAAATCACGATTTGGCCGGGGCAGTTTAGGTTCGCGGGACTCAAAACCTGCCCCTCTCTCGCGTCTTCGCAGATTGCGTTTGCTGCATCTTCATCGACACCAATCAGCGAAACCATCCCGCTCTGCGTCGCGTCCGCTGCCTCTTGCATCAAGCGGCCCCGACGATGCACCAAACGCACCACGTCGTCGAACCCGAGGCATCCGGCAAAATAAAGCGCCGCGTATTCACCCAGACTAAGACCTGCCGCCGCAGTCAGCGAATCTCGCAGGTCGGTTCTTTCACCCAACGCCTCCAACAGAGCGATGCTCGTGACGAGGATCGCCGGCTGTTGATACTCGGTCGCCTCCAAGTCCTCAGCCGAGCCTTCGAAACACAGTGCTGGAAGATCGAAGTCGAGAAGATCGTTCGCCCGCGAATAAACATCCTTCGCGCGTGGGCTCGCATCGACAAGATCGCAACCCATCCCCGTCAACTGAGCACCCTGGCCTGGAAAAAATGCTGCTCGTTTGTGCATAGAAACAATCTCGATCTGGTTTACATCGGTTACGTTTATCTGGTGCTTCGTCGCGCTATCCGGTTCGCTGCACCAACCACAATCACGGGCAACCCGTTAAATCCTCCCCATCAAATCCTCACCGCCATCACAGCCCAGGTCAGTCCGGCTCCCAGGGCGACCATCAACACCACATCGCCCGTTTTGACCCTGCCGTCGCGACGCGCTTCGTCCAGCGCAATACCCACAGAGGCAGCCGACGTATTCCCATACCGATCGATGTTGACCACAAATTTCTCGATGGGCAAGCCCATTTTTTTCTGCACGCTTTCGATGATCCGCAGGTTGGATTGATGCGGGATAATCAGGTCGATATCTTCCGCGCTCAAGCCTGTTTCCGCGAGGGCGTCCTGCACCAAACGGTTGAACTTGACTACGGCAAATTTGTAGACCTCGCGGCCTTTCATTCGCAATTTGTCGAGACGCTCCGCAAGCGTCGCCTCTGTTTGGGGAAGTCGCGAACCACCGGCTGGTTGCCAGATGTAGTCGGCACGCGTTCCGTCCGCACCCAACTGGTGATAAAGCACTCCGCGATTCGGATCATCGGTATGCGACATCACGACAGCCGCTGCCCCATCACCAAACAGCACGCAGGTCGTTCGATCCTGCGGGTCGGAAATGCGACTCAGGAGTTCAGCACCGATCACCAGAATATTCTTGTACATTCCGGAGTGAAGGTACATCGCAGCCTGTGTCATGCAGTAAAGCAAACCCGCACACGCTGCGTTGACATCCATCGCGCCAGCATTGACGGCGCCCAATTCTCCTTGCAACCAGCACGCAGCCGCCGGCACAAGCGTATCGGGCGTGACAGTTGCAAAGAGAATCAGGTCGATGTCCAGCGGTGTGATTCCAGCGTCAGCCAGTGCTTTTTTCGACGCTTCGACGGCCAACGACACGGTGGTTTCATCGGGACCGGCGCGATGGCGCTGCTTGATACCACTGCGCGTCGTGATCCATTCATCCGAAGTATCCAGGTACTTGGCGAAATAGTCGTTGCCCAGGATCTCTTTGGGGACCGCCATTCCGGTCCCGGTGATGATGGCGCGTAGAGGCTGACTCATGGATCGATCAAATCCCAGTGAATTATCTTGTGCCTGCACTTGCTGAGGCCGTCAATTGCGAACTGCCGAGCCTGCGCGTAACCGCATCGTTGAATCGATGTTCGAGGAATGTCCACGCGGCTTTGACGGCGTTTCGGATGGCACGCTCCTCGCTTCGACCGTGACAGATGATACACACCCCGTCGATTCCCAAAAGCGGAGCCCCGCCATATTCGCTAAAATCATGGCGTGCCCAAACCCGATGCAACGCACTGTCGAATCGTTGTTTCGCTTCCGGGTCCTCATTCTCGAACTCGCGTGAAATTGTCTTGAACAATCCCTCCGAGAGTCCCTCGATGAACTTCAAGAGGATGTTGCCGACGAATCCGTCGCTGACGGCAACGTCGCAGCGATCTTGAAATAACTCACGACCCTCGACATTGCCAACAAAATCCAGCAACGGGTCGGCACGCAGCAAATCGTGCGTCTGCTTGATGAGTTCGGTGCCTTTGCGACTCTCCTCACCAATCGACACCAATCCGACGCGCGGCGACTCGACACCGACAACCAGTCGAGCGTATTCGGTGGCGAGCACAGCATATTCATAAAGGTGCTGAGGACGCGCCTGAATATTTGCCCCAACGTCGCACAGAATCACCGGACCGTGAAAACTGGGCAATGCAACAGCAATGCCTGCACGCGAGATACATGGCAATGACCGCATCCGAAGTTGGGCAGCCGCTGCACACGCACCCGTGTTCCCTGCGCTGATGATCGCATCGACCTTCTGGTCGGCGGCCATCCTTGCGAGGACCATGATCGAAGAGTCCTTCTTCTTGCGCAGCGCATCGGTGGGTGATTCGTGCATCTCGATGGCTTGCGATGCGTGTACGACCTCGCACCGCGCCATCGCGGCATCGTTATCTTGAAGGTGATCGTCCGTCTTGAGATGCTCGCGGATGACCGCTTCATCGCCAACGAAGACCAACTCAATTTCATCAGAATCCAAAAGTGCTTGCAGCGAGCCGCGGATAATCGCGCCGGGAGCGTGGTCGCCCCCCATTGCATCAACGCCTATCCGCATAGGCATTAGTCGACCTCACTGCGCGACGGAAGCAGGACATGGGCGCTTGCATAACCGCACTGGTCGCAGGCACAATGGGGAAGTTTGGCTTTGCCACACTTGGGGCATGCCACAAGGTTTGGCGGGGTCAGCGCGTGGTGCGCCCGACGCGTGCGCTTGCGACACTTTGACTTCTTTTTAACCGGTAACATCGATCAATCCTCATCTCGAACCGAAACCCCGATCAACGCGGAACCCCGGACCGAACAAAATCCATACAATCATGGCCATCCTACAGCTAAACTCAAGCGGCTTAAGGTATGAATGAGGCTGCCATCTGTCAAGCGTCCGAGGACCTCTGGGTTCAGATTCGCCCAGCCGAGGGGCAATCTTTTGACAGGGTGCAATCTTCGCAGGTGGGCTTGCGGGCAGAGCAGACCTTTCGGCCATGCCAGATCATGGCGTGCGAGAGAAAGGTCCAATCGTCTTGCTTCACCACCCGCATCAAATCCTTCTCGATTCGTACCGCGTCCTTGCTGTCCTTGTGGTTCCAAGCGAGTTTGAGGCGATCCGAAATTCGGCCCACATGCGTATCCACCACCACACCGACATTCTGTTCGAACCACGTTCCAAGGACCACGTTCGCCGTTTTGCGAGCCACCCCCGGAAGGCTCACCAAGTCCTCCATTCGATCTGGCACCTCGCCGCCAAATGTTTCGACAATCCGCCCCGCGCTGCCAACAATGTTCTTCGCCTTCTGGCGATAAAAACCGGTCGCGTGGACGAGCGTTTCCACCTCGCCAACGTCAGCCGCAGCGAGTGCGTCTGCATTTGGGTAGGTTTTGAATAGCTTGGGCGTGACCTTATTCACCGTCTCATCGGTAGACTGAGCCGACAGAATCGTCGAAATCAAAAGCTCGAATGCGTTCTTGTGAGTCAGTGCGCAGTCCGCATCACCATACAACGTGCGCAGCTTTCGCAGCAGGCGATTTGCACGCAGCGTTCTTGCCTTGATGGATTCCCGACCCGCCAAGTTAACCGTCCTCGTTCCGCTCGGGCCCGCCGTCTTGCGTACCTGACCAACTTGTTGCGCCCGTCTCCCACACTTCGCGCTTCCAGATGGGCACTTCCTTCTTGAGTTCATCGATCAGCCATCGACACGCATCGAACGCCTCCGCGCGATGCCCACACGAAACGCCGATGACCACAGAAGCCTCACCAGTTTCCACATCGCCAACACGGTGGGCCAACACGACCGAGCAGATAGGCCAGCGCTCCCGAGCCGCGGCTACAAGACGTTTCATTTGCACGAGTGCCATCGAATCGTGCGCTTCATAAGATAGTCGCTTCAGTGGGCCATTCGTTTCGTGCTGTTCATTCCGCGTCCTTCCGACGAACACACAGTCGCCTCCCGCATCGCCGGCAGAGTGATCGGCTAGATAGGCGTAGCACGCTGCGACATCGAGCGGGCTTGCCGACAGACAAACCCAATCCCG
Organism: Planctomycetota bacterium; assembly: GCA_013151185.1. GTDB lineage: Bacteria > Planctomycetota > Phycisphaerae > UBA1845 > UBA1845 > UBA1845. The sequence continues at coordinate 10,651 of JAADIU010000224.1, forward strand.
CGATCGTGACTCCATCCCGCCCGACACCGGAGGAATGACCGAAACTTGATCCTGATTTGAAAGCAGATGCGTCCCCGATACGAACGCATCATCGATTGCAAACCGAACCGCGTTGATTCCCGATCGCCACTTTGGAAACTCGCTCGCAAGCTGAGCCTTCAAATCATCGACCGTTGCCGCATCCGGCAGCGTGACCTTCACGGTGTCTTTGCCCGCAATCTCTCGCGCCGGGCCGAATAAGATGACTTGGATTTCAATCATGGTTGTCGACGCGATGGTTGCGGTGGTTGCCTTCTGACGAACGAAGCCATCCACATATTTACCTCAAGAACTGTTTGCCAAGCAACCGTCGCAAGGTGGCCAATTGTCCCGCGTGGAACGCTTCGTGGCGGATCATGTGGCTGATCGCACCTGCTTTTGTGTCGTAGTGTGGATGCGTGCTGCCGTCTTTTCCATACGCCCGATCGTCGAGGATTGAAACGTCGATGTTGCGGATGGCTGTTTCCGCTCGCTGCTGCATGTCGGCCATCTTGTTCAATACCGTTTCCACGCTGGGCCATTCGTATTCGTCTTTCGACCTGATTGGCGATCCAATGGGAAAGTGATTCTTGAATTCGGAGTCGAGTACAGACGTGTTCAGGCATCGGTTGAACAGCAGCGTTTCCTGCGCCGAAGCAAGGTGGCCGCAAAGCCACATCGCATGCGCCGCGCCGGGGGTCGACTGACGGTACCAATCGGTGCCCTCGAGGTCGTCGATCAGCATCAACGTCCATTCGCGCGTCCGATGAAATTGGTCACAAAGCAGTTCGGGTATTGTCATGTCCGACCCAGCCTTCCCGCGTCAAAGAACAATCAACACATACACAACCGCGAGCGCCAAGTGCATCACAGCGAATGGAAACGCGGCTTTGACGAATCCGATGAAACTGAACTTGATGTCGCTTCGATGGATGACGGTCATTGCAACCAAGGTCGATGCCGACCCGATCGGTGTCAGGTTACCACCGAGATTCGCTCCGAACACGACCGCCCACCAGATTGGCGAATCGGGCGGATACGCGGGCTCGTGGCTGCCCAGAATCTGCGCAAGCACTGCCGCAAGCGGGATGTTGTCCGTCACGCTGCTGGCCAGCGCTGACGTGACGAGCAGGCAACCCGTTCCCAGCGTCTCGCCCAATCCCAACAGCGCACCAAGGGCGTTGCCAACGACACCGAGCACCATCGCGTGTTCCATCACGTTGATCACGACGAACAGGCTGGCGAAGAACCCCAGCAAATCCCAATCGAGCGCTGCGTAGAATTTGTTCACCTCGTGTTTGAACGCGATGAGCATGAACACGGCGAACGACATCGCCACGAATCCCATGCCCAGGTCTTTGACATACGGCAGAATCGACGTGGTCGAGAGTGCCACAATCAAAAGGAGAAACGCGAACGCTGAAGTCAGAAAGAACCGCCTCGATGGAATTCCCTCGTTCTCGTCGAACGCCGCCACGCGGGCAGCGGCTTCTTCTCTTGCGCCAGCCGTCTCAAGTCGATGCACGGCGAACCTTTTCTTCGCCAGCCAAAGTGTCGCGAACGTAGCCACCACCACAAAGGGAGCCGCTCGAAGGAAAAACGAAATGAACGATATCCCGGCTTTGTTGCCTACGATGATGTTGGGCACCGAACTGATCAACGTCAGCAAGCCGCCCACGTTCGTCAGTAGGCCCTCGGTCAGCAGGAACCCCAGTAGCTTGTCGCTGCGTCCCAGCTTCTTCAACGACACCGTGGTGAGCGACCCGACGATAATCATTGCGGTAACGTTGTTGAGAACTGCGGAGAATACCACGGTCAACACGCCGTAGTAGATGAGCAGTTTTAGCGGATCACCGCCCGAAGCTTTGGTGAGTTTGATAGCAATCCAACTGAAAATCCCCGATTTGCTGGTGACGTCGACAAACAGCGACGCGCCCATGATGATCGCAATGACTTCCCAGTCGATCGCGGGGATGTACACCGGAAGTCGAATCGTGTGCGCACCAAGTTGCGCGATGCTTTCTGCCGGCAGGATCCCCGTGATTTCGCCCAGCAGCAAACAGACCACCGCGAACACGCCCGTGATCAAAGACTTCTTGGCGTGAAGCTTCTCCTCAAAGGCGAGGCAACCGACCATCAGCGCCAACAATGTTCCGAACAGCACCGTGATGCCCGTTGACACGGGTTCGGCGCTGACTGAATCGGCTGATGCCAGAAGGATGGTGTACCCGTTTGCGGTCATGGAAGTAGCGTGTTGGGCTCGCCCCGTTAGAAGTCGGCCAGGTTATTGGTTCGTCAGGTTAATAGCAGCGGTTGATGTTGAAATTCAAGGGCAATCGCGTAAGCCATCGGGTGGATCGCCAGTTCTTCGGAATCCTTGGTATTGCAAACCAGCAAGTCGCCTTCGTGTTCGCTGATGAGTTGGTGGTAATCTCGAATGCAATGTCCAAGTCGCACAATCGGATGCACCTTCGCCGGGATCGATTCTGCAACCAAAACTTCCGCGCAGGATGCGATGTAGTCGGCTGGCATTTGCAGCAATTTGGCGTGGATTTTCTCGCGTGCCTCTTCCGTTTCAATTTCCGGGATCCGTTCGATCACCGACATATAGCGTCGAAAGATGGCGTCGTCCTCGATGTGGCAAAGATGCACGATGCCCTCGGGCACCGCGAAACGAACACCAAAATTGATCGTCTTGGAATCGTCCACCAAATGGTCCGTCATCACCAGCACATCCTTAGCTGGCTCCATCGCAACCGGTGTGCCATCGAGCTTCGGACTTGGCGTAATCAAAACCGGAATCGCCGTGCCCTGCGTCAGCGTGTCCAAATACGCCCCGAGGCTGTGCTCCAACTCTTCGCGATCCAGATGAAGATGCCGGTGCGTCACCACCAGATCGGGCGACGCTGATCCGACAATTTTCAGCATCTCCTGAATGCTGCCAAACGATTCGTTTCCGTAGATCTGAAACTCACCCGGCTGAATATCGCTGGATTCCAGAAAGCTGCGAGCCGCATCAACGTAGTCGGAGCTGTCGCCCTTCGCCCGGTCGACCAGCACAACCACCCGAGCCAACTCCGGGCGGCGATACATAAACCGCGGTTTCTCAGCCGCTCGGAACACCGATTCAAATTGGTCGATTCGATCAGGCATGTTGAAAATTCAGGGTTTCCGAAAAAGTACCAAACAACGAAACTATTCGATGGTGAGGGTCGGCGCGCCCTCGGAATTCGCCTGCGACGATTCCACCGCCTTGGTGAACGATGCAACAATGCCATCAAGGGAAGCCGCTACCTTGTCGTTCGATCCAACACTGTCATTCGATCCAGCGACGAAGTTATCCGCAAGCCGACCCGAATCTGCCGATGCCCGAACCGACGCGTTTAAAGGAAGCGCACCGAGGAACGGGATGCCCAGCGCACGGGCGGCTTCTTCTGCCCCACCGCTGTCAAAAATCTCATCCCGGTTCCCGCATTTGGGGCAAAGGTAGTAACTCATATTTTCCACGATGCCCAAGGTGGGTACGTTGAGCGTCTCGTACATTTTCAACGCCCGCCTCGCGTCCTGCAGGGCCAAATCCTGCGGCGTGCAAACCACCACCGCACCCGTCATCGGAATGGTCTGCGCCAAGGTCAACGCGACGTCACCCGTACCCGGTGGCAAGTCGACAATCAAATAATCCAATTGTCCCCACTCGACCTGTTCCAAAAATTGCTTGAGCAGACCGTGTACCATCGGGCCGCGCCATACCACGGCTTCGTTCGGATCGATCATAAAGCCAACGCTGATGACTTTGACGCCATTCGCATCCACCGGAATCATTTGCTTCTTGGCGTCGTCTACCTGCGGATGTTGACCGGCGACGCCCATCAACGTTGGAATCGATGGGCCATACACGTCGGCATCGAGCAGTCCGACACTGGCTCCCTGCCTGCTCAAACCAACAGCCAACAGCGCCGCAAACGTGCTCTTGCCAACTCCGCCCTTCCCGGCACCCACTGCGACGATGCGTTTCACACCCGTCAGCGAAGGGGCCAACGTGGGTGGGACGTGGGCGGGTGGGACGTGGGGTTGTTGAGGGGGACCTGCCATGATGGTGTCACTCCAGATTTCAGAAATCGGAACATGCACGCGGCCTTCACGCCAAACCGGCCAGCGGAATATAGTGCCCTGATTCAACCTGTGCAATGGTGGCGACCCACCGCGAGTCGATGCGAACTGACCCGGTCATCTTCATCTTTGGTATCATCTGGTGATGGCCGACAGAGACCGAACCCGACTGACCGCCTGGACCATCGCGGGGATCGCCGTGGTCACCATCACGCTTGTGCTAGCCGCCGCAGGCATGGTGTTGGCTATCCGTCAAACACAGCTGCTCGCGTCGAAGCGTGTCGCGGACCTCAAACCCGAGGCACGACGCATCAGCGCCGAAATCAACGCGACGGCAGAAGCCAGACTCCGCAAACTATTGGAGAACCTGTCCGCCAACTGGAGAACCAGTTTTCGTCGCCCGCCCTTCGGTGCAAACAAACCACCCGCATGGATCGATGAAGTCTATTTCTTTGATTCTAATTCCCATGTGATTATTTGGCGACGAACAGGTCAAAACCAATGGGAGGCAGTGTCGAGGCTGCGTTGGCCCAAGCAAGGTGATCAACAAGCCCAAGCCGCTGTCATGGCTCGACTCTTTCCTTCGCTCATCGCGGCTGAGTTTGATCCCCACTCCAGGCGAGTGGAATTCATCCACGATGTGGAAAACGCGGTACCGCTCGTTATCGCTCACATGACCGACATGCAAGGCGTCAATGGCCGCGCCGTTGTTGCGGCACGGATGAACGTCGA
>JAADIU010000164.1 GCA_013151185.1 Planctomycetota bacterium
AACGGACGCCTGGCTCATAGCTTGGCGAGAGATGCGGATTGGTCGGTTGTAGGTAAGACGTTTGTTCTTTGCGAGTCCAAGATGGAGACGCGGCTTCTCTTGACGCGTCGATTGATCGAGGAATAGGAGCCGTTTGATGCAACGCGTTCGGATGCTGATCCCTCGGTTGCGTTCGGGGAGTGCGGATACGTCGGTTGAGTCGTATGCGGATCTTGGTTCGGGAACGATCGACTATGCCCGACCGCTGCCGCCCGGTCGAAAACAATTGTGGCAGCGTAGTGCGGCTCATGTAGGCCATGTTCAGGTGGGCCACTTGATGATCGGTCATCTGGATACGACGCAAGAGGATGGGCATGTTGAAGGTGTGCATTTGACGGAGGGGCATCTTGAGCCGACGGCTGTGGTTGTGATGGATTCGCCACGCTATGTGTTTGGTCGGTTTCGTCATGCGCTGCGCATGTTTGATGATGCAGGCAATGCGAGTGCAATGAAGGCGGGCGAAGTCGTACACACAATCAATTCGAGCCCGCCGGTACCCTTGGGTTTGGCGCGGAGCGCGTGGAACGCTACGACCAGGCAACTGCTGTTGACGTTTACGCCTGTTCGGTTTCGTCCTGTTATCGGTAATTAGCTGAGAACATACGTCTATTTTGTGGAGTGGACTTGAGCGATGCCTACATTTCCAAGCGAGCAGTTTCCATCCGACGCCACGATTCTTGCGCTGAACGGCCAGGAGGATCAGGCTACCGGGCTATTATACCTGCCCCGAGGTACCAATGCGAACAGTCAGCCGTCATACGAGATACAGTACAACCGGAGGCAGCGTCGCGAGAATGCGATTCTGGCGGCGTTGCGGCAGGGAATGGTGGTCGATGAGAGTGGGCTGAACATCGGGGTTTATCCCATCGACTATACGATGGCGTCGACTCGCAAAGCATTCGATGGCGCGACGGGGGTAGCCGTTGCTGATGATTCGACAAGCAAGGTGTATATCGACAGCAGCAACGTGTTGCAGGTGGCGTCCGCATATCCCGTAGGTGTTTCCGGATTTCTTCCACTGGCTACCGTCATCGCATCCGCAGGTGTGTTGACCATTGAAGACGACCGTGTTCTTGCGATCTTCGCCGTGTCATAGGAAGCCTCCTGTTTCTTGGTAGCTACGGCGCGAACCATCACGAATTCAAAGCAAGCCGAGAGAGCATTGATATGACATTCGTAGAACGATTTGTGACAGCGAGCGCCGGCGGAGGTGGCAACGGGTCAGCGGGCAGCCCGTGGACGCTCGCCGAAGCTGCATCGTCGGCAGTAGCTGGCGACAGGGTCAATATTATTGCGGCGACTTATACCTTGTCAGCTGCGTTTTCGCCGGCGAGCGACGGGTCGCGATTCGCGCCGATCGTGTGGCGGGGTTATACGACGACACCGGGCGATGCGTCGTCACCAGTGGTCACCCTTGACATCAATGGCTTGGCTCAACATGTGATTGACTGTTTGCGTCCGTATCACAGATTCGAAAACCTCACCGTGACAGGGAACGCTGGTGTGGGCGGAGCCATCTTCGGATTTTCCATCCTCGGCGACGTGAATGTTCTCTATCGCTGTCGCGCGACTCTGACGAATCGTGGTGTGCGCCTTCCCGGACAGGGCTCACAGCTCATCGGCTGCGAGGTTGATCGTTGGACCTCGGGGGGCGGTGTGCAGATCAGCGGGGACAATGCTGCTGCAATCGGATGCTACGTTCACGATGGGGGCGGATTCGGTTGCGGTTTCAGCGCTCCGAGTTCGGGCGGCTACTACTACTGCGTCTCGGCGGGCAATGTCGATCATGGGTTTGCGGCTGGCCAGTCGGGCGGCACGTTGCATCGCTGGTTGGTGAACTGCGTTGCCCACGGAAATTCCGGCCATGGTGTTTCGATTAACGGCTCGACGGAAGGGCAACCATTCCTACTGGCCAACTGTCTTTGTACGGACAACGCACTCTTTGGAATCGGAGGTACGAACATTGCAACCGGTACGCCGCATGTGATTCTTCTGGGCTGTGGGTTTCGAGGAAACGGAAGCGGCGATGTCGATGCAGCGGCAGAGGTGTTCGAGCCGAATGGCCGGGTTGCACTGGCTGAAGACCCGTTCGTTGATCCTTCGGCGGGTGACTTTCGGATTCGGGCGTCGGCTGCCTCTGTTCTCGGGACGGGGTATCCGATGGAGTTGATGGTCGAGGGCATTGTCGGCGTTTCTGGTGGTTCGCCGGATCTTGGCGTGCTTCAGCAACGCGTTCGCCCGTTGGTGAATCCCGGTTTCATAGGAGCATTTGGATGATTTCATTTCCGGAAGACAGCCAGGATGTCACTGTCGAGGTGTTTGCGGTTGCGGACTTGACCGGCTTGCCCGCGACCGGGCTCACGTTTTCAGACGTCAGCGTTTACTACGTTCGCAACCGTTCGGTATCGGTGCAGATTGTACTATCGGCGCTTGCGGGGCCGAGTGCGGCTCACACTGATGGCGGGTTTGTTGAGATCGACGCAACCGGCGCGCCTGGTTGGTATCGATTGGATCTTCCCGATGCCGTATTGGCAGCCGGGGCGAACACGGTGACGGTCATCCCCGCTTCGGTTGGCTTTCTTTTTGCCCCGGTCCGGGCGCAAATCGGAGCGGTCATGTCGGCAAGCCTCGCCAACGAGGTGCATTTATGCAAGGCCGCTCTGGTCAATAGACGTGTCCACACGATTTCGACGGGTGTGGATGAGATCAAGGACGACGACGGTGTCTCCACGCTGGTCACGATGACGCCCCAGGACGGTGGTGATGATATCGTTGAGGTGATCCCGTCGTAGGTGTGGGAGAGTTTGCATGTCCGAGCTACTTGAGCGCTGGCTGTTGCACTACGATTCGATTCATCGCGGCTGGACGCCGGCGGGGATTGCAAATGGTGTGACTGCGACGAACGGTTTTGCGTTTCCGCGGATCATGGGCGGGTACAATTTGTATCGCTCACCCGTCGGAGCCGCCGCTTCGGATCCCCAACTGATCGTGGGTGCTTCGGGGGCAAACGCATCCAGCATCGAGACGTTTGCTTGGGCGATTGCGCCGGCGCTGTCTGATCAGCGGTTTATTCTGAGGTCGATTGGAGGTGGCGGCGTGGAGAGTGCGCCGTCGAGCGATGAGGTCGGCGTTGCGTTTGACATTCTTGGCAATCCGGAGCCGCTAGTTCCCAACGCGCCGCATGACCTCTCAATCGATCAGAGTGCTGCGGGAAGCTTCACGTTGACGTGGTCGTATTCGGAGCACAGGCAGGGCGCGGCGCCGGTTTTGTTCAGTGCGTTTACTGACGGTGGGGCTGGCATTGTGGACTATGGGATTTCCATCGGCGACGTTGCGTATCGTGCCAGAGGTGGGCGATACTCGTTCGTCACCGGTCCGCATTCGCACGACGGGGAGTTCGCGTTTTCGGTTCGGGCGGTTACCGCTGCGGGCGATGACGATGGCAATGTTCAGGTTGTCGCGGGCTTGGCGGATGCTTTGGCGCCGGCTTTACCGGGCGTTGTGCTGACGGAAATTGTGGAGGCGTAGTATGAAGGTGAGGCGACTGGCAGAACTCAAGCGATCGCAGGCGCGGTTGCTCGAACGTTTGCGCGAAGAGCCGATCGTTGGTATTGGTGAACCTCCCGCCCCACTTGCACCCGCCGGTTCCGTGGTGGTCGGCTTCGGTCGTGTCAGTGCGATCGTCAATGCCGACCCGCAGTTGGGCGACCACCTCATCGTGGCGAGGCAGCAATTCGTCGGTCAACCGCCGACAGTCAGCGATGACGCTACCCCGCCCCGCGTTCACTATCCAGGCCCTGGTGGACAAATTCTCGACTACGCTGTTGACGAATTCGTACTTTCGTGTCGCGTGGGTGGTGTTGCCATCGCGTTGAAGCTGAGTTGATCACGCTGCGATCGTAGCCGTCCTTGGCTTGGTCTCGCGGTCTGCGTATACTGCTTCTACTATGCAGACACTTCGTAAGTCTACCGATTCTGAAATTGCGTCCGGCCTAGCTGAGTTGAGCGGCTGGGATGTTCGCGATGGCAAACTTCATCGGGAGTTGCAATTCGATGATTTTGTTTCGGCATGGGGTTTCATGTCGCAGGTTGCCCTGTTGGCCGAGAAGTTGAATCACCATCCGGAGTGGTTCAACGTTTGGAACCGTGTCGTTATCGATCTATCCACCCACGATGTCGACGGCATAAGCCGCAAGGATTTCGAGCTTGCTGCTGCGATCGACAAACTCGCCGGTTCATCCTGAAAACTTCAGTAGTTCTCCTTCAAACCGCCTCGAACAAATGTAGGTATCCCGTCGTTACCTTCGATGGCTCCCGTTATAATGGGCACGTTCACCAGTGTTTCCTGGAGGTGGAAGACGACGTGCAATCATCCAACCAAACAAGCGATGACCGTTCGGGCGTAGACTCTCGGCTTGCCGAGATGTTGAAAGAGTTGAAGCGACTTCGGCGTTCTTTTCGACTATTGGCCCTTGCCAGCATTCTTCTAGCGGCGGGAGTCGTGACCGCTTCCCTCGTGTATGTGTTTGCTTCCCATCGTGTGGTTCGGGCGGAGCGGTTTGAATTGGTGGACCGTCAAACGGGTGCCGTCACTGTGGTGGCGTTTGGCGATGCAGCGATGGCAAAGAAGCTAAACGCGGAGCAGGACGCGCGGGATCGATTCGGCAGAGGGGCGATGGTTGGTTCGGTGAAGCTGACACCGGTATGGTCCGACGATGGGTCCATTCAAATCTTGGCGGAGAATCTTGCCAAACCTCCGGACGTTCGCGAAGCCCGTCAGCGGTCTTTGCGGCGACCCGAGCGTGCCAAGAAACCAACACATGCCAAGAAGCGCCGCAAATCGCGAGGTCGAAGGATGCTGACGCAGGTGGCTGCGACAAAGGGTCATGGAATTGGCGGTGATGGGAAGCGCGGCGACGAATAACGAAGTGATGGATGACGCGGTGTGCGAATCACTGCGCGAGCCCGGAGTCGAACCGGGACGGGTTACCCCACAGGATCCTAAATCCTGCGCGTCTGCCAATTCCGCCACTCGCGCTGGGTTGTTGTTGCCGTTGATCAGAGCAGGCGATTCTAAATCTCGTCGATCTCTTTGCTCTTTGCCGTGATCAGATTGTCGATTTCTCCCTCGTTTTTCTTGATAATTTTTTGAATCGCTTCCTTTGCGTTGTCGGCATCGTCTTCGGTGATGGTTGACGCTTTTTTGTCTGCGTCGATTTTTTTGATCACGTCACGGCGGACGTTTCGCAGGGCTACTTTCTGTTCTTCGCCCATGCTCTTCACCTGTCCAGCCAGTTGTTTTCTACGCTCGCCCGACAGCGGCGGAATGGGCAGGCGGATCATTTTTCCATCGGACGATGGCGTGATGCCCACGTTCGACGTTTGGATTCCCTTTTCGATATCCTTGATCGTTGTTGGGTCGAACGGCTTGACGACGAGTGTGGACGGTTCCGGCGACGTGATGCTGGCCAACTCCCGCAGTTCCATCGTGCTACCGTAGGAGGCGACTTCGATTTTGACGTGCTCGACCAGACCAGGTGTCGCCCGTCCGGTGCGCACGCCACGAAGCTCATCCTTGAGGTACTCGATGACCTTGGTCATGTGCTCGCGACAGGTGTTTTCGTATTGGCTCATGTTTGGTTTCTTTCACGCAGCAGGCTTCGGTTTCGACTTTGCATTGATGTCGGTTCGCATTGACGTCGGTTTGTGGTCAGGGTTCAGCCCGAATCAAGATTCGGCATCCACCAGTGTACCAATCACCTTTCCGCAAACAACGTCGCGCATGCTATTCGGTGTTCTAAGGTTGAACACAACGATAGGAACACCGCTTCGCTGGCAAAGGTCGATCGCCGAAACGTCCATGACTTCCAGCCGAGAATTGATCACGTCGTTGTACGACAAATGTTTGAAGAGTTTGGCTTCCGGGTTCTTCATCGGGTCGGAGTCGTACACCCCTTCGACTTTCGTGGCTTTGAGGACCGCGTCGGCATTGATTTCGGAGGCGCGAAGTGCAGCCCCCGTGTCGGTTGTGACGAAGGGGTTTCCCGTGCCCGCTGCAAAAATAACGACCCGCCCTTTTTCGAGGTGACGGATGGCGCGGCGACGAATGAACCGTTCGCAGACGCGGTCCACATTGATGGCGCTTTGCACCCGCGTGGCGACACCCATTGATTCCAGCGTGTCCTGAATCGCCAAGGCGTTGATGACTGTGCCCAACATGCCCATGTAATGCCCGGTGGCTTCTTCGATTTGCGCGTGGCGGGCGATCTGCGAACCGCGAACGATGTTCCCACCGCCAACAACGACGGCTACTTCGCCACCGAGATCGTGAACAGCTTTGATTTCCGAACCGAGGCGTTTCAATTCGTCCGCATCGATTCCAAAACCACCGTCAGTGCACAAGCCTTCACCGCTGATTTTGAGAACGACTCGTTTGTATTTGAGATCCGATTCGGGACCCGGCTTTTGATCGAGGGTTTCGATGAGCATCATGCTTCTTTCCGAGTTTCGTTGTCACGTCCGTCCCCCACCCTTCCGCTTCGCTCAAGGATGGGGCACCCGGCAGGTCGCGCGTCTACTCTTGACTGCGACATCTCATCCGCAGGGCGAACCAAAAAAAAGGAGCCTTTCGGCTCCGGAGTTTCTTGAGGTGGCGATTACGCCCCGACGACGACGAGGACCATTTCGGTCACGTCGGTGACGCCGTTTTCTTTGAGCACGTCTTTGACTTTCTTCTTGCCATAGACATCGCTGCGGGCGTGCTCCTGTTCGAGCAAAACGATTTCTGAGCAGTAGGCATTGACTTTGCCTTCCGCGATTTTGTCGACCACGCCTTCGGGCTTGCCCGATTCTTTGGCGTCGGCGATTGCTTTCTCGCGGATTTCGGTAATTTTTTCTGCGGGTACGCCATCGCGATTGACGGCAACCGGTTTGTGGAAGGTCGCGTGCATCGCGGTGTTCTTGCCGACATCGTCATTGCTTGGTTTGCCGACCATCGCCAGCATCGCCGCGCTCTTGCCGTCGTGGTGGACGTAAGCCGCGAGTGCATCACCGGTCAGTTTTCGGCAGATGCCAATGTTCATCGTTTCCTGCAACTTGCCGTAGACATCGGTGATGGCGGCTTCGTTGGCCGCGTGGACCGCTTCGGCTTTCGGGGCGTTGTCGTCTCCCTTGGCGACGAATTCAGCCAACGAATTCGCCAACGAAATGAACATTTCGTTCTTGCCGACGGGGGCAGTTTCGCAGCGAAGTTCGACGATCCCGCCTGTCGCGCCGTCAGCGGAGATGTAAACACCCACGCGCCCTTCGCCGGTTTCGCGGTCAGAGCGGGTTTCCATTTTGCCTTTGTGTTTTTCCTTCAACCACTCGATCGCTGCGGCTTCATCGCCTGCGTTGGCGGTGAGGGCCTGCTTGCACTCCATCATCGGGAGGCCGGTTTTCTTTCTCAGGGCCATCACCTGGGAGGCGGTTAGTTCTGCCATGACTGCTGTTCTCCTTCGGTCGGCTTACATGTCGTTGGCCGACGGGTTGCTGCGTTTGTATTTCTTGCCAGTATTTTTGATCAGTTCAACAGTGTGTTTCTATCTATCGTGGACGTTGTGTCCTGTTGGTTCGGGGCGCGTCGGATTGTCGAGAGCGAATCAATTCATCGACCGTAGCGGACAGACCCAGATGCCAACGGCTAAGCCAGTGTGAACCGTAGGCAAGTACGAACCCACAGATCAGTATGAACCCACTCGTGGCTTGTCAGTCCCCCACCCTTCCGCTGCGCTCAAGGATGGGGCACCCGCGCGCGATCCGGTACCGTCGCTTCACGGGGTGGCTGCAAGCAGATATCCAGAGCCCGCAGGCGCTTGGAACTTGCGCTAGCTTGCAGATTCCGTCGCCGATGGGCTGGGGGCAGCTTCCGGTGCAGCGGGTACTGCTGGTTTGTCGGCTGCTGGGTCGTCGCCTTCGGCCCGGGCCATCACGCGCTTCGAGCGACGCTTTGGCGTGTTGGGCTCGTCCTTGGGTTCGACTTTTTCCGGTCTGGTTTTTTTGCCCAGTTCGACCGCTTCCGCGAGATGCCGCAGCACGGTGTCGATGGAGCGAATGGCGTCATCGTTACCGGGAATGGGAATGTCTGCGTAATCCGGATCGGAGTCGGTATCGATCAGGCACACGGTCGGGATGCCCAGCTTGCGGGCTTCGCGGACGGCGATGTGCTCGCGGCTTACATCGATGATGACCAGGACCTTGGGAAGCCGATTCATTTCGCGCACGCCTTGCAGGTTGCGGTAAATCTTCTTGCGTTCCCGCGTGCGTGTCGCGATGGCTTTCTTGCTGTATTCCTGCAAAGCCCCGCTCGACTCTTCTATTTCGAGTTCTTCAAGCCGACCCAATCGTGATCGGACAGTCCTGAAGTTCGTCAACGTGCCGCCCAACCAGCGCTCGGTGACATAGGGCATGCCAATGCGCCGGGCGTGGTCTTCAACCGAGCCGCGGGCCTGCCGCTTTGTACCGACGAACAACACGTCACCCCCTTCGGACACCACATGTGCGATGAACTTCTTCGCCCGCAACAACCCCTTCACAGTCTCGCGTAAGTCGATGATGTGAATCAGGTTGCGCTTACCGAAGATGTACGGACTCATCTTCGGATTCCAGCGGCTCGCACGGTGGCCGAAGTGTATTCCACATTCAACCAATTCGTTAACCAATGCCGACGCCAAGGAACATCCTCCCGCTAGCAAACAATAAAAGAAAAGAAACCTCGCCCAATGGGCACAGAACCGCGAAGGTTATCAGGTTTCACATGCGAATCAAGGGCAGCCGCGCGGGTGCTGACGACGCCACGATCGCCCGTTTCAGTGCACTTTGGCCCTATGCTGATCGCGACCGACGTCGTGCGCGGGCTGGGATATCGAAAGCCTCCGGTCAGCCCGGCTACGGGTCAATTGCGGGATTTGAAGGTGGTGACTAAATTGTCCTGTGTGGTCCCGTTCGTGGATCATTTTCGGGGAATCGTGGGTAGCCATTGTTATGGGTGATGGTTTGGCGGCATCGAATGGTCAGCGGTTGGTCTTTGTCAGTGCGGCAGAGCAGAGCGCTGACCTCCACGGGGCGAACCTGATTCGAGCCACCCAACAAGCCGACCCCAATGTGCGGTTCATCGGGGTGGCTGGTCCGATGATGCGGGAGGCTGGCTGCGAGGCGATCGACGATATGACCGCCCACGCAGCGATGGCGGGCGGGATCATCAAGGTGGTACCCAAAGCACTCTCGGTGCTGCGAAACTGCAAGCGATGCTTCCGCGAAGAGCCGATTGATCTTTGTCTGGTGATCGACTCGCCCACGCTGAATTTGCCCGTCGCCAAGCACGCGAAAGCCGCCGGTGTTCCGGTTTTGTATTTCATCGCCCCGCAGGTGTGGGCTTGGGCAGAGCGCAGGGTCAAGCGCGTCAAAGCCCGGGTCGATAAGTTGGCGGTGATCCTGCCGTTTGAAGAGGCGTTTTTCCGGGGTCACGGGTTGGACGCCGAGTATGTCGGCCATCCGTTGTTCGATGTGTTGGAGAATCGAACCATCGACGCGCGAAGGTTGGCCGAGTTGCAATCTCTCGGGCAGCCGATCGTGGCGATCCTCCCGGGATCTCGCGCGCATGTCGTGCAGGAAGTCTTTCCCGGTCAAATCGAAGTTGCCCTCGCGATCACCGAGAAGTTCCCCCGCGCACACTTTTGTATTTCGGTGGCAAATGAGCGGACCCGCCCAATCATCGAATCAAAGCTGGATGGCACGGGCCTCTCGTTTGGCCTGCACGACGGTGAGAACGGTGAAGTGTTGACAGCCGCTGACCTGGCGCTGGTGGCCAGCGGTACATCGACATTGGAAACCGCCTACTACCACACGCCGATGATCGTGATGTACAACGGAAGTCGGCTGGGATACCACCTCGTCGCCCGATGGCTGATCAGCACAAAACAGTTGGCGCTGATCAACATCATCGCAGGTCGCGAAATGGTCCCCGAGTTCATGCCCTTCTATCGATCAACCAAACCCATCAGCGCGAAGGCGATTGAATTGCTGTCGGATGAAGGGAAGTTGGCAGCCATGCGAGACGACATCGCACAAACAATTTCCCCGCTGATCAAAACGGGCGCAGTCAAGAACGCCGCCACTGTGTTGCTTGCAGCGATGGACAAGCACGCAACTGTCCGGTGAGCCGACTCGTTTTCTGATCCAAATAGAAAGCACGGGAGTCTCGATTGAGGGCTCCCGTGCTGTGTGGGTTACGGCGAATTGCGGGGATTACGCTATGGCCCGGTGTATACCTGCATGAAGCCGGCGAAGTCGAATAGGTCTACGTCGGCATCCGGGTCGAATTTGAACACGTCGCAGCCGGGCACGACGGGGCCGTTCTCTGGGCCTGTGAAGCAGTCGCCGAACTTGAAGTAGTCGACTCCGTCGACATCACCGTCGTTGTCGAAGTCTCCGGGATTGTTCTGTGTGACACCCTGCAACTCGACATCATCAATATTCCAGCCGCAGTAGGTTACCGAGCCATCCGTCGTCCCCATGCCCCACCGAAGGAACACGGTGGGTTGATTGTCGGCAACGGCAGATATGTCGTAAGTCGCGACCTGCCACGCGCCATCGTTGTTGGCACCGCCCGAGTGCTGCCAAACCGTTGTCCATGTGGTGCCATTGTTTGACACTTCGATGTTGGCATTATCGAACGATGCCGATTCCACGCCCAACCATCGACGGAAGCTGAGGCGCGAATTTGCGACTCCGGACATGTCGATCGCTGTCGTAGTCAAGTATCGAACGGGCGACAGGTTGTTCTCATAGTCGCCATTTAGGTTGTAACCGAACACGTTGTTGCCCGTGAACCCGCTCGTGGGGTCGGGTGACCCCGAACTTCCACCGCCTCCGGTCGGTTGGCCAAAGCCCCAGCCCGTATCCATCGACCAGCCGGGGTTCGTGTCCATGTTGAACGTGTAAATGACCTGTGGTACCGGGCAGGATCCCACAATGGGTACGATGCGCAACGCCCAAGAATTCAGCGTGCCCGTGTCGCCGCCCGCGTTGTCGCGGACGGTCAGCGTCCAGTTGCCCGTACCGTTTGTCAGGTTGAAGTCACCCAACGAGCCGGGGCCATCGGGAGGCGTTCCGCCCTGTTCGTCGTATGTCGTGATGATGTCGTTTGATGTTCCACCGGAGCGGTCGTGCAATCGGACCACAACACCCGACGGCGAGGCCAGGTCGATGGTGAGGTCTCCAATGTAGGTGTGCGTGATGTCGAGGTCCACATTGACATCGCCGATGCAGAAGTCGTCCGGAACGTTGATGACGCTGGTGATCGTGCTGTTGTCGTTGATCGCCTGCGGTACGTCGGTGGCGCTGTAGACCACGCGCCCAACCTCCAGCGTGACGTTGCGGGTTGTGTCGCCACCGCCACCCGCGAGGTTCGTGAAGGTTACCGTGCCCGTATACAAACCGGCGGTCAACGAGTTCGCTGCGGATGAAATGCCCACGGTCATTGTGTCAAAGTCGCCCGTTCCGCTGAGGTTCAAGGTGACGGGACCGGGTACACCGTTGAGCGAAATCCAGGGCGCATCGGAACTGACCTGCACGCCGACCGGGGTGGGTCGATCACTGGTGACGGTATAGTCGATGGACCCGGTGAACGGGCCATTGAGCGGGCCACCTGTTTCGAAGTTGGTGTTGGGCGTGACGGACACCAGTGTTTGGCCGATCTCCACCGTGTGCGTGCGAATGGTACTGCGTGCGTTCGTGATATCGTTGAACACAATGTCTTCGATGTTGACGCTGTTCGGAAGAGCGTTGATCGCAGGGCCCAGCGTGACCGTGACATTGACTGACCCGCCTGCTGCGGCAAGGGTTCCTGTGACGGGAAGCTGCTGCCCATCGAGCAGAATTCCGAACGCTGCGGTCAAAGTGACGGAGTAATCGACCGGGTTCGGGCTCGGATTGCTGAGCGTGTAGACAACACTCGGGTTCGTGAACGGCCCGCCCGCGATGCCAACATGAAGTACACTGCCACCCGGTGACACACTCAACCCTGCGCCACTGATCGAATCGACGGTTAGCGCGCCGGTGTTGCCCGGATCAAGGTGCGCGCTCAAGCCGGCTGTCCATGACCCGGCGAACCTTCCGTACCAGTCTGATGTTTGACTCGTACACGAGGCAAATCCACCGTGGAGTTGTCCGATGATGCGGTGGTTTTGATCGAAGAGCGGCGACCCGGATGAGCCGGGTTCGGTCGTACCCAGGTCCCAATCTTCGACGCGAACGTGGGTTCCGTCACCCGGTACCGGATTTTCGAGATACGTTGTGACGGTGGTCGGCTGATTCTCAAAGCTGATTCGTTTTTCGTCCGTGCTGGGATGGTGAATGGCGATGGCCTGTAGCGCATCCACACCGGAATTATCCCATCCGGCAAAGCCGACTTCCCATGCGGGGTTCGGGTCGCTGTTGAGTTGAACCAGCGTGAAGTCGTTTGCGGTTGCGCCGACAAGGAACGTTGAACCGGTGTTGAACTGCGTGAGCGTGCCATCACCCGGGCCGCCGCTGGCTGGGCTGCCTGGAGCGCGACACGTTGAATTCTCGTAGTTCCAGAATGTGACCAACGATGCGGCTGTTCCGGCATTGATCCCGCAGTGATCGGCGGTCATGAAGAAGGGCGTCAGGTCGCCGGCAGTGTTGTTGACCATGAACCCGGTGCAAAACGTGCTGCCTCCGGTCGAAATGACAGCGACCGCTGCGATTTCGAGTGGCCAAAGGTCTCCTTCAGGGCATACGACGTCCACGTTGCACGATCCCGAACGGGCGCCGGAATCGGCGGGGCTGGCGGTGGCACCAAATCCGCGATACCCGGGATTGATCGAACCCAGTTCGAGTTCGACCTTCTGGCGGTCTTTGGCGTCCACGGTCAGTTCGACAACGAGTTCGTCCGAAAGCAGAACCGGTGTCCAAAGTTCGCCATGCGCTTGGTTGTCTTTGAATGTGAACGGGCGGATGACGTGCTTGAAATCGGGCGAGTAAATCGAAAGCCGCGCGCCCTTGGGCAAAGCGTATCGAGTGAAGCCCAAGTTCAGTGAGACGGCTTTGGGTGATGCAATTTGCAAACGCCAGAGGAGGGTGTTCTCGTCGAGCGCTTGCCATGTGCCGTGGGTATCGGGCGTGATGAGCGTGGGCAAAGCTACGGCAAATCTTGGGGGGAGTCCCTCGCGCTCGCGGACTTCATCTTCCGCGATCAACGCATCGACATCGCCAAGCGGTGCCTCGGTTCTGTTCGCGCGATCGAGTGTGGGTACATCGATCAATTCCGCGGTCGGGCGATCGGTAAGTCCCGCTTTGATTCGCGCAAGCTGCGAGGTATACAGTTTGGTTCCCGGTTTCGCGGGTTGGGTTTGCGCAAGAGCATGGTTGGTTGATAGCATGGCGAGCGTCGCTGCGATCGCGATAATTCTGTGAGCGTTTTTCATGACGTGGAAACTCCTCCAAAATGTGTTAGTCGTACATCGACGTGGAGGTGGAGAATTGCGCAGGTCACACCGCTGGTCGGTGGCACCTGTCGACAGGAAAGGCTCCAAGCACCCGCACCCAGCCAAGGTGCATTGCAGGCACTTGCCCCACTGCTCGACAGGCCCGACAACGATGGCACCGTCACGGACGGAACCGTCACGGTAGATTTGTGAATTTGCCCGATACGCATTGACCACCACAGCTTCAAGCCTAACGTCTTGGGCGCGGGCGTTCAATCGTTGTTGGAGCGGTTTGTGATGTACGGTTTCCTGTTTGTGTCTCAATTGCGTCCAGAAAGTGACTCCGTAAATTCTTGAGCGGTCATCACTGGGTTTTTTAACGATGTTGAGCGGCCCTGTTGCGTCACTGCACGCGGGTTGAAAGAATGTGCCATCGCGCGTTCGCGATAGGCACAAAGGAGAACATTCAAAATCATGGCCCTTCTTGGAGTTAACATCGATCACGTTGCCACCGTGCGGCAGGCGCGGCGCACCGATGAACCGGATCCGGTGTGGGCGGCTGTCGAGGCCGAGCTTGGTGGTGCGCATTGCATCACGTTTCACCTTCGCGAAGATCGTCGTCACATTGCAGATCGCGACGCGCGTTTGTTGAAGGAGACCGTCGCGGTCAAGCTGAACATGGAGATGGCGATTGCGCCCGAAATCGTGAACATCGCCTGCGAGTTGGGCCCCGATCAATGCACGCTCGTTCCGGAAAAAAGAGAAGAGCTGACGACCGAAGGTGGACTCGATGTCGTTCGCCACGCGAAAGCGATTGCCGATGTCGTCTGCCGTCTCAAAGAACGCGGTGCGATGGTCAGCGCGTTCATCGAACCGGACAGTGAACAGATCGGCGCAGCCGCCCAAGCCGGGTTCAACGCGGTGGAACTTTGGACCGGTGGGTACGCCCACGCGAAAACAAACGAGCAGCGCCTCGCCGTCATCGCACGCCTGAGCAAAGCGATTTCAACCGCCCAAGCCGAGGGAATGGAAGTTCACGCGGGGCATGGCTTGACGTATCGAAACGTCGCGCCCATCGCTGCGATGCCCGGTTTTGGCGAGTTCAACATCGGACATTCAATCGTCTCGCGAGCCATGTTTGTTGGCATGAGAGAAGCGGTTTCGGAAATGGCCCGTCTACTACGAGAGCATGCGCCTTCCTAGGTTAAGGGGGCCTGACATATACCCATTTGAATTTTGCGATACCAGGAGAACACCAGATGAAACTCAGGATCGGTCGATTGTTCGCGGCGATGTTGCCACTGTTGTTGATTGGCGAGATCGCCAAAGCGGAATTTCTGCTGACCGACAACGACAGAGTCGTTTTGTTTTCGGATTCTTCCTTCGGTCACTCGTTCGCCCCGGAATGGTTTTGCCAGTTTGTGCGCACGCGATACCCGGATTTGAACTTGGAATTTTATTCCCTCGCCCGCAGTCGCAGCGATGCAGCCGACGGGCTCAAACGCCTTGCGGTTGAGGTACTCCCGCTGAAACCCACATGGGTGATTGTCAGTTTCGGTCTTGATGCACCCGCACGACAGGCGTTCAGGCAGGAGCGATTGACGGCTTATGTGCGGGACATGTCGACGATGATCGACTCGATCAAAGCTTCCGGCGCGAAGATCCTCGTGTTCACCCCGCCGCCGCCTCAAGAAAGCAAACACAAATCGCTGCAAGCCGCTCACTTTAATGATGTGGTCGCCAAGTACGCAGACGCCCTTCGGGAATTGGCCAAGGCCAAGGACGTCGAGATTCTCGATTGGCACAAGGTCGGCTTGCAATACAAGTCGAAGCTCGGTGACGGCCCCAATGTCCACTGGACGAAACGCGGTCTTCAACCGATGGGGCTGAGTTTGTCGGTTGCCATCGATTTGCTGTTGACACGGTTGCAAGCCGAGCCGCTGAACTACATGGTCGAAGTGGATTGGGACACCGAAAACGCATCCGCCTCTTCGGGCTCGGTCAAAGTAACGAAGCACACTAAGAAAAGCATGACCCTCGAATTGAAAGACGTTCCGGTGACGCTGGATATGAACGCCCGGGGAAAGCTGCAAACCCGATCATGGCCACTCTCCAACTGGTGCAAGTTGGTGATGAAGATCAACAACATGCCGCCCGGTGGTGTCATCGTTTCCCCGGTCAAAGGCAAGGGTGGGAAACCGTTTCTCCAGACGCAGTTTGAGGTCGGCGCGGATATGTCGCAAATTGGACCGCTGGCGCGCAACGCGTCCGTCTCCGCGCTGCACAATATTATCCGAACCAAACTTGGGCAGTGTTCAAAATACACCGACTCGATGGGACGCACGGTTCCGGAACCCGAACTTGAGGAAGGCTATCGATTGTATCGAGAAGCCGACACGCAGTTGATGATCGCAACGCAAAAGATTGAGAATCGCACGCCCGCTCGCTACGATACGACCATCAAAATCGAGTACGCGCCGAAGTCGCCCCGGAAAAAGGCGGCGCAGAAAAGGCCCGGCCAAAATAAAGCGGGGTCGAAAAAAGGCTCGCGGCCCCGACGTGGACCGCATAAGCCCGTCAAGAAAGGCAACTGAACCCAACGGACGCCTACCGAACGTCGAACGACCAGTAACGAAGATCACGAGCACCGATGATAAGTGCGGAAAACATGAGTATTCGGCGTCACCTGCGACTGCTTGATAAGTTGATGCTGCTGGCCGCTTGCGGGATCGCTGCCGCCCTGTTTCTTTCTGTGGGTTGGCTTGCGATTGCACCGATCGACCCTCGCGGTGCGGTCAGTTTGCTCACCCATCGCAATCCAATCGTCATGGTTCTAGAAGCCGTCGCGCTTGCGGCGATCACTGCTTTCCTGGCGACGTTGATCGCAGGCGCGAAACTGCCCGATGTGGGTGTATTCGCGGTGGGATTGGGTCTCACGTTGGCTTCGATGCGCGGAGGAACCGCGACCTACCTGTTAATCACGATCGCGAATGGAGACCGCAACGCCGAGCGGATGTTGGCGGGCAAGTTGGCGGGTGAATCTTTAATCTGGTCGGCGCTGATATTCGTGGGCATGTTGGTATCGGGTTTAACGACGCGGTACCTGCGCGATCAGCGGGCGGCCTTTGGTGATTCTTCGCTAGCCCCATCCGCAAACCCTGGCCCGGTTCAACTTGAGGAATTGGCTGTTTCGGAGTGTCCGGTTGTCAATCGCAGACTCGGCACTGGTCAAGAGTCCGATCAGACGATGGCCACTCGCCTCGGAGGGTTGAAGACGACTTTGGTGACGGCGGTCGTGGCGCTCTTCGCGTTTTGCCTGTTGGTCTCGGGCCGACTTCCGCGGGCCATCATGCACGGGCAGGTTTTGTTCGCGGTGTTCAGTTCGTTTTATCTGGGTGTGTGGATATCGAAGCAGTGGTTCGCGTGTCGCACAGCGTTTTGGAGCTTGCTGGCTGTGCCGTTGGTGGCTGTGCTCGGATATGTGTGGGCTGTCTCTGCCAGTTCGTCGGGGCATGCGTACGCAGGGCTGGCCAACGTTCCCATGAGCGATTTCTTGCGGGCACTCCCGATTACGTTTGTCGCGGCGGGTACGATGGGCGTGTTGTTCGCGCGATGGACGCTCGGTGATTCCCCACCCAGCCCGGTGGCTGTCCTCGTCGGGGGATCAACGGGTCTCTTAAAGCATGGCAGCCGACCGCATGGCCCTGCATCGAAACCGAAAAAATCAGACCGCAAAGGTTTGTAGAACTGGTTCTGCCTTCTGACTGGAACCGCGAAGATTCATGATTTGGGAGCGAACACCAATCGACCCGCGGCGCGTGATCGCGCTTCGTGCCATTCGTGAGACGAATGCGTTTCTCACGGAGTGCGTTCGCAACCCGGATCGCTTCCGTAGGATTCCAGTCGTGCGCGTGGGGTTCGGTTCGTTCCCGCCCGGTCTTGCCGGCGAATTCTGGAGCGAGATGCTGGCTGTCGCCTGAGCGCGTTCGGGAGCGCTCCACGATTACGTTGGCTCTCGCATCTGTGCAGAAGGCAGTTTGTTCCCAGCCACCTGTCCGTCGGTTTCCTCCAGCCATTCCAGAAGAACATCGACCACCGCAGGGTCGAACTGCGCGCCACGGTTGCGTCGCATCTCCTCTTTCGCTTCCGCCATCGACAATGCCGGTCGATACGCCCGTCGCGACAGCATGGCGTCCAGCGCGTCGGCGACTGCGAGGATGCGGGCACCGATCGGAATCTGCTCGCCCACCAATCCGGCAGGATATCCGCCCCCGTCAAATCGTTCGTGGTGGTGCAGGATCAGCGGGAGTTCCCTCTTAAGGTGCGTGGTGTGGCCTAAAATTTCCACACCGATCTCCGGGTGTTGACGCACGATCTCGAATTCCTGCGGCAGCAGGCGGTCGGTCTTTTGCAGAATGGCATCGGGGATGCCAATTTTTCCGATGTCGTGCAGCTTCGCGGCGATTTCAATCCGTTCGGTTTCTCGCGCATCGAGGCCCATGCGTCTTGCGATACCGACGGCGAACCCGCTGACACGCAGCGAATGGTCGTGGGTATACGGATCGCGCGCCTCAACCGCAGCGACGAGTGCGCGGGTCGATTCGAGGTACGACCGGCGCAGCTGCTCACCGAGGACTTTCAGGGAATCGCCAACGAACTTCTTGGTCTTGACCGGATTGCGCATCGCTGGATCATCCGTTGCGTTGTACCAACGAACCGTTCGGCGGCTTTGCCCGTCGTCAACCCGTTGAGCCTGAGAAACTTCCACGGGTTCCGGGTTGGCCGAATCGCGGGGCGATTGATTCTGTGCATGGTTCATCAAGGTTCTTCTCGCTGAGAGTCGTTCACTTCTTTCGTGTTCGTCCAACGCCGGTATCGGAACGGTGCGGGGCGGCCTTGATTGCGAAAAACACATTGGGAGGGGCGGACTTATCGGAGTTGATGAGCCCGAGAAAACGCGCGGATACGCGGCTCAATCGGTACCGATTTGAGGTCTGAAAACCGCTGATCCAATAAGCGTATTTGCCGCAAGAATCGGACGCAGCCATCTGCGGACGAAGAACCAGAAACGGCGTCAGAAATGGTGCCAGAAATAGCGTCAGCCTTTACCCGAGGAACGTTCCAGCCCATTCGTTGAAGCGCTCACGACGGTTTGGGCGTCGAGGTGTTGTTTGAGCAGGGGATAGGCGTCCAGAGGAATGGTGCGCAGGGCGGCTGACAGGGACTCGAGTTCGTCAAGCCGCTGCGCGTCTGACAGTGCGTCGAGGTATTGGATGGTGCCGTTTTGCACGGAGGCAATCGTTTCAGCAGAGCCTTTCGTCAGCGCTGCGAGCAGGTCGGGAAGGTCTTCCGTCTTGTTGCATGACAGCGAGCTTTTGAACAGTTCAATCGCGACATCGATTCTTTCAGAAGCGCTCTTTCCTTCGGACTGCGTGTAGAGCTTTCGCCAATAGGGCAGCGCCTCGACGTTGCGTCCAAGGCCAACGTAAGTTTCCGCGAGGCGCTGCTGGATGTCGGGCAAGCGCGGGTGGGGTGGTTCGCTCTCGACGAGATCTGCTTCCAGTGGGGCGAGATACTCTGTCAGGAGGTTGGGAAAGTCGGAGAGCTTGTCCGAAATAGAAACGCGCTGATCGACGGTCAGCCGAGTGCTGATACTGCCAAACGCCAACCACGCCTGCCGACGCGGGCCTTCGACTTTTTCGGTGCTGGGGTCTAGACGCGCCACGACCGTCGGAACTTGATCGATCGTCCCCAACGCGCCCAACGCTGCGATGGCCCGTTGTCTGACGCGGGCGTCTGCGTGGGCGACCAATTCACTGAGTCGGTCAAGCTGTTTTCCGTTCCCCACGATGGCGACGCCTTGAATGGCCTGCAGCAACATCTCCGGATCCGTCGCCGAGAGGTTGGCTTCAAACTCGTGTTTGAATTCTGCCGAACCGATTGCGGCCATCGCGCCGAGCAATGCGACTTTTAACCGTTGCGACGCGCCGTCCGTAGCCGCGAATCGGGAGCGCAGCGGCGCGATGAGATTCTTGATGTGAACGTTCGTGAGCACATCCTTAGCCGCCAACATCCCGAGCGCGTCGCTGGCGGCGGCTGCGCAGGCGTCCGGAGAGTTCTCGCGTGTGATCTCGTTGATGAGCGGTTCCACGGCATCGGGACTCCGCAGCTTTCCGAGCATGCTCAAAATCGTCTCTCGCACGACCGGGTCGAACTCAATGGTCAAGCGCGTGAGCATCGGGCTGGCGTCGGCTGGGTCGTTCAAAGCGCCGACGATTTCGAGGGAGGTCTTTCGGACGGCGGGTTCGGGATCGTTGAACCGCTCCCGCAGAGACGCACGCAATCCGTCGGACGGGGGGTTGCCTTCGGAAATTTGCTCAGCCACCAGACCGGCAGAGACCATGCGGGCATCGGCGGTCGCGTCGTTGAGCCAGTCGATCAGGAGTTTGTCCTTTTGATCGGCGGGCGTGAGTCGATACTGGGCGGTCAACGCTTCTTTCAGGCGATTCGCAGTTCGTTCGTGTTGTTGCGCGGACGAGGTCTTAAGGTTCTGAAACTCGCGATCGCGCAAGGCGAGGCGACGCGACTTTAGCGACAGTTGCAGGCGCAACCATTGGGCTTCGTTGAGGGTTCCCTGTTTCTTCCACCACGCCTGCCAAGCCGACACCGTTCCGTCGTGCGTTGCGCCGACGTTGGAAAGGGCGTCCAGGATCGCGGGGCGCATCTGCGGTTCGATCGTATTGAGTAGCCCGATAAGCTGCGAAACAACAGCGCGGCGATCGGTGTTGCGCGCCATCGCCGACAGCGCCGCGCGCCGTTCACGCGAGGAAGCATCCTGCCGACCGACGATGCGCCCCAACGATTCAAATACGCCCGAACCCTGAAACCACGACAGCGCCCGCGATGCCGCCTCCGACAATTCATCCGACGGATGTTTCAAAAGTGCGAGCAGTGGATCGACCAGACGCGCATCGAGCGGTGCAGAGGGGTCCCGGGCGATTCGAGCAATCGCCAAACAAACCACGAGCTTCGTCGAGGGTTCATCTCCCGCACTGAGGAGGTTTACCGCAAGGTCGATCGCCTGCTTCGACGGGGATGCAAGCATCGCCTCGGCTTGACCGACCCTCGTTTCCTGCGAGTCGTCTACGTTGATGATGATGGCCCGCTGACTGTCGAGCTGCTTTGATAGCGGGGAGGGTTGGTGGATGGGGCTCGGCTGAGCGATCACCGACAATGGCGATACGAGAGCACAGACCAAAAAAGTCCACGGCATCAATCGCACCGCTGCCAACCCCATTTGAGTACGCGACGTGAGAATCGATCCATCCTGGCGATCGGACCAGAAAATGCTCGATTCATCGTTCAACTTCAATATGTAGCCAATGCGCCGGGCGATTGCAAACCGAGCGGCTACCCATCGGTCGCTACCCATGCGCTCAAACCTTCTTATCGGCGCGTGGGTGCCTCCGCCAACAATGATTCGGCTTGCGGCATCGATGCGGATCGACGAAAACATACTCAAACGGTTTCGAGGCGTCCGCGTCGGGGTGGGCCTGCGTCTTTGATGGAGACGATTCTATGAGTGCTGGAAGGTCAAACGCTGCGGTCAAATCTGGTGATGGTCCCTCCTGGTCGGGGACCAAGGTGGTGGCGACCCTTGGACCGGGATCGCTCGATCCCTCGGTCCTCGAGCCTCTTCTGCTTTCCGGGGTTCATGTCGTTCGACTCAACTTTTCGCATGGTACGCTCGCCGACCATCTGAAAGCGGTGCAGAACCTCCGCGCCATTTCAAAGAAGCATCAGCTTTCCATCGCCATCATGGGCGATTTGTGCGGGCCAAAAATTCGCCTCGGGACTGTCCAAGGTGACGGGGTCCGGATCGAACGCGGTGCTTCGCTTCGCCTTGTCGGCGAGGATGTTGTCGGTGATAGCGAAGTCGTATCGATCAATCAGCCGGACATTCTTACAGACATCAAGGTTGGGCATCGTGTTTTGATCGACGACGGCATGGTGCGATTCGTTGTGACCGAGGCCAGCGTGCAGGGGCTGACGTGTGAGTGCAAGGTGGGCGGTATCATCAAAAGTCGCAAAGGTGTGAACCTGCCCGACAGCAATCTGCAAATCGACGCGCTCACCGAGAAGGACATCAAAGACCTCGAATGGGCAACCACGCAGGAGCTTGACTATCTGGCGATGTCTTTCGTTCGGACAGCGGACGACATCCGGCAACTGCGCGAGCGACTCGGTGCCCAGTGCGTGGACATTCACATCGTCGCAAAAATCGAAACACCCCAAGCCGTCGAAGACATCGACAACATCATCGAGGCATCCGACGCCATTCTCGTTGCGCGTGGTGATCTGGGCGTCGAGATGGAACTCGTTCACGTCCCGCGCGTTCAAAAAGAAATCTGCGCACGATGCAGACGCAGCGGAACACCGGTCATCATCGCAACGCAAATGCTGCAATCCATGGTCACCGAATCCATCCCGACCCGAGCGGAAGTCAGCGATGTGGCCAACGCGATCGTCGATGGTGCCGATGCGGTCATGCTCTCGGCTGAAACCGCGGTGGGGGCCCATCCCATCGAAGCCGTGCGGATGATGAACCGAATCGCCGCAGAAGCGGATCACTACGACGAGCATCTGAGCAGGCCCATCGCAGCAAACGAACTTTGCCACGGCGTCACCGCAGCAGTCGCGGACAGCATCCGGTCGATTGCCCGCAAGGTGGACGCGGTTGCAGTCGCCATCTGGACCGAAAAAGGCGTCTTGGCACGTCTCCTAAGCCGTCACCGCATCGATCGCCCCCTCATTGCCTTGGTTCCGGGCGAGGATGTCCGCCGCCGGCTCGCCCTTTACTACGGAGTCACATCGGCGACGGTCAGCAAGCCCGACGAGATTCGCAATTGCCTCGAAAGAGTCGACGAAGTTCTCGTCAGGGAAGGGTGGGCCCAGCAAGGCGATCCGATCGTCATGGGGTTTGGTCCAGCCAGCATGGAGTGGGGCGACACGGGTTCGATCACGATTCACAAATTGGGCACACGTCGGCATTGATGCTTCCTGCTTGACCCGATCGCGCCCGCATCTACGATTGCGACATCATGAAACAGAACAATTTCACCAAACGTATCGCCTGCGTGTTCGGCCTCGGATTGCTTTGTGGTTGCACCCCCGTTCAGCGATCGGGCGACCTGATGATTCAGGACGTGCCCGGCGCAGATCAGCCGCGAATTGACGAGCTTTGGTCCGTTTGCGAGGGCGTGCTTCGCAAGCATGGTTTTCGGCTTGATCGAATGGATCGCCGTGCCGGAATCCTGACCACCCATCCCGAAACGTCGCAACACTTCTTTGAAATTTGGCGCAAGGATGTTGCAACGCCTTACGATTTTTGGGAAGCCAGCCTCCGCACGATCCGGCGATCGGTCGAAATTCAAACCGAACCGGACGCAGCAAAAGGCGAAACGCGATTGACCGTCATCGTCAAACGTGAACTGTACTCCGCACCGGATCGACAGTTCAACAACTCCATCGGAGCGCTCCAGTTCTACAGAAATACATTGCCCTCTCTCGAGACTGGCGCGAAGCTGACCGCCGCCGACGATGAATGGATCGAAGATGGGCGCGATCTCGCGATGGAGAAACGGCTCTTGGAAATGATCGTCGCCCGCGCAGGTTGAAACGGACATCGAGACTGTCACACTCACTGAGTCTGTGACACTCACTGTCACAGAACTACCATGAGAGACACTGCCACAGAACTACCCACCGCAATCGGCTACCAGTTACCGATGTCGTCGGCAGTGCCCGACAATCCGTCACCGCCTTTGCTCCAAAGGTCGTAACTGAGGTCGTTGTGCGAACCGGGCGAGACGTATTGGAAGGGTTCATCCCACGGGTCGACCAGAATGTCGGGGTTGTTGATGTAAGGTCCGCTCCATCGTTCCCCTGTCGCCAGGAGGCTGGGTGGGCTCAGCAATTCGTCAAGCGACCACGGAAGCCGCTTCATCCCGATGCGGAAACGCTGGATGCTGAGCGCCACAATGCCATCCGGTCTGACGACACGCTCAGCCACTTCGGATTTTCGCTCGTTGTCCTCGAAGTACTCGGTATTCAGGTCGATTGTGTCCGTACCCGGTTCGGTTGGCGGTGTGACTCGCTTGTCGAGGTAAAGCCAAACCGTCAGACCGACCGCAATCAGGCACAAACCCACGATGGTGAGGAACAGTGGTAGAAGTGATCCGCGTTTCATAGCCAGCCGAAAATCCCGCTGCTCGGCTGGTATCAACCCCCATGCCGATCAAAGTTCACCTTGCTGTCACCGAGTGGACCGCCCCCGCCAGCCCAACCCGCAATGCTCATCTTGAACGACTGTTCCCGTCGAGTCAATCGCCTCATCTACACCCCGATCCGAGGCCTCCTATCGCCCATTCCTACCGTTTGCAATTCGTCGCAAGAAGTCGCATTTGTTCGCAAGTCGTCGCACGAAACGAAGTTAGCGATTTCCGGGTTTTTTTCTTGCGGGCCTTTGCGGCAGCCTGCTGCGCCGGATTTTGCGCCGCTTCTTGAACCGCTGCATTCTCGAAGTGCTGGTCCGTTGCCTGAAGATAATGCTTCGTGGCCAGGATTCTGCCAGTTCGGTTTCACGGGTGCTGCGAAGGTTCTAAGAAAGTGGTTCTCCTCCGAAAAAGTTGTTGATGTAAGTGCTTGAGTGACAATGGACACCGGTTTTCCCGGTGCTAAACGAGCGTTTGTTAACGACGGTTGTTTGGCTGAAAGGAGAAACCGGTGTCTGGACGGAGTATAGCGGCTTACTTCCCTTGGCGTCGAGTCAAGGTGGCGAATCAAAACGTGAACACGGATTCGCGCACAGCTCTGGTTCGGCTGGAGCCGGATCAGCGGTATCGCGCGCGTTGTCATGGTTGCGGCGGTTCGGCTCGAACGGTTCACTCCTACACGCGGAAGTTCGTTCGCGATTTGGCGATTGGCGATTTCACCATAAGGAAATGCCCGCCCCGTGGCGCGCAGTTATGTCGCTAGTTGCGCCAAACTCCGCAAGAAAGCTGGCCGCGTGCGGCGCACGTCGTCATGACGCACATCGGTGATGTCGAGAATGAAGTGTATGGCGTTCTTGTGTTGGTGGTCGCTCGTGATCTTCGGTGTCGCTGAGTTGATCAAGTGTGCTGGCGGGCAATGGCGCTCAATGTTGCCTCCGCTTCTGAGTACAGTTCGAATAATTTTTCTCGGCTTCGAAACTCTGGCGTGTGAACCGATTGCCTTCCGTTTTTCCAATCGGTGCCGAGTTCTTTGTGCAACAATTCGTGGTACATCACGAAGTCAACGACAAACTCCCCGACGCCTGCATCGTCAAGCGTGCAACTGATCATGATCGTGTCGGTGAGTGGGTCGTAGTGGCCGAACTTTCGACGGGTCACGGTTCGGTTCCAGATGAGGCGAGGTTGCGACATGGCATCAGAGAAATACTTGCGGACCACGCGGCCAAATGATGCGGCCAAGTCGTGATGCACGCCGGCGGTCCGATTCGCTGCATCGCCGATGGCGTCAATCGCTACCCGGAACGCTTGATACGGTTTGGCTTGGGCGGCTTCGATGATGGCTTGCTTCGAGCCGCCGTTGAACATGGCCGCAGCCAGCGCCTCAAATTGTGCCTCTGAAAAGGTAATCATCGGTGTCGGAAGCACGACGCGCGTCGCGACGGAATTTCCGCGCACGCGATATAAACCAGACATGGGCCGGAATTCGAGCAGGAGATTTGAATGGCATCCCGGACGCGTTGTTAGCGCCTCGTGCAAGATGGGATGGGCTATCCGTATCGCCGCTATGTACGCATCGAAGTTTTCGGGAACTGAGAAGAACGTTAGCCATGCGTGTGCCTGGCGCGATGGCATTCTTAGGTCCCTGGTTTGCAGTTCATTGCTGGCCAATTGTTGACGGATGCTCTCGCTCGCCGCCGAAATGGACTTGAGGATTTCCTTCGCTTGAGGTTCTTTGATGGGCTGTGCCAACTGGCAAAGGGCGCCTTCCCAGAACGAGGTAACCCCACGTAGCGTGATCGACGGTTGTTCGTGATCATGCTCCGCGCTCGGCGACGTTGATACCACGCGGTCAAAATCCACACTCGAAAGAAACTGATATGCCCGCCGCGTTGGCGCTGGCAAGTGATCCACGGTTGCGCCACGATTCGCGAGGATCGCGTCTACATGGGCCAATGAATCAGATGTCTGTTGTCGAAGTCGTGCTTTCATCTCTGCAGAAAGCCGTGTTGCAACGGATCGCCGCACCGTGTCGGCGACCTTGACCAAACCCTTGATGTAGAGCTTCTGCATGACCGGTTGATTATCGGGTCGCGGCGGGTGCGTCAACCGAACGCAGTATCGAGAAGACAGCACTCCGTGTGCGAAGTGCTTGTTCCCCACGCGGGGCAGCTAGAACTACGATTGGTTTGAACGCCGCAATGATGAGGTGGGCAATCGCCCGCTCGAATTTCGAGAACGCGATCGCCCATTTTTTTGATCCTGCGTGACCTGTACAGTGAACTCATGATATTGCTTTAACCGTAGCTGCATCCGCGTCGCTGAATCTCTTTTCGTCCGTCACAATCAAGACGAAACGAAGGCGCACCCGCTCTTCCCCTTCAGGTGCAAAGAACTGTGCATATTCTTCATCGACGAACCCGGGATTGACCTTCGGCTTGCTTCTATTCGAACATCAAGGAATCATCACTTACATCAATCCATGCGCTCCAATCCAGAAACGATGCATCGGCTTATGAGTTGACGACCGCTCAAGTCGGAGAAACGTGATAGTTGTACAGGTGTGCTGCCTCAGTCGGAATTGGACATTCCGTGATCCGGGCTTAGTTTGTCCGGTGGAAGGAAATGACCATGACGAACGGGCGTAGGAAGTTCACGGGTGAGGAGAAGATGGCGATTTTGCGGCGGCATCGTGTGGAAAAAACGCCGGTGTCTGATGTGTGCGATCAGGCTGGGATCAACCCGACGTTGTTCTACCGCTGGCAGAAGGAGCTCTTTGAGAACGGGGCGGCTGCGTTTGGGCGGCGGAGCGATGATGGCCCGAATCGCAAACTCGAAGCCAACGTCGAGGCGATAAAGCAGACAGGCTGTTCAAGAAGCTGGTGAAGGATGCAGGTTTCGAGCGGCTTGATGGGTATCACGCCCTGCGCCATTCGTTCACCTCGATTCTGGTATCGCAGGGCAAGACGTGGGATCAGATCGCAGCACTTGTGGGGCACCTGGACCAGCGGACTACGCAACGGTACATTCATTTCATGCCCAAAGATAAGCGTGAGACGGCGAACTCGATTCCGTTCGAGTTCTGAAGGAGTCTGGCCGGCAAGGCATTTGCTGTCGATCTCGAGCGACCAGGATGGAACAGCAATCGTTGTCATTGGAGATAGTAGGCGATGAGTCTTTCTTGCTGGCTGAGGTTTGTGCCATGCATCATCCTTGCCCTTGGCTCGTTTGCATGCTCGCCGACCACAAGGGTCCAAGGGCTCTTGATCGAGCCGGAAGGTTACGTTTTCCTGGACGCCGATCATGGTTGGGGGCATATCGTAACTCTGCGAATCGTCGATTGGGGAGACGCCCAGATTCATATTTCAGTCACCGATAGCGCTCGCAGACAGAAGATTGGTCATCTGAGTCGGACAGAATATCAGCGCCTCATTGCCGAGTTGCGATCACTTCGAGTGTTCGATCTGGATTCGTTTTCCCGTGACAACGTGAGCGATGCCGACCTCTATAGAATTGATATACGTGTTGGACAGCAACGAAATCGGATAAGGATATACTGTCCTTGGCAGGATTTGGGGGATACGGACACGCCAGGAATGTTCGCTGCTGTTTACTCAGTTGGGTCCAAGCCGCATGGTGACCTCGTTCGAAGGTTGCTTCACGAAGCAGAGAGAGACGATCTGCGTTGGGATGTATCCACATATTCTTTTCATCCCGACCGGCGCTTGGTCAACACAGCGGGAGCGGAAGTAGAAGACGTTTTCTTCTCCGACGACGGGGAATTGAATTACGCTACCACGGAGTACCCGAAGTGGGCCGGTGGCTCAGCAGACGAGGAAGAGGGATGCGTTGTCTGGCATTCGGCAGACAACCCGCAGCAGCAGCCACAACGCGTCCCTTTCGACGTGATCGATGGTGGTGATGATGAAGGTGTAGGGCCGATGTTCCCGAGACCTACAACTGTTGCCAGTGCAGCGTTTCCCGAGTTGCCCACCTTTGAATATTTCGAGGTAGGGCACCTCGCTCAACGGAGAGTTCTATGCGATGGACGGGTAGAGCTGTGCGTCAAGGCCAAACACGGAACACGGTTGATCGCCTATCTTCGTGACCATCCATCCGCATATCAGCCCATTCTTTGGCTGGACGAGGTGCCCGTTCATCGGAAGCACATTGATGTATCGCCAGACGGAACCCGAGCAGCCTGGATAGACAAGGGCCGCTTGTTCGTTACCGATCACGTCAGCACGGACTGCGAATGGTTGTTAGAACGCCTTGAGTCATCAGTCGAGGAATAATGAGCGTGCCTGAGAAGTTGGAGAGGGGCACGGACTTCAACCGCGAATGGTTCCCCGCCTGCGCGATGAAGATGTTTCGTGGCATCATTGATTCTACTTTCACAAACGGGAGCCTAAACGAAGTACTCTCTTGGACTCGCTTTCTTACACCGGTGCGGCCGGAAGCGCATGTCCGATTCGCTCGATATCGCCGTCAATCTCCACGGGCGGCTCGGCTTCGACCGGGAGGGCCAATCGTAGGAACAACGCGGGGACGACGATCATGTTTAGGAAAGTGGAGGACAACAGCCCGAACAGGATCACCATTGCCATCGGGCTTAGGATTTCCTTGCCAGGTTGATCGCCTCCGACTACGAGCGGAATTAACGCCAGTCCAGACCCCATCGCGGTCATCAGAATAGGTGCAAGTCGTTCCATCGCTCCGAGACGCACAGCTTCGGCGAAATCGCTCACCCCTTCAAAACGCTGAAGGTGGCGGATGTGCGAGACCATCATGATGCCGTTGCGGGCTGCGATGCCAAACACACCAATGAACCCGATCAACGAGGCTACGGATAGGACGCCGCCGGAGAGGTACACGCCCACAACGCCGCCGATCATCGCCAGCGGCAGATTCAACATGATGAGTGCTGCGTCGCGTACACTTCGGAAAACTACATGAAGCAAAAAACCGATTCCGAGAACGACCGCGAGGCCCAGTATCGCCAACCTGCGCCTCGTCTGTTCCGCGCTCTCGAACTGCCCGCCGTATTCCACATAGTACCCTTGCGGAAGCTCAACCTGATCCGCGACGGCAATGCGAATGTCATCGACGACGCCCCCCAGATCGCGCCCGGCCACATTGCACTGGACGATGATCCGACGCTGGGCGTTCTCCCTCATGATGAGGTTTGGGCCTCGTTCCTCGCTGATACGAGCCAGCGCCTTGAGGGGTATCTTTGTCCCGGCGTCCGCTGGCACATCGACCAACACTTCGCGGACTTCCCGTGATGACGCCTTCATCCACGAATCCGCTACCGTCGTCTCGCCGACCCGTACAACAAGGTCATACGCTCTTCGTCTTTCAAGAATCTGTGTGGCCTCCACGCCTTGGAAGGCTGCTTCGAGGGCGGTTGATGCGTCACCACTCGTCAACCCGAAACGGGCCAGTGCGACGCGATCAAACTCGACGCGCAACATGGAAATATCCGTTTGCTGCTCCGTGGAGAGATCAACCACGCCGGGGATCGAACGAATCGTGTTTTCGATCTGCTTGGCCACTGACCGCAGCTTCTTGAGATCGCTCCCGAAAATCTTAACGGCGATGTTGGCGCGTGTGCCGGACAGCATGTGGTCAACGCGATGCCCGATGGGTTGTCCAAAGGTTGTCTGTACGCCGGGGATCGCAGCTAGACTGTTTCTCAGCGATTCCAGTAGCTCCGCCTTACTGCGTCGCTCAAGACCTAGCCGCACAGGCGCATCCATATCGAGTGTGAGGTCGATCTCGCTGGCCTCCACGCCCTGAACATGCTCGTCCTCTTGCGCACGCCCGGTACGCCGACCGATGGAGACAATCTCCGGGTGTTGCATGAGCGTCGTCTGGATGATGTTGGTCAAGCGGTCACTTTCTACCAGCGAAGTGCCGGGCAGCGTCACGACACCCACCACCAGCGCACCCTCGTTGAACTCCGGCAGAAAGCTCCGACCCAGAGAAGCACCGCCGACGACCGCCAAGCCGAGCAGCAACGCGGTGGGCAGTGCTACCAGCCACGGATGCCCCATCGCCCAGCGAAGCGGTTTGTCGTAGATGCGTTTGAGGAACCTCACGATCCACGGCTCGGTGGGCCGTGTGACGGCTTTGCTTGTGGGTAGCAGGTAGTAGCTCAACGCGGGGGTCACCGTCAGGGCGACAAAGAGCGACGCAGCCAGCGAGACCATGAAAGCGATGCCTAGCGGTTGCAGCAGGCGACCTTCGACACCCGAGAGGAAGAACAACGGTAGGAAAACCAGTAGGATGATGAGCGTAGCGAAGACGATAGACGCCCGTACCTCCACGCTTGCCTTAAAGACGATCTCGATGGGGGGGCGTTTCTTCTCGTTCGGGAGCGCGGCGTTCTCGCGCAGTCGGCGCACGATGTTCTCCACATCAATGATGGCGTCATCGACAAGCGCACCGATGGCGATGGCCATCCCGCCGAGCGTCATGGTGTTGATGCTCGCCCCAAACACCTTCAGCGCCAGCACCGTGACGATGAGTGAGATGGGGATAGCCAGCAGCGTGATGATGCTTGATCTCATGCTCGCTAGGAACGCGATCACGACCAAGATGACCATGATGCCTCCGTCGCGGAGCGCTTCGATGGTGTTGTGAATCGAAACGAGAATGAAATCCGCCTGACGAAAGAGGTTCTTATTGATGAGCATTCCGTCCGGCAGCGAAGCCTGCATCTCGTCCAGCACCACGTCGAACTGCTGCGTAAGCGTCAGTGTGTTGGTACCGGGCTGCTTTTGGATTGCCAAAATGACGGCGGGTTCGGTGATCGGCTCCCAGTTCGGCCCACGCCACGACGCCGCAGCCGCGCCGCGCTTGATGGCCGCTCCGATCCTGACGATGCCGAGGTCGGACACGGTGACGGGCGACGGCAAGCCGCCTGGGCGGTCCCCGCGCATCGCGATGACCGTATCCGCGATGTCTCGCTCCGTTTGAATCCGTCCGACACCTTGCAGAATCGACTCTTGGCCACCTTGGACAATAAAACCCGCCGACACATTCTCGTTGGCCCCACGAAGCGCCTCGATCACTTGCAGCACGCTGATGTCGTACCCCCGAAGTCGTGCTGGAGACAGGACTACCTGATACTGTTTCTCGTCCCCACCGATGGGCGTGACCTTGGCGACACCGGGGACTGACTGGAGTCGCCTGAGCAGATTGGTCGTCGCAACAGTCCGAAGCTCCAAGGGGCTGTGCCTGTTCGATGTGAGCGAAATGAACAGAATCTCGCCCATGATCGACGACATCGGCGCGAGCGTGGGCGGCTCGACCTGCGACGGCAGCCTGCCCGAGACCGTAGTCAGCCGTTCGTTGACGGTTTGGCGGGCGCGATAGATGTCCGTACCCCACTCGAACTCGACCCACACGACGGCAATGCCCACAGCCGTGGCGGATCGAACGCGCCGGACATTGGCTGCACCGTTGACGGCGGTCTCGATGGGGAAGGTGACGAGCATCTCCATTTCTTCCGGTGCCATACCGTGACCCTCAACGAGGATGGACACGGTTGGCGCGGTCAGATCGGGAAACACGTCTACGGGAACGGTGGTTGCGACGAAAGCGCCGACGACCATGAGCATCACCGATAAAATGACGACGGCAAGGCGATTGGCCAGCGACCAGCGAATCAGTGCGTTAATCATTGTAGTGACTCCGGCAGAGCAATCTCTGGTTTCTTTAGCGTCCGAATCCGGGGCTTCCCCGGAAGTCTAGCTCGGAACAGAGGGCGCAGTGTGTGCGAACGCTCTAGTGGACATGCCCGGCGCCGAAAGATGACGGTGACTGCGACGCCAGTTTGAGTGCGTAAGAGCCTTTCGTGGCCACACGCTCTCCGTCCTCAACGCCGCTTCTGATCTCAACGAAGCCGTTGTCTCGAATGCCGAGTTTGAGTTCCCGGCGTTGGAAGGTTTCTCCACCAAGCATAACGAACGCGATGGGTCGTCCGTTGTCCATCACGACTGCCTCTTCGGGAATCGCAACGACTTCGTCCGCCGTCTGCGTGGCCACCTGAACCTCTGCCAACATGCCGACGCGAAAACGGCCATCGGGGTTGGGGAGTTCATAGGTAATGGGAACGACCCGCGACACCTCGTCCACCACGGTTCCCAGATGCACGAATCGACCGCCAGCCTTGCCAATGATGTCAGTCTGCCAGTTAGGAAATGCGGGAAGACTCAGCGTCGCATCGGGACTAGCGCTCAGCAGGCCGAGGTCGAACTCCGACACATTCGCTCGTACCCAGACACGCTCAGCGTTGACGATTCTGAACACGGGCGTGTGTTCTTCGACCTGCTCGCCCTCGACGCTGGCTGACATCACAACCACACCGGAAATGGGTGCCGTGATCGGTAGGCGTTGGCGAGCTGCCCCGCCACCGCTCCCGTCGAAGCCGATATCCGCTTTCGCGTGCAGCTCGCCCAGTTGTATTCGCACTTCGTGGTTGGCGCGTTTCGACGCCATCGCAGCGTCATGCCCCGCTTGCGCTATCCGAAGGTCTTGCTCGGCTTTTTCGTGTGTCTGGTCTGTGCCAATGCCCTTTTCAAGTAGCTCATGCTCGCGGTCTTTCGCTTTTCTTGCGAAGACCAATTTGGCCGTTGCCGCCCGGACTTCTCTTTCGATCTCCGCAGCCTTCGTGTCGAGATCGAGCTTGCGGAACGCAATTTCAAGCTCCAGCGATTGAATCCAAGTTTGATTGGCAAGGAGCTGGATGGCGTCGGTAGCAGGCAGGGGCGGTTCGACATAGGCCAACACCTCGCCAGCTTCGACGCGCTGTCCCACATGTGGAAAGTGGCCGTCGGTCGGGGGCGAGAGCCGCCCAGCGACTGACGGACCAACCACTGCCGAAGTGCCATGCTTCGGCACAATCCGCGCCGGAGCCGCAATGCGGTGGGTCAGCGTTTGTCGGGATGCGGTCGCCAGCAGCAGCTCGATTTTCCATTGTTGCTCCAGCAGGAACGGCACGACATCGGGCGGTTCATCCCCTGCCATCGCGTCAGCTGGATGTTCAGCGTCGTGCGCGCTGGCATGGACAATCACACTACCGATATCCAAGACATCCTCCACCTGTGGGCTATTGAGCAATAGTCGAAGTTGATGCTCGCCCGGAGTCTTGAATACCCATTCCGGTACGAACAGCCCGTCGTAACGCAGAGCGTCGAGTGTTAGATTGACGGCCGGGCCGTTCGGCGGCGTTACCTCGAAGGTGAGCGATCCCGAGCGCACGGGTTCCCCGGTGGATAACACCGAAAAGTGTGCGAGGAAATCCGCCTGTTCGCCCTGCACCAGGTGCGGATATTCCATGAAGAGAAGTACTTTCGAGGTGAAGAGGGTGATGCTGATCGGCTCAAGACCTTCGTCACTACCTTGATTGTGTTCGTGTTCGGCACCGCCGCTATGGTCGTGACCGTCCGACTCGCCTTGAGCGGGACGACTGCATCCTGCGGTCGCACCCAGCGTGAGCGCTGCGGCAAATGCCAGCATTCGTAAACAGTTTTGCATGAGTAGGCTCCTGTGGTTCGCATACCAACCCTGCGTACGATCGCGCAGGAACAACTCCCGCCGCGCATACCACTAGCAGGAAACGAAGTAGATTGAGGTACGGGAATCAATCAGAGCAGAAGTGCGTGGCTGCTTTGCAGCAGTGCGTCAAGAGCGAAAGCCGGGCGCAAAGGGGGCGCCGAAGGCCGAGGCGTGCGTGAAAGTCCGGCGGTCGCTTTCGGATCGCTTGGCAGCATCGACCAGGGCAATATCTTTGAGGAGGATTGCTGGATCGAGGCAACCACCGCGCCGGACGAGCAATGGACACCCGTGGCCAAGGCCGGGACGTTTATGAAGATGAACAGTAAATCGACACACTCGCTGACGTCCGAATCGTTGTTCCTGTCGTCGGGTTCCTCGTCGTGGTGGCGGTGCCACGCCCCATGAGGGTCAAAGTCGCGCAAGTCGTCAAGCGTCACGGTGTGTGCGTGAACACCGTGGTCGCTGTGGTCATGCAACAACAGACCGTCCGCGGACGGCACCCTCACAAGTACCGCAAGAATCAGCGATGCCACCACCGCTGTCCTACAAGTTGGCCTGCCGCTGAGTCTGCTCATAGCCTTCCGTGCCATGCGGGAACCGTCGGCCCAAACGATGCCGCATCCTACGCGGAGCCCGGAGTCGATGTCAACCAGACAAGCGACTCACCGGTTCGTCCGTGACCGGGGCCTATTCCGGGGACGCGCACTTTATCTCTGCTGGGGCGATCGTCAGATGTTTTTCTTGCTTCCGTCTATCCATCGTTCCGCTTTGCTCAAGAATGAGTCGCCTTCGTCGGGTGGGTTTTATAGCGGGCGAGCGGATTCGAACCGCCGACGTCCAGCTTGGGAAGCTGGCATTCTACCACTGAATTACGCCCGCGTGTTTGGTCTTGTTGTCTTTGCCAAATTCCTTCTCTGAAATGTTACGCCAGATTCATGGTCATTAGAAACTCGGCATTGGTTCTTGATTTGGCTAGGCGCGTTCTCAGTAGCTCGATTGCTTCTACTGGGTTCATGTCACTTAGTACGCGGCGTAGGCGGTAGACTAGTTCTAATTCTTTTGGATCGAGTAGTAGTTCTTCTTTTCGGGTTCCGCTGGCGGCTACGTCTATTGCGGGCCAGATGCGCTTGTCTACCAAGCGGCGATCGAGGTGCAGTTCTGCGTTGCCTGTGCCTTTGAACTCCTCGAAGATCACTTCATCCATTTTGCTGCCGGTGTCCACCAGTGCTGTACCGATGATAGTTAGCGAGCCGCCTTCTTCGATGTTTCGGGCTGCACCGAAGAAGCGTTTTGGCTTTTGCAGTGCGTTGGCATCGACACCACCGGAGAGGATTTTTCCACTGTGTGGGATTTCGGTGTTGTGGGCGCGGGCCAATCGCGTGATGGAGTCGAGGAGGATGACGACGTCGCGGCCATACTCTACGAGGCGACGTGCTTTCTCGATGACCATCTCAGCCACCTGAACGTGTCGGGATGCGGGCTCATCGAAGGTGGAACTGACGACTTCGGCTGGTGTGTTGCGCTGCGTGTCGGTGACTTCTTCCGGGCGTTCGTCGATCAACAGAATGATGACGTAGGCTTCGGGATGGTTCGTCGCAATCGCGCAGGCCATCTTTTGCAGGAGCACGGTCTTGCCCGTGCGCGGAGGTGCGACGATCAACATGCGTTGCCCCATGCCGATGGGCGCGACGATGTCGACGATGCGCATGTTGATTTCAGCGGGATCGGTCTCAAGGATCAGCCGCTTTTCCGGGTGCAGGGCGGTGAGGTCTTCAAAGTTCGTGCGATCGGTGACTTCGTCCGGATCGGCAAAGTTGATCGCCTCCACACGCAACAGAGCGAAATAGCGTTCTGATTCCTTGGGCGGTCTGATTTGTCCTGCAACCGTGTGGCCGGTGCGCAAACCGAACCGGCGTATCTGCGATGGGCTGACGTAGATGTCGTCGGGACAGGGCAAATAGTTGTATTCCGGGCTGCGAAGAAATCCGAATCCGTCGGGAAGGATTTCCAACACGCCTTCGCCAAACATCATTCCGGTTTGGTGGATGCGTTCTTTGAGAATCCGGAAAATCAAATCCTGTTTCTTGAGTCCGCTGTGTTCTTCGAGGCCTTCACCGCGTGCGACTTCATGAAGTTCCGTCACCGTCATTTGTTGCAACTCGGTGATGTGTACGCTGCCCCGCTTGACTTCTTCGTATTTTGCGTGTGTTTCCGGATCGACCGGTGTGGGTGTTTCGCCACCGCCCCCACTGCTTCCACCGCCATTGGCGGGTGCCTTCTTGGGAGCTTCGCGATCCGCTTCGGCGACGGCAGTGCTGGCTCGTGTCGATGACCGGGGTGTCGATGATCGGGGTTTTGATGAGCCTGGGCTTTTCCTCCGCGAAGTGGGTTTGGAAGAGGAAGATTTTGAGGAAGCGGATTTTGAGGATGTGCTGCGTGAGCGGCCGGTGTTACCTGCCATCGAAATTAAACCTCCAAAGGGTGGGTTCGAGCCAAACGATCCGCATGGGCCAAGTGTTTCGTATGGGAATGCGATACGTTCTGATCTCGGTTTGATGTTTTAGTTGGTTTGTTGTTTGCATCGGGATCACCGTTGTACTCTGGATCGGTGTCGTCCTGGGATCACTGTTGTATTGGGGTCTTGTATATAAGGATCGCTGTTATATCAGGATTCGCGGCTTCGTCGATGGGGGATGGTGCGTGCGGTATCGATCGTGGATCCTGGTCCGCAGCTTAATACAGTGCCCGCTCAATTCGTATCTGAGGGTAGCGCTTCCGAGCGCCCGCGTTCATTCCTGTTTATGCTCGTCACCGGGTGTGGTGTCGCGGCATTGGCTTTCACGAAATGG
This sequence comes from Planctomycetota bacterium, assembly GCA_013151185.1. Taxonomy (GTDB): domain Bacteria; phylum Planctomycetota; class Phycisphaerae; order UBA1845; family UBA1845; genus UBA1845. The sequence goes on from JAADIU010000164.1 coordinate 36,211, forward strand.
CATTCACGAAACGTGACGCCAAACTTTCAAACTCGTCGCAACAGGTGTAATCCGTGAGTCCTGAATCGATCGGTTGATGGCAAAGTTACTTCTGGAGCATGCAGGATTCTATTGCACGCAGGGTGTCATCAACGGAGGAGCGAAGTTCATCGAGGTCCGACGAGTTGTTTGCCACTACATGATCGGCTCTGGATCGCTTCTTGTCCAGTGCAATCTGCGATTTTTCTCTGCTTCGCCATTGTTCCTCCGACCAGCCGCGTGTTTGAATCACCCTCGAAAGGCGGGTCTCGTCGTTTGCATCGACGAATACGACGGCATCACATTTTGAATCCAAACCGGCTTCTAACAGCAGTGGGCTGTCCAGAATGATGGCTCGGACGCCAGAATCATCGCGAAATGACGCGACGAGTCGGTTGCTTTCCTTTGCAATACGCGGGTGCAGATACCCCTCAAGCCGCTTCCTCTCATTACGATCGCGAAACACAATGGACGCAATTTTTTTGCGGTCCAGGCGGCTATCGTCTTTTTGAATTGTGACTCCCCACCAGGAAACCAGTTCCTCAATCACCTCCGGGAGGGCCAACTGCTGCGTGTTCAGTTCGTCCGACGCAATGACGCCAGCCCCGATCTCGGCGAAGCATTTCGCCACGGTCGACTTGCCCGAGCCAATCCCGCCGATCAGTCCGATGATGGGTTTCACATGGGTTGGTGTGTTCGCCAATGGTGTGGCATCTCCCGCGTGTGTCTTCACTGGAGCCGTTGCGGTTGGGCGATTGATTGTAACTTGCGATTGCGGAACTGTCTGCGCGGAGTCGCTGCCTGGGTGGTGTTGGCTCGACGGTGGCGCATCCACCCGCTAAAAGGTGGCTCGATTGAACGTTAATATTCTTGACTCTATGCGGGCAGGGGAACATCGGATGCAAGTGCCAACCAACCAGAAAGATGCGACCCAGCAAGATGCGACGTCGGCGATGTCGTTGGGCAAGGCGATATTGACCGCGATCGCCGGACTGCTCATGGGCATCGCGAATCTGATCCCCGGTGTTTCCGGTGGCACGATGATATTAGCCGTCGGTCTCTACGAAGAATTCATCGAGTCGGTGGCGGAAGTTTCATCGCTGCGATTCTCCCGGCGACGAATCTGTTTTCTCATTTTGATTGGCGGGTTTGCGGGTGCAGCGATCGTGTCGTTGTCGGGGGTGATCCTTTCGCTGCTGTTGATGCGGTCGTCGATGATGTTTGCCCTCTTTATTGGGTTGACCCTTGGCGGTGCTCCGCTGCTTCTGCGCATGATTGGGAAGGCGAGCGTTCGTTCGGTTGGTGGTGCGGTCGTTGGTGTGGCGCTGATGGTCGGGATCGTAGTCATCAAGGACCACGCTGCGATGCCGCGGAGCATGGCGATGGATGTTGTGTCGGGCGTTGTGGGTTCAACGACCATGGTGCTTCCGGGTATCAGCGGTTCGTACATGCTGCTCATCCTTGATCAGTATGACCGCGTGGTGGGAGCCGTCGCCGATTTGAAGGATCGCGACTTTTCGGCGCTTCGGATCATTGTGCCCGTGGGGATCGGTGCGGTGATCGGGATTGTCGGCTTGTCGAACCTGCTCAAGTTTTTGTTGAAGCGACACAAGGAAGCGACACTGGGAATCTTGTTGGGCATGCTGCTGGGATCGGTGGTCGGCTTGTGGCCGTTCGACAGGGAACCGCCCCGAAAAGCACTCGAACGATGCAGCGAATCGCAGCTTATTGCATACGCGGATGGCGTTGGGATCGAGGGCATCGATGCGTTGACCGACCGAGATGCGAAAACCGATTACATCATCGAGCAGTGGCCCGATCGCAAAGCCACCGATCGAACAACGTCCAACATGGCCATCGCCGGTATCATGTTCGTGATCGGTTTCGTCTGCACACTGCTCCTCGGCAACCTAGATCGAAAGAAAGCGGAGGTTGGTTCTGCAGAAAGCTCAAACAAGGGTTGAAAGAAACTGAAACAAAGCAGCC
>JAADIU010000282.1:0-19677 GCA_013151185.1 Planctomycetota bacterium
CGCCCCACATGCGTTTGCATGGGCTCACCGGTGAGCTTGAACGGCTGATCTGCGTCACCAAAATCGCTAAGGGCCAATGACAGGGTAATCTCTCCGCAGCTTTTCTTGCACGACTCCATCCCAGATGTTGGGCGTGAACGCCGGACGATGGGGCCAATGGTTAAGCAAAACCGATCTCTCGTCAATCGCCTCTTGGCGGAACGAAGATGGTGACTAAAATCTCCGAACTGAACATTGGCCCAAGGATCACCTTCTCGATTTCGAGGAGGGTTGAAAGGAGTTTTTCGCGTGTACAAATGCTTAGTGCTTACTGCTATATCCGTTGTGATTGTGTCCACCGCCCAAGCAGAGTTGAAGGAGGGGGCGGCAGTCCCTTCCTGGGAAAAAACCAATCCACTTTTGCCGGTGCCCAAACCTCCCCTTGGAATTGAGGGGTCGCTGGAGGCTTTGCCCAATCCGCCGACTTCAAAGACCGTTCGCCTTGGACGCTGGCTTTATTTTGACACGCGCCTGTCTGCCGACAACACGGTTGCGTGCGCATCGTGTCATCACCCGGAGAATGCCTTTTCGGAATTGACACCGGTTTCCACGGGTATTCGCGGTCAAAAGGGCGGGCGCAAAGCCCCCTCGTTTGTCAATCAGGCGTGGACCATTTACCCGCATTTTTTCTGGGATGGACGAGCCAAGTCGTTGGAGGAGCAGGCGCTCGGGCCGATTGAGAATCCCATCGAAATGGGCAACACCCACGAGAAAATGCTCAAGACGCTGCGCGAGACGAAGACGTATTCCAGGTATTTTGCGGAAGCCTTCGGGACGCCCGAGATCACGAAAGACCGTGTTGCCAAAGCCATCGCAGATTATGAGCGCACGCGTATGAGCGGGAATAGCCCCTACGATCAGTGGCAGGAAAACCGCTTTGAAGACGGGTATGTGGAGAGTGACCGCGACGCTGCGATCCGCAAGGGTTTCGAATTGTTCAACGGGAAAGCCGAGTGCAACCAGTGCCATCTCGGGCAGAATTTCACGGACAGCCTCTTTCACAATCTGGGCATCGGTTGGGATGAGAAAGCCAAGAAGTTTGCCGACATCGGGCGATTCGAGATTTCCAAAAAGGACGAAGACAAAGGCGCGTTCAAGACGCCAACACTGCGAGATGTGTCGAAACACGCCCCGTACATGCATGACGGTTCGGTCAAGACCCTGAAGGCGTCGGTGGAGCACTACAACAAAGGGGGCACGCCGAATCCGCATCTGTCCAAGAAGATCAAAACCTTGAAGCTGACGGATGCGGAGGTGGATCTTTTGGTGAAATTCATGCATTCGCTGGATGGAGAGGGATATATGGACACGGTCCCGAAGGCGTTCCCGCAGTAATAGCCCAATTCGGTCGCTGGCCCACAGTCTGTGGACGCGGCCAACGCTGTCGGAAACCACGCCGTGCCGAATTCCGACCGTGATGGACGGGCTGCCCGTGGTTGGTGGCAGGCGGCAGGCGGTTCGCGGGGCGATCGAGCGGGGATTTGACGGGAGCGGGGGCGGGCGTATCCTCGCTGGATTAAGTCGAGCCTGCGAAGTGGTTTATGGATTGGGGCTTGCAACACCCGTCTCGTGCGGGAACGGCTGACTTGTTGGGATAGTCGGTTGAACAGATGCACGGGCGGTTCTGATCATCCCATTTGAACATACGATTGATCGTCCTGCACATCCGGCTGCGCTTTCACGGTGGCTTGGGCTGTGCATTGACGGATGAATCTGGCTTCGGTCAAGAACGTGCGGTTGGCGCTCTGTTGCAATACGTCGAATGCAAAGAGCGTCGAATGCAAAGAGGTTGATGACATGATCGCGAGTGGCACAAACGGTGCGGTGCGAAGTTTCTCCAAAGTAGGCGATGCGATTCCTATTCCGAATCTGATCAAGATTCAGACTGCATCCTACGCCCGGTTCCTGCAGGAATATTCCGCGCCGACGGAGCGCAAGGGTGAGGGGCTTGAGGCGCTGCTGCGCGAGGTGTTCCCCATCGTCAGCTACGACGGCGACATGCGCCTCGAATACATTACTTATGAATTGGGCAAAGCGCGGTACACGCCTGCGGAGTGTCGGCAGCTTCGCTTGACGTATGGTTTGCCCTTCCGCATCCGCGTTCGCTTGCATCGCAAAGACAAGGACGAAATCCAGGAAGATTTGGTCTACCTCGGCGAACTGCCCATCATGATTGGCGGTGGCGAGTTCATCATCAACGGGGCTGAGCGCGTGATCGTATCGCAGCTTCACCGTAGCCCAGGTGTTGATTTCGTTAAAGACCAAGCCGAGGGAGATCGGGCCCTGCATGGGTGTCGCATCATTCCGGAGCGTGGTAGCTGGATTGAAATCAACGTCACCAAGAAAGACGTGCTGGCTGTTCGTATCGATCAGTCCAGCAAGATCGCAGCCACCACGTTCATCCGAGCGATGGACGCCTCATTTGGCACAGACGAAGCCATCGTCAAGGCATTCCACAAAACGCGCAAGGTCAAGATCGGATCGCTCAAGCCCGAGATGTATTCGGTCCGCACGATTGTTGATGAAGATACCGAGGAAGAGGTCGTCCGGGCGGGGTGCCAGCTTGGCGACGCGGTGACCCGACTTCAGGAACTCGAACTGAAAGAATTGGAAGTCATTTCCAAGGTCAGCGACCCGCTGATTCTCAATACATTGGCAGAAGACAGCACGCGGACACAGGACGAGGCGCTTCTCAAAATCTATAGCCGTCTTCGTCCGGGCAACCCGCCGCATGTTGAAAAAGCGCGCAAGCTGTTTGAGGAAAAATTCTTCGACGAAAACCGATATCGCCTCGGCAAGGTCGGGCGATTTCGATTGAACCGAAAACTCGACACCAAATCGTCTGACGACGTGATGGTTCTTACCGCAGACGATCTGATCAAGTGCCTTGAATATGTGCTTCAATTGCGCACCGGGCAGGGCCAATTCGAGATTGACGACATCGATCACCTTGGCAACCGTCGTCTTCGGACGATTGACGAGTTGGCCACCGAGGAGATGCGCAAAGGATTTTTGAAACTTCGTCGCACCGTGACGGAGCGGATGAGTATCAAGAACCCCGAAGAGCTGGGCCGCATCGCCGAACTGATCAACAGCAAGTCGGTCAGTTCTGCAATCGAGTTTTTCTTCGGGCGTGGTGAGCTGTCGCAGGTTGTCGATCAGACCAACCCGCTGTCGCAACTGACGCACGAGCGCCGCTTGTCGGCATTGGGACCGGGCGGGTTGAATCGAAAGCGGGCGGGCTTCGAGGTTCGCGACGTTCACATTTCGCACTACGGTCGAATCTGCCCGATCGAAACGCCGGAAGGCACGAACATCGGTTTGATCGCGTCGTTGGCGTTGTATAGCGGCGTGGATGACTACGGCTTTTTGATCACGCCATACCGCAAGGTCAGCAAGAACAACAAGGTCGATACCAAAGGGACGTTCCTGCGGGCGGACGAAGAGATGCGCCATGTGTTGGCACCGCCCGAAGCGATGGCCCCCGGTGAAAACAAGATCGAGGAGGGCCCGCAGATCGTTCGGGCGTACAGCGACCTGACCCAGTTGGACAGTTCGGAAATCGACTACGTCGATATTTCGCCAAAGCAAACTGTGGGTGTGTCGGCTGCCTTGATTCCGTTTTTGGAACACGACGATGCCAACCGCGCACTGATGGGATCCAACATGCAGCGGCAAGCGGTTCCGCTGATGCGTGTGGACCCGCCCGTGGTGGCGACGGGGATGGAGCGAACCGTTGCGGCGAACAGCGGGATGGTGGTTCGGGCACGAGAAGCCGGAACAGTTACCTACGTCGACGCTGAGCGGATCGTCTTAAATGGTGCCGATGAGTACGCCCTTCGCAAGTTTGAAGGACTCAACGAGCGGACGTGTTTGAACCAAAAACCCCTTGTTCTCAAGGGCCAAAAGGTGGCTGAGAACGAAATCATCGCAGACGGGCCCGCCACCAAGAATGGCGAGTTGGCATTGGGCAAGAACATGCTCGTCGCGTTTTTGACCTACGATGGTTACAACTTTGAAGACGCGATTCTTCTGAGCGAGCGGCTTGTGAAGGACGATGCGTTTACCAGCATTCATATCGATTCGTTTGACGTGGAAATCCGCGAGACCAAGCTCGGTCGGGAAGAATTCACTGCCGACATTCCAAACGTGTCGGAGCGGGCGCTTCGCAACCTTGATGAAAACGGGGTCGTGCGGGTGGGCACGCAAGTGTCAAACGGTGACATTCTTGTCGGTAAGGTGTGCCCCAAATCCAAGACGGAACTGAGCCCGGAAGAAAAACTGCTGCACGCGATTTTTGGCCGCGCGGGCGAAGATGTCAAAAACGATTCGCTTGAGGCACCGGCGGGTGTTTCGGGCATCGTCATCGACACCAAGCGCTTTAGCCGGCGCATGCACATGACGGACGAACAAAAGGCAGAACTCAAAACCGAGGTGGCTGAGTTCCATGCGCAGGCGAATGCAAAAATCTGCAAACTCTTCCAGCAGATGTGTGAAGAGATCGAAGGCATTGCAGGCACGCCCATGGTCGACCCGAACACGCGTCAGAAGGTCGGGCACAGCGAGATCGCTGAAGTTCTCCTCGAACAGATTGAAGCCATCACCGAGCAGGTTCGGGCAGGCGATCTGAAATGGGTGAAGAAAGTCACCACCGATCAAAAGGCGCAGGATGTTGTCGGTCGCTATTGGCCCCGCATGAATGAGTTGATGGAGGAGCGCGATCGAAAAGCCGCCCAAATGAAACGCGGTGACGAACTCCCGTCGGGTGTGCTGGAGATGGTCAAGGTTTACGTTGCGACCAAACGGCAACTTTCAGTTGGCGACAAGATGGCTGGTCGCCACGGAAACAAGGGCGTGATCGCTCGAATTCTGCCAGAAGAAGACATGCCGTTCCTCGAAGACGGTACTCCGGTGGACATTCTGCTGAATCCGTTGGGCGTGCCTTCGCGAATGAACGTCGGGCAGATTTTGGAAACGCATCTGGGTTGGGCGGCGAAAATGCTCGGGTTCCAAGCCGTCACACCCGTGTTTGACGGTGCAAAGGAAGATGAGATTCACGCCTGCACCGCAGAAGCGAACAAGTTCTGTCGCCAACGCGCTGCCAACCACGAAGCCGTCGTCAATGCGGGCAACACGCGAGAGAAATTCGCGGAGATGCCCTTCGGTGGAAAGATCACGCTGTACGACGGGCGCACCGGCGAGTCGTTGGATCAGAAGGTTACGGTCGGCTACATGTACATGCTGAAACTCGATCACCTGGTCGATGACAAGATCCACGCACGGGCGACGGGTCCATACAGCCTCATCACCCAACAGCCACTCGGTGGAAAAGCCCGCACGGGTGGACAGCGGTTTGGCGAGATGGAAGTTTGGGGTCTCGAAGCCTACGGCGCGGCATTCACCCTTCAAGAACTTTTGACCGTCAAGAGCGACGACGTCGAAGGGCGAACCAACAAGATTTACGAATCGATGGTCCGTGGCAAGAACTCGTTGGAAGCTGGCACGCCGGTTTCGTTCGACGTGCTCTGCAACGAAATACGCGGGCTGGGTTTGAACATTCAGCTCGAAAAGAAACGCATCGTTTAGGAAGAGGCAGGGACGATTGCGCCCCGAGCGGTGCGTGTGATTGGTATGTCGGATCGACGTGTTGTTGTTGGGAGGCTTGACATGAGTGAGAACTGTGACGTGAGCAAGAACGACGTGGGCAAGAAATGTGACATGGGTAAGAGATGCGACATGGGCGAAGACATTGTCTTGGCGACCACGGATCGCATTGATGCGGGCGAGTTGCTCGAATTCTATGTGCGCATGGATCACCCCATCATGGCTGAGCCATCGCGCGTGGAGCGCATGATCAGCCAGACGTTTTGTTTTGTGACGGCTCGCCTTGATGGCAAGCTGGTGGGCATTGCCCGCGGAATCACGGACGGGATGCACGGTTTTCTGTCGGAGTGCAAGTTGGATCCGGCGCTTCAGGGGCCTGCGTGTGTGACGAAGCGGGACGGTCGGATTGAGCACGACTCGCATGGATTGGCGCGCGACATGGCGCTGCGGGTGGTGGCTGAGTTGGAGTCCGACGGTGTGGATCGAATTCAGGTTCTCGCCCACGGGACGGAAGTTGATTTTTGCGAAGAGTTGGGTTTTCGTCGTGACGGTGGGATGGTGGCGCTGCATTTGCCAACTGGGCATTTGCCGGGTGATCAGGCGCCAACTGGTCAATCGCCGGCGGATCATTCGCGAAGCAACACATGCAGCTCTGCGGTATCGATGTTGCAAGACTGAATGAAGAGGTTGCAGGACTGAGATGTTGCAGAACTGAACTGAGTTGTTGCAGGACTGAATTAGAAAATTTGATTTTCGAGATACGGACTCGCCAGCTTGTTCGCGAGGGAAGATCAGGCCCAAGCGCGAAGTGGTTATTGATCGAACTGGTTTTTGATCGGGTTGGGTAGGTCGCCCCGGAAAGGCATCAGGACTTATGGTAGCAGGCAGCATATACGATCGGATCAACGACTACGGAAGCGTCAACATTCAGTTGGCCAGTCCGAACGACATCCGCAGTTGGTCTTTTGGCGAAGTCAAAAAACCGGAGACCATCAACTACCGAACATACCGAGCCGAGAAGGACGGTTTGTTCTGCGAGCGGATTTTCGGTCCGGAGCGTGACTGGCAGTGCTCCTGCGGTAAGTACAAGGGCACGAAACACAAAGGCATCATTTGTGATCGCTGCGGTGTGAAGGTGACCCATTCGCGTGTTCGTCGCAAACGCATGGGCCATATCAACCTCGCTGCTCCCGTGGTGCATATCTGGTTCCTCAAGGCGATGCCTTCGCGTCTCGGCAATCTGCTCGGGATGAAAACGACCAGCCTGGAAAAAGTGATCTACTTCCAGGACTACGTCGTGATCGATCCGGGCGACACACCCCTTCAAAAATACCAACTGTTGACCGAAGAAGAGTTCCGAGCCGCCCGCGATAAGCACGGTGCCACGTTCCGTGCGGGGATGGGCGGGGAGGCTGTCCGCGAGCTGCTTGAAACGCTCGACTTGTTTGAGCTTTCCCTGTCGCTGCGCGAAGAGTTGATTAAGACCGGCAGCAAGCAAAAAATCAAAGATCTGTCGAAGCGATTGAAGATTGTCGAAGCGCTGCGACAGAGCGACAACGACGCCACCTGGATGGTCTTGGAAGTGATCCCGGTCATCCCGCCGGACCTGCGTCCGCTGGTGTTGCTCGAGAGCGGCAACTTTGCGACGAGCGATTTGAACGATTTGTATCGTCGCATCATCAATCGCAACAACCGCCTCAAGAAACTCGTCGATCTCAACGCGCCCGAAGTCATCATTCAAAACGAAAAGCGCATGTTGCAGCAAGCGGTCGACGCCCTGTTTGACAACGGGCGCTGCCGTCGACCGGTGCTGGGATCGAGCAACCGTCCGCTGAAATCGCTGACGGATATGATCAAGGGCAAGCAGGGGCGATTCCGCGAGAACCTTCTGGGCAAGCGCGTCGATTACTCTGCTCGGTCGGTCATCGTTGTGGGTCCCGAACTGAAAATCAACCAATGCGGACTGCCCAAAAAAATCGCGTTGGAATTGTTTCAGCCGTTCATCATTCGCAAGTTCAAAGAGCGCGGCTTGGCTGATACGATCAAGAGTGCGAAACGCATGTTGGAGCGCCGCGATCAGGAGATCTGGGATATTCTCGAAGAGGTGATCCATCAGCATCCGGTCATGCTGAACCGCGCTCCAACGCTTCACCGAATGGGCATCCAGGCGTTTGAGCCCACGTTGGTTGAAGGCAATGCGATCCGGATTTCACCGCTGGTTTGTCGTGGGTTCAATGCAGACTTTGACGGCGACCAGATGGCGGTGCATCTCCCGTTGAGCGTGGAGGCACAGGTGGAAACGCATGTGCTCATGCTGGCGACCAACAACATCTTTTCGCCTGCAAACGGCACGCCGATCATGTCGCCTTCGCAGGATATCGTGTTGGGCATTTATTACCTGACGACGGATCATGTGAGCCCTGACATTGATGAGAAGGACATGATGGTCTTCTCAGAGATGAATGAAGCGTTGCTCGCGTACGCCGAAAATAAAATCGCGATCCACGATTACATTCGCGTTCGGTTGAAACGCACGCAGTACATTAACGCGATGAAAGAAAATCCGAAAGACGTGCCATCGTCCGGCATTATTGTCACGACGGTTGGTCGGTTGATCTTCAACGATATCCTGCGTCCGGAAATGCCGTTCTACAATTTCTCCGTTTCGCAGAAGGGGTCGGCGCGGGTTATCGCCGATTGCCACGCGCTGTTGGGCCGATCGGCAACGATTGATTTGCTCGACGACATCAAGTCGCTCGGGTTCAAGCATTCGATGCTCGCGGGTCTTTCATTTGGTGTGTACGACATGCGCATTCCGGCGGCTAAGCCGAGCATTATCAAGGTGGGCGAAAAGCATGTGGACCGTGTTGAGCGCGATTTCGGCAATGGTGCATTGACCAAGCTGGAACGATACAACCAGCTCATCGACATCTGGATCCACGCCCGCGAGCAGGTCACCGAAGAGATGATGAAGGAGATCAAGACGGACTTCCGTACGCCCGAGGGCAAGTACGCGAATTCCGGCGACGCCCATGCATCGGCGTACTTGAATCCGCTTTATCTGATGACCGATTCGGGTGCCCGAGGTAGCGTCGATCAGATTCGTCAGCTTGCGGGAATGCGGGCTTTGATGGCCAAACCGTCGGGTGAAATTATCGAGACCCCAATTAAGTCGAATTTCCGTGAAGGCTTGAGTGTGCTCGAATACTTCAGCTCGACGCACGGTGCGCGCCCTAGCCGACACCGCGTTGAAGACGGCTGACTCGGGTTACCTGACGCGTAAACTTGCTGACGTCGTACAGAATGTCATCGTCAACCTGGAAGACTGCAAGACCATTCAGGGCATCACCAAAGAAGCGGTCTACAAGGGCGAGGAAGTCGATATTCCCCTTCGTGAACGCATCCTGGGCAGGATCGCACGCGACTCCATCCGAAACCCGATCACCGACAAACTCATCGTCGGCGAAAACGAAGTCATCACCGGGGACATTGCCGAATCGATTGAAACACTCGGACTGGACAAGATCCGAGTTCGAAGCCCGCTGACGTGCGAGAGCGAGTTGGGTATTTGCGCCCGTTGCTATGGTCTTGATATGTCAACCAACCGGCTTGTGGAAGAGGGATTGGCCGTTGGCATCATTGCGGCACAGTCCATCGGTGAGCCCGGTACGCAACTGACCATGAGAACGTTCCACACGGGTGGTGTGGCTTCTCACGACGTGGTCGATAACGAGCTGCGCAACTCCCAAGCCGGCACCGTCGTCTATCACGAAATCAATTCGGTGACAGTACCCGCGACAAAGGACGTAGCCAAACGAGTCGTGGCGCTCAAGCGAAATGGCGAAATCGCAATCGAAGACGACAAAGGCCGCGAAGTCGAACGCTTCAAAGTGCCTTACGGTGCCGAACTATTGATCGCAGAAGGGCAAAAGGTCGATGCGCGAACACCGCTCGTAACCTGGGACGCACACCTGACTCCCATTCTTGCGGAGGTGGCTGGCTTCATTCGCTTCCACGACATCGCCGAGGGTGAAACCGTTCGCCTTGAAGAAGAACGCAAAGCCACCAAGTTTGTCGTGATCGAGCACAAGGGCGAAAAACACCCGCAGCTCATCATCGAAGACAAGCAGGGCAATGTGCTCGACTATCATTACTTGCCCGCAAAAGCCCGCATCGAAGTCGAGGAAGGTAAACCGATCAAACCGGGAATGCTCCTCGCACGCCAGCCGCGTGGCATGAGCGGAACGCAGGACATCACGGGTGGTTTGCCGCGTGTGACGGAAATTGTTGAAGCCCGCAAGCCCAAAGAGCCCACTGTGCTCGCCGAAATCTCGGGCGTCGTCGAAATTCGTCCCGACAAGCGCCGCGGTAAAATGACCATCATCGTTCACAACAAAAAGAGCGGGATGGAAAAAGAGCACCACGTCCCGCAGGACCGTCAGCTTCTCGTTCACGCGGGCGATGCTGTCGAAGCCGGCGACCCGCTGATCGAGGGGCCGGCGATTCCTCAGGACATCCTGCGGATCAAGGGTGAGGAGATTCTTCAGAACTACCTGCTGGGTGAAATCCAATCTGTGTACCGTGCCCAGAATGTAACGATCAGCGACAAGCACCTCGAGGTCGTCATATCTCAGATGCTACGCAAGGTGAAGGTTGAAGACCAGGGCGATAGCGAGTTCCTCCCTGGAGAGGTTGCGGACAAATTTGCCTTCCGCGCCGAGAACGCCCGCCTCGCCAAGAGCGTCCGAATTTCCGTTGTGGGCGATACCGAATTGTCGGAAGGTCAGGTGCTATTGAAGTCCGAACTCGCGGAGGCCAACGAAGCCACCGAGGAGGAGGGCGGCGAGCCGGCAAAAGGCAAGCGTCCGAAGCCGGCTGTCGCGACTACGTTGCTGTTGGGTATCACAAAAGCCAGCCTCTCCAGCGATTCGTTCATCTCTGCCGCCAGCTTCCAGGAAACCACGAAGGTGCTTACCGAGGCTGCCTTGGGTGGGGCAAGCGACCCTCTGTTGGGCTTGAAGGAAAACGTGATCCTGGGCCACCTGATTCCAGCGGGAACTGGTTTTAAGCCGTATCTCAACATGCAGGTGGACAAGTTGGGCGAGCCCCTGCCGGTCATCGAGGACAAACCGGCAGAGGTCCTGCCAAGTTCGTCCACACCCAGTCTCGGTCCGATTGGGCTGTCGTCGCTCGCGGTACCAGCCGTTCCAGCGACCGCCCCGGCTAGCTTCGATCCGCAGGGGTCAAGGCCGATCATGTCGGAGGTTGAAAGTTCCGTGCAGAGTCCTACACTGGTCGATTCTGTAGCGCCCGATTCTATTTTGACTGACTCCGTGTCGGCTGTTGCGGAGCAGGAAGGCGACCCGGCTGATGCCAGCGAGTCTGGAATATTGGGCGAAGGCGAGATTCTGGGCGAGGGCGAAATCTTGGGTGAGGACGGAGATGGTATCTCTCCGATTCTGCCATCCTGAGTTTTCGGCGTCGTAGGTTCTGGGCGTGGTAAGTTTTCGGGCGGTGTTTCTAAGGCAAGAATGCCCCGCGATTGCGGGTGACGTGGTTCATACAAAAAAGAGGTAACGGTTTATGCCGACGATCAATCAACTCGTTCGACGCGGACGGGTCAAGGTCATCAAGAAATCGAAAGTGCGCGACATTGAGCGCTGCCCGCAAAGGCGAGGCGTGTGCTTGCAGGTGAAGACGCAAACGCCCAAGAAGCCGAACTCTGCGCTTCGCAAGGTTACGCGTGTTCGTCTGACCAATGGCAAAGAGGTCACCGCTTATATTGGTGGTGTTGACCACAACCTCCAGGAGCACTCGATTGTCCTCGTGCGCGGTGGCCGTGTTCGTGACTTGCCCGGTGTGCGTTACCACGTTGTTCGCGGTACGCTCGACTGTGCTTCAGTGGACACCGACAAAGAGGGCAACCAACGAAACCGTGGCCGCAGCAAGTACGGAGTGAAGCGTCGCAAGAAGTAGCGGCGGTAGAATTTATGTCAACGAACGTGACTCACAAAGCGGCAAGTCGGAGCATCGATGTATCTCGGATTCGGGATATGGTGATGGTCGCGGGGTTTGTGTTGGCGCTGGGTGCTTCGTCGCAGTGGCAGATTTTGCTCCCGAATAGCCCTGTACCCATGACGATGCAAACGGTGGTCGTCTTGCTGTGCGGGTTTTGGCTTCGGCCTCGGTTGGCGGTCGCAGCCGTGTGTGGATATTTGGCGCTGGGTTTTGCGACGGCTGGCGGTTTTTCGAAAATGCCGTTTTTTGCAGCGTATCGAAGCGGAATCAGCACGATGACGTTGGGTTACCTCGTTGGGTTTCTACCCGCCGCTTGCTTGGTGAGTCTCTTGATTCGCTCGTTTCGACGTGTGACGTTTGCACGGATCGTCGTGGTAGGTGCGTTCGGAACGGCAGTGATTCTTGCTTCGGGTTTGGTGTGGATGGCTCTGACGATAACCACGATAGACCGGGCCATCGCCATCGGACTGGTGCCTTTTGCGGTACCGGCTATGTTCAAACTGATGCTGGTGTCTGTACTGGTTTACGCGGGCAGATGGACGACTGATACATAAATTATTGATGATCATTGATCATCATTGACGGCAGATAGACTGTCGGCGGGGCGTGCGTATTTTTTTGCCAGGCCCTCACCGGTTTTTGTCACGAGAGTTTTTGGTTACGACGGATAGATAGGATTCAGGTCGCATGGGACGTAAGAAATACACGAAGTCACGCGAGCAGTTGAAACCCGATTCGAGGTTTAGTAGCCTCATGGCGTCGAAGTTCATCAACTGCCTGATGTACGATGGCAGAAAGACGGCTGCTTCGAGGGTCTTCTACGATGCGATGGACGTGATCTCGAAACGCATCGATGCTGCAACACCCATCGAGGTGTTTGAGACGGCGATCAACAACGTCAAACCCAACATCGAGGTGCGGTCAAAGCGCGTCGGTGGTTCAAACTATCAGGTGCCTATGCAGGTGAGTCGCAAGCGCCAACAGTCGCTCTCAATTCGGTGGATTCTGCAAGCCGTCCGAGGTCGAAGCGGCAAGGCGACCAGCCAGTTTCTCGCGCAGGAACTCATGGATGCCTACAAGCGCGAGGGCACCGCAATGACCACACGCGAAAACGTGCATCGGATGGCCGACGCGAACAAAGCCTTCGCCCACTTTGCCTGGTAGAGTTGAGTGCTTGGCGGCTGCCGGTTGCTGGCTGCTTGCTTCCTGGCGATGCTTCCATGTTGTTGAGAGCCCATGTCGTCGAGATTTGGCGGTGCTTGCGGGCGCTCGACGATCAAGATGCAAATGGATACAAGATTGGCGACCCCGTTTTGTGGGTCGCTTTTTTTATGAAGGCCTTTTTGGATGAAACCCACTGTCACGTTTTGGTGACATCGACCCATGGCCACTGATCTTTCAACATTTCGCAACATCGGGATCGCAGCCCACATCGATGCGGGGAAAACCACGTCGACGGAGCGCATCTTGTTCTACACCGGGGCGAGCCATCGCGTGGGCGAAGTTGACGACGGAACCACCGTCACCGACTTCGACAAGCAGGAGCAGCAACGCGGGATCACGATTTATTCTGCGGCAGTCAGTTGCCCGTGGAAGGGTTACACGATCAACCTGATCGACACACCGGGCCATGTTGACTTCACGGCTGAGGTGGAACGCTCGCTGCGCGTGCTCGATGGCATGGTGGCGGTATTCGATGCGAAGGAAGGCGTTGAGGCCCAAAGCGAAACGGTGTGGCGTCAGGGTGATAAGTACGCAGTTCCGCGCATCTGCTTCATCAACAAGATGGACAAAGCCGGGGCAGATTTCGAGGCCAGCGTGCGCTCGATCGAAGAGCGTTTCGGCGTCAACGTTATCCCGGTTCAAATCCCCATAGGCCGCGAAATCGAATTTGAAGGCATGGTCGATTTGATCGCCATGAAGGCCCTGTATTTTGAAGGGGCGGATGGCGGTTCAAAAATTCAAGTACGCGAAATACCCGCCGACCTCCTGAGCGATGCGCAGGTCGCCCGCGCCGAGTTGGTCGAAAAAATCTGCGAGACGGACGATCAACTGGCTGAACGGTTTCTCGCGGACGAGGAAATTCCCAACGATGAGTTGGTAGCCGGGCTTCGTGCTGCCACCATCGCAAACGAACTCTGTCCGGTGCTTTGTGGTTCGGCGCTTTCGTTTCGGGGAATTCGTCCGCTTCTTGATGCCGTGTGCGATTACCTGCCCTCACCGCTGGATATGCCTTCCTTTTCGGCGAAATCGCCCGACGGAAAACGCGAGATGGAAATCGCGAACGACCCATCCCAGCCGCTCGCAGCGCTCGTGTTCAAGATCATTTCCGAGAAGCCCGTCGACTTGTATTTCTTGCGCATCTACTCCGGCACGATGAAGCCGAACTCGCGCATTTTCAATCCACAAACGGGCGAGAAGGAAAACATCACGCGGCTATTTCGTATGTACGCAAAGCGCCGCGACATACTGGAGTCTGCCGGTGCGGGGGAAATCGTCGGTGTCGTCGGTCCCAAGATTGCGCTGACGGGGCACACGCTTTGCGATCCGAATCGACCGGTCGTCCTTGAGCCGATCGAATTCCCCGACACCGTTGTCGCCCAATCCATCGAACCCGCGTCGTCGCGCGATCGCGAAAAACTTTTTGATGCACTGGGCGCTCTGGCAAAGCAAGACCCCACGTTTCGATTTCGCACGGATGAGGAAACCGGGCAGACGATCATCTCAGGCATGGGCGAACTTCATCTCGAAGTGCTGGCCAAGCGCATTGTGGATGACCTGAACGTCGACGTCCGCATCGGAAAGCCCCGCGTTTCATATCGCGAAGCAGTTTCGCGACCGGCAGAAGTCGAAGAGCGACTCATCAAAGAACTCGGTGGCAAATCGCAGTTCGCCGCGGTCCGTTTGCGGTTGGAACCCGCCGAGGGAGACGATGATTCGCAGGACGTTTTTCAAAGCAGCGTACCGCCCGGCACGATCGACGACGTATTCCTAGCCGCCATCAAAACCGGTGTTACGGACGCAGCTTTGGGTGGTCCGTTGCTGGGATATCCCATGATCAATTGGAAGGCCACCCTTTTGCACGCGGAGCAACACGAGACGGACAGCACCGAGGTCGCGTTTGAAATTGCAGCGGGCATGGCCTTCACGCGAGCGGCTGAGGAAGGCCACACGACGTTGATGGAACCGATCATGGCCGTCGAAATCCGCACGCCCGATCAATACTTCGGCGCGATCAACGCAGACCTGCACGCCCGTCGCTCCATCATTACGGATACCGATATTTCAGGTAAGGACCGCGTGATTCAGGTGGAAGTTCCATTGGCTGAAATGTTCGGATACACCACCCAACTGCGAAGCCTCAGCCAGGGACGCGCGACCGCCAGCATGGAACCGCTCCGCTATGCAGCCGTCCCATCGCAAGTTGCAAACACGATGCTGGCCACCTGACAAAAATCATTCCCCCACGTCGCCGATTGTTGCGCACAGTGGCATCCAGAAATTGAACTTTCGGCGGCGGATGTTTGCGAATCCTGCTTCGCGAAAGAAGCCGTCGATTTGCGGCCAGGGTGCGTGGTGGACGTTCTTTTCGACCCGGGCGATCACAACGTCAAACGTCACCCAACCGACGACATTGTCCCGAAAGCCGTCGATCAGGATGAATCGCCCACCCGGTTTTAGAAGGTGGTGAATCTTGCGAACGACGTCGGCTTGGTTTGGGTAGTGATGGAAAGAGTTGGAGCAGGTGACAATGTCGAATGACTGCGGTGCAAAGGGCAGGAATTCACTGTCGGCTGCCACGAATCCGGCGCGCGAGGGGGCACCCGATCCGTGTGTTTTGCGATTCGCCTCAACGCACATCGCGGGGGAGTAGTCCAACCCGACGACCTGGATCGGCCAGGTCTCCCGCGTCAGGATCGACGCCAATTCGCCCGTACCGCACCCGATGTCGAGGACGCGCATCGGGCGGTTGTGCTCTTGATACCAGCGGGCGATTTCCTCTGTCAGAACGCGATACGATGGTCGAAATAGAAACACATGCAGAAGGGATCGGTCGTAGCTGCCCGCCCATGAGTCGAATTCCTCACGGGCGAGGGCCTTCATTTCTTCGCTGCGTTCTTTGGAAGACGGGTCAGCAAGCATAAACGCACTTTACCACGAACGAAGCAAAGGTGCGCCGGGAGAATTTCGACTCGTCCGTGGCGTGTCGTTCCCGCAACTCAACAATGCGACACTCATGTACGCACATGAAGAAGGGCGAAGCGGATCATGTCCGCCTCGCCCATTGATTGAATTATTCCTTGCGACTCTTGAATACAGAAACCAACATTGGGCAAGACTATGTCGCGTCGGAGACATCGGCGCCGGCAGCAACGGGTTCGTTTTGCTCTTCAACGAACACGCCCTCGAATACGAGCATCGGCAAATCGTCTTCGGTAGCGGCTGGCTTTACGGAGACGATCACGCGGTTCTTGCCTTCGTACTCGCTGCGAAGCATGGACTCTGAAAGCGGATCTTCGACGTATTGCTCGATCGCGCGACGCAGTGGCCTAGCGCCGAATTTCTCATCCGTGCCACGTTCTATCAGGAAGTCCTTCGCATCGTCGGTGAGTTCAAGTTCAAGCCCCATCGCCCGCAAGCGAGCAGCCAACTTGGCCACCTCAAGGTCGATGATCTGCACAAGGTCGTCATGGACCAATTTGTGGAACACCACGATTTCGTCGAGGCGGTTGATGAATTCGGGTCGGAAGTGATTTTCCAACTCGCCTTGAAGCGTTTCCTTCATCTTGGCATAGCTGGCATCTTCGCCCTGCCTTTGGAATCCGAACGACGTTTCGTTCGTAATCTTCGATGCACCGACGTTGCTGGTCATGATGATGATCGTGTTCTTGAAGTCGACGTAGCGACCGAACGAGTCGGTCAGGCGGCCTTCTTCCATGATTTGAAGGAGCATGTTGAACACGTCCGGATGCGCCTTTTCGATTTCGTCGAACAAGACCACCGAATAGGGACGACGGCGAATGCGTTCTGTCAGTTGGCCGCCTTCCTCATAACCGACGTATCCGGGAGGCGCACCGACCAATCGTGATACGTTGTGCTTCTCCATGTATTCCGACATGTCGAGAATCATCAACGCATCGGGATCGCCAAACATGAATTCGGCTAGGCATTTTCCAAGATAGGTTTTTCCAACGCCCGATGGACCGACAAAGATGAAGCTGCCCATGGGACGATTCGGATCTTTCAACCCGCTGCGCGATCGACGCACGGCTCGGGCGATGGCCTTGACGGCTTCGTCCTGGCTGACGACCTTGCGATGCAGTTCCTCTTCAAGCTGCAAGAGGCGTTCGATTTCGTCTTTTTCCATTCGCATCAGCGGAATGCCCGTCATCGAGCTGACCACTTCGGCGATGATCTCTTCATCCACGGTTCCGTCGAACTCGGTGACGTGGTCTCGCCATTTCTTTTTCATCTCCAGCTTCTTGGTCTTGAGCGACTCGGACTTGTCGCGAAGTTCGGCTGCTCGCTCATAGTCTGCACCGCGAACGGCTTCATCTTTTTCGGCGTTGACGCGATCTACGTTGCGCTCAAGCTCCGTGAGGTCTGCCGGTTTGGTCATCGATTTGAGTCGAACACGCGCACCGGCTTCGTCGATGATGTCGATCGATTTGTCGGGTTGAACGCGGCCTGAGATGTATCGACCGGAGAGTTCGACGGCGCTGCCCAGCGCGGCATCCGTGATGCGCACGCGGTGGTGCGCTTCATAGCGATCGCGAAGACCCTTGAGGATTTCGACGGTCTCTTCTGCGGAGGGCGGCTCGACGATGATCTGCTGGAAACGTCGCTCCAACGCACCGTCTTTTTCAATATACTTGCGGTATTCGTCGAGCGTCGTAGCGCCAATGCACTGGATTTCGCCGCGTGAAAGGGCAGGTTTAAGAACATTGGAAGCGTCGATCGCACCTTCCGCACCGCCAGCTCCGACGAGGGTGTGCAATTCGTCAATGAAAAGGATGACGTTGCGGGCGCGGCGAACCTCGTTCATCACCGACTTGATGCGTTCTTCAAATTGACCGCGATACTTCGTGCCCGCGACCATCATCGCGAGATCGAGCACGACGATCCTTCGATCCGCAAGAATTTCGGGAATGTCGTTTTCAACGATCTTCGTCGCAAGCCCTTCAACGATGGCCGTTTTGCCAACGCCGGCTTCTCCGAGCAGCACCGGGTTGTTCTTCTGACGGCGACAGAGGATTTGTACCACACGTTCGATTTCGTTCGTGCGTCCGATGACCGGATCGAGTTTGTCCGCGCGGGCCAATTCGGTGAGGTCGCGCCCGAACGAATCCAACGCGGGCGTTTTGCTTTTTTTATTGGACTGTGGTTCGCCCGAGACGACGCTTCCGCCTTCTTCAGAGTCCGCTCCCGCCCCAAGAAGGTTGAGCACTTCTTCCCGAACCTCGTCCAACTTGAGGTTGAGGTTCATCAGCACTTGCGCAGCCACACCGTCCTGCTCGCGCAAAAGTCCCAACAACAGGTGCTCGGTGCCGACGTAATTGTGGTTCAGGTTTCGGGCTTCTTCGATGGCGTATTCGATGACCTTTTTGGCGCGCGGGGTTTGGGGAAGGCGCCCCATAGTCACCATGTCTGGCCCGCTCTTGACGAGTCGTTCCACCTCAAGGCGAACCTTGCGCAGATCGACCTCCAGGTTTTTCAATACATTCGCACCCACACCCGAGCCTTCTTTGACCAAGCCAAGAAGGCAGTGTTCGGTGCCAATGTACTCGTGGTTGAAACGCTGGGCCTCCTGGTTGGCCAGCGCCATGACTTTTCGTGCCCGATCCGTGAACCGTTCGAACATGTTTTCTACTCCCGCTCAGGTTTCGCAGACTTCCGTTCCACGACGATCGAGAAAGGCCGATTGTGCCCCTCCCATGTTGTGCGTCAGGGGCATTTTGTACGACAGGAGCCGCGCCCCCTAACCGCTCGCACACAATTCTAGCAGTCGTCAGATGGGCCGTCCACTCGCATACGACTAAGCTACGTCTATCGCGGGAGCGGACGCTCGTATTGACAACAGTGTATCGGCAATGTCATCGCGACAAGCCATCGACGAACCCCGCGTAAATCACACCACAGTCGCCACAAATTCAGCCGCATTGAACGACTTCGCCTGCTTCCAACGGGTTTGCGAGGCATACTCTTTTGGCAAAGAGCGATACGTGGTTACACGTCGAGGTTCAGCACCGTGGTGTTGGCTGCGTTGAAGAGTCTTCGCCCGCCTTCGTCGAGTTGAACGATGATCGCAGCGGTGGGGTCAACATCGATGAGGTTACCACTCACGACGCAACCGTTTTCCTGCAACTGCCATCGGCTGCCCAACCCAGCCGCGAGCCCGCGCCATTGGGCGCAGATTTCGTCTGCACACCATGTGCTGGCTTGTGCGAGGTGACGATCGAGGGCATTGAGGACCGCAACCAGCACACGCTCCCGATCGACGGGTTCCGCAAGTTCCATGTCGAGCGACGTGGCTTTGTTGCGCAGCGTTTCTTCAAAATGCCCGCGATGTTGCAGGCAGTTGATTCCGAACCCGATGGCGTAGCGAAATTCCGTCGAACCGGTGGCTTGCGCTTCGATGAGGATGCCCGCCAGCTTGCGGCTTTTGTATAGCAAGTCGTTCGGCCACTTGATGACGCACCGAAGATTCGTCTCCGCCAAGATACCTTCGCACAGTGCAATCGGAACCACGAGTGAGAGCAGGCTCGCGTCTATTGCCCGATCCGAATCGGCGATGCCCACGGAGCAAAGCAGCCCCGCACCGGTAGGGCATTGCCAACCGTGGCCACGCCTGCCGCGCCCTTGTGATTGCTTTTCCGCAATGACGATCGCCCCGTCGAGATCGGCGGATCGCATTTGCAGCACATGTCGATTGGTGCTGTCGAGCGTGTCGAACAAGCGGATGTGCCGGCTAATGCGCGACGTGGTTAGTCGCGTTTCGACCTTCTTCGTGTTGAG
>JAADIU010000282.1:19754-22295 GCA_013151185.1 Planctomycetota bacterium
TTGCCACCAACCCCGTTACGATCCGACGCCTATGGTGACTTTCTCGGTTCAATCGGGGTCCAACGGCAACTGCATCTACGTCGAGGCGGGGGACGCGCGTCTGCTCTTTGATGCGGGGGTCTCCGCTCGCCGGCTTGAGCAGCGAATGGCAGAGCATGGCCGGTCGCCCCATGGCGTCGACGCCTTGCTCATCTCGCATGAGCACAGCGACCACGTTCGCTGCGCGGGGATTTTTCAGCGAAAGTTCGCCTGTCCGATCTTCATGACCAAGCCGACACAGAGGGCAGTACGCTGCGATTTGGGACAGCTCAGCGAAGTGCGGAATTTCGTGGCTGGCAAGACGCTGGAATTCGGCTCGACGCGGGTACACACCTTTTCGACACCTCACGATGCGGCAGACGGGGTTGTGTTTGTTGTCGAGCACGACGGAAAGCGACTCGCGATTCTGACAGACTTGGGGCATGTGTTCGAGCGGCTTGAGCTTTTGCTGGAGTCGGTTGACGCAGCATATCTCGAAAGCAACTACGACGATGAAATGTTGCAGTGGGGCGACTACCCAGCGCACCTGAAGGACCGCATCCGTGGCAGTGGTGGGCACCTGTCGAACCATGATGCGGCATCGGTGTTGAAGAAGGTGGCGTCGCGACGTCACCAATGGATCGCGTTGTCGCACTTGAGCGGTCAAAACAACACGCCAGAGTTGGCGCTGGATGCGCATCGGGAAACGGTTGGCAAGAGTTTTCCGCTTGACGTGTCTTCGCGTGACGGCGTGTCGATTCTCCGAACTGTCTGAAGCCGCACCGTTTGAAGCTGCAATGTGTGAAGGCACTTCGCCCGTGCAACCCGACCGCCGTCCGCGTCACCTTTGTTTGCTCATCGCAAAGCTGCCGGCTTTCTTGCCTTTTGCTCCGGTGTAGTTTCCGATGAACTTGCCGCCCGCGATTTGCCCGGTCCAGGTATAGATCCCATCGCCTTCACCAAGATTGGCTTGCCCCTGGAAGAAGATGCTCTTCTTTTTTTGGCGACCTTCCATCTGCACCTTGTACGCGAACTCGCGATTGCAATACCCGGTGAACGTTGCGTTCCAGCGCTCCCCTTCGACTTGTCGCACGCTGCACTCGAGCTTGCCGCCCGGACCACCGCCGACCGATTTCCATGTCCCTGCCCAGCGCGACTCGCTGGTTTGAGCGCACCCGACAAGCAGCAGGGCGGCAGCGATCGTGACGAAGGAAGCAGTTCGATTCTTGTTCATGGCACGTTCCTTATATCTGCCCTTATCTGCGCATCGCCCGTTTGATTTCGCGCATCTGGTCTTTCTTCTTGAGGTCCTGTCGCTTGTCGCTGTGGCTTTTGCCGCGTGCGAGGGCCAGCGTGAGTTTGCAAAGACCGCGATCGTTGAAGTAGATCCGAAGCGGAACCAATGTCTGTCCGCGCTGATGAACTTTCGGCAACAATTTGAGAATTTCCCGGCGGTGGAGAAGCGCTTTTCGGGCCCGCTTGGGATCGTGGTTCATCAGGTTGCCATGCTTGTAGGGAGGGATGTGGGCGTTGACGAGCCAGACCTCATGGCCCTCGATTCGGGCGTAGGCTTCGTCCAACGACGCCCCTCCCTGTCGGAGGCTCTTGACCTCCGTACCCCGCAGAACCAGCCCACACTCGAATTTTTCGAGGATTTCGAACTTGTGGGTGGCTTTTTTGTTGCGGATCGAAGGGGAATCCGGTTTGCTCTTGCTGGACATAACTCTTTGCCGATAATACGGTTAGGTTGTCGAAACCGATGCGTCTCCCAGGCCGACGGGCCGGGTGCCCCTTTGCCAATGGGGTATGATGGTAGCATCGGGACCGGCCACGGTTGTTCGATCCGGACTGGGTAGGGCGGTCGTGGCGGGGTCGTGACCTGTGACATTCTAGGTCGCTTCATGTTTATCGCAACGGGCACCGGTTTGTCGCAACTGGGTTCGCAGCGTGGTGTAGAAAGAGCGGGGAACAGTATGGGTGACCATGAGACATCTGGAGCGTCCGGTTCGATGGATCGGCGAACGGAGCAGCGGCTTATCCAACGCGCGAAGCGTCAGGATGCGGGCGCGATGCGCGCTCTCATCGACGCCCACAAAGATCGGCTCTTCGCATTCATCTGGCGGATGCACCGCAATCATCACGACGCAGAAGAGATTTGCCAGGATGCTTTTCTGAAAGCATTCAGCGCGATCGATTCCTTCAATCCAAAATACCGTTTCAGCACATGGCTGTTTACGATCGGCTATCGTGTCACGTTGAACGTGCTTCGCAAACGCAAGCCGGTATCTGGCGACATGGATCTTACCCGGATCGCCTCGACGCAGGATAGCGCGGAAGAATCGCTCGCCACCTCGGAGGAAGCCCAGCGGCTCAAGGATTTGATTTGGAATGCGGTGGATCAATTGACACCGGCGCAACGTGCTGCGGTCTTGCTGTTCTACAAGCAGCAGTTCGGTTGTCAGGAGATTTCAGAAATTCTCGAAACGCCCGTGGCTACGGTGAAGAGCCATCTGCATCGCGCGC
>JAADIU010000161.1 GCA_013151185.1 Planctomycetota bacterium
CGGAAACGTGATAAGCTCGCAGGTCAGCCCTGCCGACACCAACCCCTCCATCAGTCGATCGGCGTAGAGGTCGGCGACTGTGGTGTCCGAGCAGACGACCACCATCGGTGGTGTACACTCGTTCAAGACCCACTGTCCAATGTGGAGAATGGCGTCAGTGCAAACAAAAACGCGAGTCGAGGCAGTTTTCGTCGTCAGGATAAAGTTAGGAGCATGCTGCGTCATAAGATATTATCAACACTGTTGTTACGGTTTCGATAATCGTCGGTTTGGGCCTGTGAATTACGCCTGAGAAGCGCCAAACAGCCGCAATGCCCTTGAAAACTGCGTAATCTCATGTATTATAACCAGTTGAGAAGTTTTTCCACCTGTTCACGGACGGATCCGTGCGAACGAAGGCCATGCGGCGGCGTACCAAATCGGGATGCCACGCTCGATCTGCGAGCTTGGTTTGGCGAGCCCGAATTGGCCACCCGCCGGCGCGGCGGTACTAAGAACGTTCGATCATCGCCAGACGCCGCTGCGGAAGACAGACTCCGTCTCCGTTACCGCGTCGCTTTGGCAGGTGAACAACTGGGGCATGATACACGACGTTCGTGCCCTGTCCTTCATATTATCGGGGTAAGAGACCACAATGGCACGCGCATCAGCGACTCGGCCCAAGACGCGGACCCAGTCCGCCGGTACCTCGACCAAGAAGGCAAAACGCAAACCGTCTGCCGGTGCGAAGGGTTCATCCACAACGAACTCGTCGGGGACTCGCTCACGTTCGACCGCGGCGCGAAGCAAGGCGAACGGCAAGTCAAGCAGCAGCAAGTCGAACGGGGTGGCCACCGCGAAGAAGCTGGCTCCCGCTGCCAAGCCGAAAACCAACGGCATCGTCAAGTCAAGAACAAACGGTGTTGCCAAACCAAGAGCGAACGGCGTTACCAAGCCGAAGACCAACGGCACTGCGCGACTCAGTCTCGATACGATACGCAGCACATCAAACGTTAGAGGTGCCAACCTGCGAACGTACCGTTCGGCGATGAACTATCTTCGCTCTCTTTCCAATCACGAGCACACACCTCCGGTGGCGTACAACAAAAGAACATTCAAACTTGACCGGATGAAGCGGATTCTGACGGCATTGGGACATCCCGAAAAGGCTTTCAAAACGGTCCACATCGCGGGCACGAAGGGCAAGGGATGCACGTCTACCATGGTGGCGTGCATGTTGCAGAATTGTGGTTACAAGGTCGGCCTTTATACCTCGCCGCATCTCACGACGGTTCGCGAACGCATGACGGTCAACGCCGAAATGCTGACGGAGCAGGCATTCACGAAAGTATTGGCCAAAGCGGCAGCCGCTTGCGAGAAGGTCACCGGTAAGTCGGAAGAGTTCACCTACTTCGAGTTGCTGACAGCCGCTGCTTTTCTATGGTTTGCCGAAAGTGAAGTCGAAGTCGCCGTTGTGGAAACGGGCCTCGGTGGCCGATTGGATTCGACCAACGTAATCAAACCCGAAGTCTGCGGTATCACGAACATCAGCTACGACCATACCGCCCAGCTGGGCACGGAACTGGCGCAAATCGCCGCCGAGAAAGCCGGGATCTTCAAGAAGGGCGTGCCCGTAGTCAGCGCTCCTCAAAAAGCCGAAGCCATGGACGTCTTGCGACAGGCGGCGGCTGATTTGGACGCTCCGTTTTGCGTTCCCGGCGAAGACAATGAGTTCAGCTATCGGTTTGAAGCGACCCGATTGCGTGGACCGCACACGCGGTTGTCATTGACAACACCCAGAAGCCGGTTCGAGCATTTGCCCGTTCCGCTGCCCGGTGAACATCAAGCAATCAATTGCAGCGTCGCGCTGTCGATGATGGACGCGCTCAAGTCGCGCGGTTTTCGAATCGACGACCAAAGAGCGATCGAAGGTTTGGGCAACGTCCACATGCAAGGCCGCATGGAAATGGTCCGCGAAGAACCCCGCACCCTCATCGACGGTGCCCACAATGCCGCAAGTGTGGAAGCGCTCATGCGTGCCATCGGCCAAGCGGTTCCGTATGATTCGATGATCGTGATCTTTGCCTGTCAGCGAGACAAAGACATCGCAGGCATGTTGCGCCACGTTCAACTGGGTGCCGACAAAATCATCTTCACGTCGTCGCGCACCAAACGCTCTGCCGACCCGCGCGAGTTGCTGCACATGTTCCAGGAATCGTGTACCAAAATGGCGCAGGTCGCAGACGACTTGCAGGAAGCCCTCAGCATCGCCGAACGCGCCGTCTCACGCGATGACCTGATCTGCATCACCGGTTCCTTCTACATCGTAGGCGACGCCCGCCGCATGTTCAGCGATAACCTCACAACGTAGCCGGCGATACCCGCTTCTGAGAAGTGAATCCAAGCAGCCATCCGTCTGAGGCAAGACCCGTTGAGAGCACGCCAAGTCACCGCACGGGCCGCGAAGCCTTGCGTTGATCGCTTCTGCACATTCGTCCAAAGGAAGCAATGTTGTGTTCGGAGAATTCGCGTTCACAGACTCTACTGGCCGCGTATTCGCATGGACGGCTCCCTTCAGGTACTTGATGTTGCGGGTTCGTCTGTTATCCTTTCGCCCTGCAATTGGGGTGGGTTGTGAATCGTTGGCGCGGCGAACACCTGTCTCTTTTTGCTTCTTTGCTTATTGAAATCGAATGACGGCCGGACGGGCGAGTTTGCGCGTGCGTATTCGCCGGGCTGATTCCCCTTGATGGCAAAATGAGCTATCGCGGGATGGGTATTTATTGGAGGTTACGAAACAGATGATGCATAAGAAAAACTCGGTGGCGTTGTTGGCTGCACTCGCCTTGATCGTTGGCGGTCAAACCGGATGCGGTGGCAACAACGGCGGCGGAAACAATGGCGGTGGTAACAACGGCGGCGGAAACAATGGCGGTGGCAATGACGTCGGCACGAATGGCCAAGGCAATGACGTCGGGACCAACGGCCAAGGCAACGATGGCGGTGGGAATGCAGCGCTCCCGACGGCTGTCAAGACCAACATTGATGTTCACAACGGCGGTCGGATTGCCGTTGGCGACGATCTTCTCGTTTACGGATACGGTGGGTTTTCCGGCGTCGATTACATCATTCCCTCAGCCGGTGACACGGCGGGACGTGACCTTCCGAATGGTGACACGTACCGGGCCTCAGCATTTGCAGTGACGGGCAAGAAGATCGCCCTCGTCAATAGCTTCTTGATCACGATTTATGACACCGCGACTGAGACGGGGACCGACATCGCTGAAGACACGATCCGTTTGGAGAATACCCCTGTCGGAATCGAAAGCCAGGGCCACATTCGCGCCGGTGGTGGTTATGTTGTTTGCCGAAACAGTCCGTCGGACAACGGCGGCAAGAAGATCATCGCCATCGACGTTAGTGGCGACACACCGAACATCATCAGCTTCGATAGCGACCCAGAAGGCAACGTGGACCACATCGAGATCGACGTGCAAAACATGGAAATCGCGGCCAAGTCCGGCAACATGTTCTACATTTACGACATCGAGAATCCCGATGCTGCTCCGGTCGTCTATGACACGACCGAGCTTGGCGGAATTAGCGACACCGCTTACAGTTTCGATGGCGGATACATTTTCTATGAGGACAACGAAGCATTCGGTAACGTTCGGTTCCTCAATACGGCGGACGGTACGGCTACGCTTCTGACACAAAATCCGAGTACCGTCGGCGAGCAGTGCGCGGCTGGTGGCAAGTACGTGTATTTTGCAAATCTGGTCAGTATTGAAGTTCGCGCCGCTGTTGGTGACGTGCCCAACGCCAACGCTTCCCTCGCAAGTAACGAGTTCATTGATGGTTCGACAACCAACAATGGTCGATTCGGTCAGGCCGAAGCCTGCACAATTACTCCGGACGGTGCGCACATTTTCATCTCGGGCAAGGGCTCAATCGGCTCGGGTGAATTCCTCCAGTATTACAATGGCAGTTGGGCGCTTGTGCCCGATACGAACGCATCGAGTCCGTATGGCCTGCCCGCGACCGACGTTGCCTCGAGCAGCACCTTGGTCGGCTTCAAGACGGGTGATGGAACGACAACGGGTCCGAACACGAAGGTCGGGTACATCATCCTAGGCAACTAATCATGGCCTGGTGAGTCTTTGATCTTGGGCAGCCTATTCTCCCGACATGGTTGGGGGCGGCGATTCATGCAGGCCTACGATCACACACTGCGCGCAGGCGTTCACGCTTGCGAACGCGATGAAAATATTCGACGCCCCTAGTTATTTGGCTGGGGGCGTCGTTTCATTTTGCGCCGAGCGGGGTGGCAAGTATGATGCGATGAGCGGGGTGGGGCAGCACAGAACGTCTTCGCTGCATCGAATGCGTTTGCTGAGGTACTTTCGGATGAGACAGTCACGAGGAAGATTTCTTCCGGGACTTTTCTTGGTTTGCTTGACCACAAGCGGCTGTGCAGATCCCAAGGTGTATGAGTTCCACCAGGATAGACGAACGCTGAAGGAATGCGCAGAAAAACTGCGATCCGCAGACGAGTGTCGCATGATTGCAGAAGCAATGGTCCGACGGCAGCGGAACGGCGGGGAGCATGGGCAGGCGATTCTAAGCCTCCTGACTGACGAATCTTTGCCGGTCCTGCGTGAACTGGTCGTCGATTCACCGAACGATGCTTTTCATTGGGGGGCGCTTTCCGCCCTCGCCCATTTAGGTGATTCAACAATCGTCCCGGAAATCAAGACACGGCAGGAACAATTCAAGCAGGTCGGTGATCGGAGGGCGGTCGGGACACTTGGATGGTACTGGTTGCAAATCAATGTTCAAAAATCGCCAAAATCGTTACTCACATACATCGCAGCAAGACATCAACTGCGGGTCGAAGAATGCCTTTGGGCGATCCAACGGGCGTACGATCGTGGCATTCCCAAAGCGGACATTCGTCAGGCGGTTTTCGACCACGCTGAGACAGTTGACACAAACGAGCACGGGATCCGCCCCGGGCTGACGAGTATCAAGAACCTCTGCATTCCATTGGGAGTTCTTTACGAAACGGACCTTCCAGGTGTGAGATACTACGAAGATATAAGCTCCATCGTCTCCTGGTAGCGTCGCAGGTACCGTCAATATATCGGCCACTCACCTGAATTGTTGTCACATGCAACAGGCCCGGGCATCGCCCCGGCCAGTCCATGTGAAAACCCGATAAAGGGGTAGACTGATACGTTTCTCATTTAGAATTCGTGCGTGAGCCATTTGGTTTCGGTGATGGTTTTTAGGCGTTCCGGGGTGAGCTTGTTCCAGCTTTCTTTGCAGGCTTGGTCGATGGCCGCCTCGTTCTCAAAGATGCGGTTGCTCAGATCGTGTTGGCGCATCCATTGCCAGACGCGCTCCATCGGCATCAGTTCCGGCGAATAGGGCGGGAGAAAGTGCAGCGTCATCGACTCGGGTATCTGCAGGTCGTTGGCTTTGTGCCAGCCAGCGCCGTCGAGGACCAACACCACATGCACATCGTCGCCCGCTTCCTGCGCAATCATCCGCAGGTGATGGCTCATCTGATCGGCGTTGACCGTTGGGGCAATCAGGGCTGAGGATTGGCCAGTCAACGGGTCTACCGCCCCGAAGATGTAGCCCCATTTGTACTCGGTTTGCCGCACCGCACGAGGCCGGCTGCCGCGCTCGGCCCACACACGCGTCAGTGTGCCTTGTTGTCCGATGCGCGCCTCATCCTGGAACCAGACGGTGATGCGTTGGTCGAGGTACTTCTGCTGCGTCTCGCGGACAAAAAGGGGGCGCGCTGCGTCCACTGTCGCATCGCCTCGGGGTCGTTGTGACGGTGCTGGGGACGCGGCACGAGTACCGCGAGGTTGAGCCGATGCAACAGTTCATAGACGCCCGAGAGAGAGTATGGCACGCCAAACTCAGCTTCGAGGATGGCGATACAGTCGCGGCCCCGCAGCGTGCAGACGCCGTCGGCCTCGGTCGGTCCAGCCAATACGCGCCGCTTGAATGCCTCGTGCTGCTCGGTCGGCAGACGGGTCGGTCGACCCGGCGGGGACTTAGCAGCCACCGCCTCCAACCCGCGATCGCGGTAGACGTAGCACCAGCGTTGAACGAAACCGCGCGAGCGACCGAGCATCCGCATGATGGCCAACGTGGGTTGACCGGCGATAGCCAGCTCGACCGCGCGCAGTCGATCACGCTGCTTGGCGTTGGTAGCTTGGCGGACCAGTCGGTTCAACCGGTCCGTGTCATCGGGGTGGCGCAGATTGATGTCGATGGCTTGACTCCTTTGAAAAGAGTCAGTCTCGCAACCTTTGCGAAAGTGCGCAACCCTAACAAGCGCCTAACGCGCACGAGAATTTGTTGGGAAGCGTATGAGCCACCTAGCTATGCGAACTGCCCCTGGGGGGCGGGGCTGTTCGGTTTGGCTTGTGTGGGTCGATAGCAGCCGCAGCCACCCCGCCGCCAAAACTTGCAGGCCTGCGTAGATTGACATTTCTGCTCGCAAACGCACTAATACCGTCGTTGCGAGATTCTCTCTGAGGAGTTGGTTCAGACTGTGAATACACCGAATACACTGACACTGGGTGACCTTTCAAAATACTTGACCGAACAGGGTCTGGCCAACGAGCTTCGTGGTGACGCAGGCTGCGTGATCACCGGCTGCAATACGCTCGACGATGCGTGCGATGGCGACATTACCTTTCTGAACAATCCCAAGTACCGCGAAAAAATTGCCACGACCAAGGCTTCTGCAATTCTCATGCAAGCCGACGAATCGCTGCAGCTCGAGATTCCGCAAATCATCTGCGCCGAGCCATACCAAGCGCTCACCATCTCCATCGAAAAAATTTACGGGCACCGTCGTCATCCGAAGTGGGGCGTTCACGAACTCGCTTCCGTAGCCGCGTCGGCAAAAGTTGGTGCCAACCCGAACATCGCGCCGTCGGCTGTCGTTAGTGATGACGCGGTTGTCGGAGACAATGTCACGCTGTATCCGGGTGCGTTTGTCGGACCGGGCGCGATCCTTGGCGATGACGTGACGTTGTACGCGAATGTGACGGTGTACGATGGATGCACATTGGGCAATCGGGTGACGCTTCATTCGGGCACGGTGATTGGTCAGGACGGCTTGGGGTATGCGCCCTCGGGCGAAAAGTGGATGAAGATTCCGCAGATCGGAAACGTCGCCGTCGAAGACGATGTCGAGATGGGGGCCAACTGTGCCATCGATCGCGCGACCATGGGCACCACCCGCATAGGCCACGGTTCAAAGTTGAGCGATTTGATTGCCATCGGACACGGCTGCGATATCGGTCCGGACTGTATGATCGTCGCGCAAGCCGGGCTCGCTGGTACGGTCACGGTGGGCAGGCATGTGATCATCGCGGGGCAGGCGGGCGTGGTTGGTCATATTTCAATCGGCGACAACGCGAAGGTTTACGCGCAATCCGGTGTGGGTAGTTCGGTGAAGGCGGGTGAAAGCGTACTGGGCACCCCTTGCACGGAGCTTCGCAACGCACGCAGGCAGATGATCGCAATGCAGAAACTTCCCGCCATGCGGATCCGGTTTCGCGAGATGGAGTCCGAGCTGGCAGAGTTGAGAAATGCAGTCAAAGAATTAACAGCAGAAGCCGCCGTTTCAAGGGATGGTGTCATGCGTGACGCTGTCTTGGGCGATGGGTCTCCTTAGTACCGATTCCAGTAAGGTCGATGCACTTCCGGTGCGACATCCAAGGTAGGGTGCGTCCCGGATGCACCGAATAAGAAAGTGCAAGACGGTGCGTCTGGGACGCACCCTACCCCAGTTGTCGCGAAACGATTCGCCCGCAAGCGTCAGGAATCAGACCGTGGCTGCTCCGCTTCTTGAAAACAATGTTCTCGGATTGATTGCCGGAAACGGCGCGATGCCGCGAATGGTGATCGAAAATGCTCGGCAAGCCGGGCAGCGCGTGGTGGTCCTGGGTTTGCGGGGATTTGCAGATCCCGCCCTTGCGGATATCGCAGATAAATTCTATTGGTGCAGTGTGGCTCGGATGGGTCGGGCTATTCGTTTGTTTCTTCGCGAACATGCGTACCGGATGATTCTGGCGGGCTCGGTCAAAAAGTCCGACATGTATGGCCGCTTTCGTCTTCTCCGTTTGCTGCCCGATTTCACGACGCTGCGGTTTTGGTTCTTCCATCTGCCCGACAAGCGAACCGATTCCATCCTGGGCACGTTTGCAGATATTCTGGAATCGCGCGGGATCCTGATGGAAAACTGTGTGAAATATCTAATGGAATCGATGGCGAAAGAAGGCGTGCTTACCCGCAACCAGCCCACGGCGGCGCAGCTGCGCGATATCGAATTCGGTTGGCCCGTCGCCAAGCAAATGGGATGCCTCGACATCGGGCAGTCAATCGCGGTCAAAGAGCAGGACGTGATCGCAGTCGAAGCGATTGAAGGGACCGATCGCATGATCGTGCGCGCTGGCGAGTTGTGCAGAGCGGGCGGCTGGGTGTTGATCAAAGTATCAAAGCCAAATCAGGACATGCGTTTCGACGTGCCCACCGTCGGACCCGATACCATCGAAAACCTCAAGAAAAATGGGGCCAAAGCGTTGGTCATAGAAGCCGACAAAACGTTCGTCGTCGATCACGAAGCGATGATCGACCTCGCAGAAAAGTACAACATCGTCATCGTCGCCCACCGAGCCGACAGCACGGACGAGTACAACGCCAACGTCACATAGCCATGCCGGTAGGGTCCGCTGTGCGGACCATTCTCGTCTACGCCCATGCACGCGGGGCACAAGAGGGGGTGGCCCATCCCCTTTGGGGTGGGGGAAGATCGTGTTCAAAACGGTCCGCACGGCGGACCCTACGCGGCTTATTCGACGGCTTTGATGAGTTTCGCGTAGAGGCCTTTGTTCGCCTCGACGAAGAAGTCCAACATGCCGCGCATCTCCTTGTTGTCACGGTAACCCAATCCGTACGAGACGATGCGTGTTTTGTTTTTGGCGACTTCTTCAAACAGGATGACGTTGTAGAGATGCTCGGCTTGCGACTTGAGAATCTCGGGCCAGTTTTCCGAGACGTCGGCTTTGAGCGTTAACATTTTCTGCGGGACGTAGTTGACGATGCGGCTGGTGATCGTTTGCGGATCGCCAATCTTCGCCTTTGGATCGTAGTGCGTTCGCATCAAGCCGCCCACCCGACAGTCGATCTCTGCAACCGGTGCAGCCCACGCCGTATAACCCGACGAAGTTGTATATGCGTCCCACACCTTGGCCACAGGCGCTGCGATTATCACGGTTTCGACGAGGATCAACTCACCGGCTTTCGTGACTTCGATCTTGCTGCTGATCGCCTGCCCCGCGTCAGCCGCCCCCTCGTTGGCGGCTTCGGCAGCAGATTTAGAAAGCACCACCACCGCAATCGACAGCATAGCCAACACACCGATCACCTGTTTGTGTTTGATTTTCATATCATCACTCTTCTTTCTTCTCAATGGAGAAACAAAAGTACCCGTTCTCAAGAACCCAAGTTTGAAGCGAGCCCCGCCTTTCGGTTATATCGCGTCGGCTCCTGCGACCATCATGAGTAGTCGCATACACGCCCACCCCGCGTACGTTCCCAAGACGTAGCCCGCGATGGCCAACAGTGCCCCAATCGGAGCAAGCGCCGGATGGAAAGCAGCCGCAACAACCGGAGCACTGGCGGCTCCGCCGATGTTGGCCTGCGAACCCACCGCAATCAAGAAGAATGGCGCACGGATCAATCGACCCACGGTTAGCAAAACGACAATGTGTACACCGATCCAGATGAAAGCGAGATAGATCAGTCCAATGTTGTCGCCGATTTTCTTGAAGCTAGCCATTGCACCGATGCAGGCGACGAGCAGATAGATCATGACAGTGCCGATCTTGGACGCGCCAGCGCCTTCTAAATTTCGCGCTTTCGTGAATGACAATAGCAGTCCGATCGTTGTTGCGAAGATATATTTCCACGTCGAGGCGGATAGGTAGTCTGTCAACGATGCGAAGCGTTCGCTGGACTTGAGCACGCTGTCGAGGCTGAGTCCCATTCGGTAACTGAAGTACGACCCACCAAATCCCAGCGCCAGGATGACGATGAAGTCGGTCAACGATGGGATACGGTTCGTCCGGGCATGAAAATCTTCCATGCTGTGCTTCAACTTTTCGATGGCGCTTGAGTCTGCGCCGATGAAGCGATCGATGGTTTTATGTCTGCTGGCGAGAAACAGGAGCGTGCCCATCCAAACGTTCGCCACCAGCACGTCAGGAATGATCATCATTGAGAACATCTCGCTTGATACATTCGCAGCTTTTCCCATCGCGACCATGTTGGCAGTGCCACCAATCCAACTTCCTGAGAGCGCCGACATACCGCGCCAGATATCCGGCGATAACGAGTCCTGGCAGATCAACAGCGCAATCGGGCCGCCGATGACGATGCCAAGCGTACCAGCCAGCAGCATCACCACGGCCTTCCAGCCAAGTCGAAGAATCGCGGGCAAGTCGAGCGCCAAGATGAGAAGGAGCAGGCTGGCGGGCAAGACGTGTTGCTTGACGAAGTCGTACAGGGCTGATTCGTGCGGGATGACGCCGAATGTCGTCAGCGTGGTTGGGATGAAATAGCAAAACACCAGTGCGGGGATGATCTTAAAGATCTTGCCGAACCTGGGGTGGGAGTCCAGGGCAAAAATAATGGCCAACACCGCCAACAGCACCGACAGGATCCCGGCTGGCTCTTCGAGCAACGGTGTGGCGATTTCTTGCGGGAGCACTCCCGATGACCCGAATAGATTCATCCGCGTTCCTTCTGATT
>JAADIU010000057.1 GCA_013151185.1 Planctomycetota bacterium
TTGATGTTTTTTTTCGTAGCCAAATCCCAAGTCGCCGGAATCCCCGTTTCGTCTGAAACCATATTGCGATCAGGCGAGCCACCCCACATCGGCCAATCACCGCGCTTCGCCTTGGTCTGCTGGCCAGCCGACACCACGGGCACAGAAACCATGAAAGCCAGCACGCATCCAACCCCATACGCCCGAAGAATGGGCAAACATTTATTCATTGTTCATTACCTTGAAATTATCGTAGTAGTTTTCAGGACCGTCACTCTTAGAAGTGGTATTGGCCGAATAAGCGTACAGCCCCGGGCTCCCTTCCGTATTCGGGCAGGAATCCACCACGTCAATCAGCCAAGCCTCCGGTTCAGCCTCACCGCGTGGCCAGATTCTTCCGCGAAGGTGGGCTTTTCCACCCGCCGGTTCAACCTGAAACTTCATCGTGTACCAAACGTCGGGCTTGTATTCGAACTTCACATCGTGGCGAACGCGAGGCATGGGTGCCCATGACTCCACCCTAAGCTTCTTCGCATTACCCAATGCCACCAACCGATACCGCGAATTGATCAAACCCATATCCGGCTTGAATCGTTTCTTCTTCGCCCGACCCATCACGTCACACTGAACGGTATACCCACCTTCAATCGGCGGCCCCGCATAAGCCCGAAGCCGCATGAATGGAGGCGAAGGAAACTTCTTACTCGCAATTTTCCGAAGTACCTTCCCGCCATCCACGTCGACAATATCGGTTTTCTTAGAAACCCCAACCCAACCAGGAGGAACCGAACCCACCTTCATATCTTCAAAGTCCACCGCAAATGGCGGCTTCGGACAAACCCGAATGCGGGCCGTCGCTATTACATCGTCCTTGTTGTAATCAGCAACCAGTTCAATCACCCCAGCACCAAACCCACCGGTCTTCGCCGTAAAAGTGTTATTTTGCGGCCAAGTGTCATATTGCGACATTTCGCCGTGACCGCCCTTGACCAACCAAATCAACGTCAATTGAGATGAGGCGGGTGACAGCTCAATCTCGTCAATCTCGCAGCCTTCTGTTTCCTGTCGCAGTTCAAACTTGACCGATTCGCCTGCCGCAACAGTCACTTCGCCCGGTACGATGTAGATACCGATACACTCTTTCGTAGTTTTCATGGTCGGAACTGGCACACTCGTCGTCCCGTCGCCAGACCCCAGGCAATAAGTGCCATACCGTGTCATAAAGTACACGCGGCCATTGGCGACCACTGGCGATCCGTAGATTTCGTTGACGAGGTTGTCGTCGCGCACGAACCTGTCTGAGTCCAGTGATACACACTTATCACCTTCGTCTTTGAGAATGTGAAAGACTCCGGTTTGCTCAGCGATATATATCACACCGTCTGCCGTCACGGTTGGCGAGCCTTTTCCTACGCGGCCCAGATCGTAGGTCCAGTGTTGTTTACCGGTTTTCGCATCGAAGCACATTAAGTCCGCGGCGTTGCTCATCACATATAGGCGGCCATTGGCCAACGCGGGCGAAGCATAGCCAACCGCAAAACCATCGTGTCGCCAAACCGCACCGTCCTCGGTCAGGTCGCCACGTTTGGAAGCATCGATACATACGATCGCGCCCATCTTCGTTGTGGTAAGATTTTCTTCGCTGTGGGTCACATAGGCATAGTCTCCCTCGACAACGATCGAAGTATTCAAACCACGCTTGCTCAGTTTGTATGACCACACCCGCTCACCGGAACGGGCCAACATACCATATACATTGCCGTCAGCCGCGGCTGCGATGAGCATTCGCTTGCCGCCAATCACCGCAACCACCGGGCATGAGTATGTGGTATCCAATGGCTTGCCACCAGGTGCTGCCCACCAAATGATCTCGCCGGTGCGCTTATCGAACGCCACCCAGCGATGGGTCGGCTTGGCCATTGGGCCCCAACTGGAATTCAAGAAGCTGACGATCACGCGATCTTCATCGATAATAGGAGTATGAAGCCGACCTCCGTATCCGCTGATGCGACCCAACTCTTCCGTCATCGATCGTTTCCACAGAAGGTCGCCATCGCCCGAAAAGCAAAACATCTCGCCCCCGGTTCCGTGTGCATACACGTTGCCTGTTTGCGGATCGCCCACCACCGCAGTCCACCCCACGCGATTTTCAACGATGTCGGTGTGGAACACATTGAAGCGATGCTCCCAGAGTATTTTGCCGGTGGCTGCGTCGAGACACACCACGCGCTCCTGACGGCATTCACCTTCGCCCACAGGCGTGATCGCGTAGAGTCGGTTGTTCATCACGATCGGAGTTGTGCGCCCGCCCACGTCGGATTTCCAAAGCAGGTTCTCGCCATCGACCGACCACGACGTCACCGGAGCCGATTCGCGCGACGCACCGTTTTGTTCGGGCCCGCGCCACGAGGGCCAATCATTCGCGCGCACGTTGGAAACGCTAACAACAACGCCCAACACGAAAACGAGAGCAGGGATTTGTTTCACGACCAACCTTCCTTCAATTCGACTGTTGTGATCGAAATTGTTGTGATTGATGGAGTCTCTTGGAACACAAAAACATTCAAACCATGAACATCGTACCAGAATTTGGCATTCCCCACCCGCCCAGTGTCACACGTCGGACAGCTTCTCGATTCGGTTGGATTTCATTTGCGAACGCGGCAGACTGCCCGCACACACTTGGACAACGGTCGGCGTAAAGTTCAACTTGTCTCGAACTGCGTCGGCCACCTGATCGAGAAACGCTGGCGACGCCTCGCCCGCAGCGAGTTCAAGTTCGATCAAGAGATCGTTCATCGGGCCTGCATCAAGCAGTTTCGCGCGGTACTCAACGATCTCATCGAAACGTCGCAGCACGCCTTCGATCGCCGAAGGAAATACGTTGTTTCCGCGGATCACCAGCATGTCATCCACGCGGCTTATGACACCGCCAACCATCCGGGCAAATTGAATTTTCTCGGGACCGGGATCGGTCGTCATCCGCACCAAATCGCCTGTGCGATAGCGAATCAACGGGCTTCCCGTTCGCCCCAAGTTGGTCAAGACCAACTCGCCCAATTCACCGTCGCCAACAACCCGAAGCGTTTTTGGGTCGATCACTTCGGCGATGAATTCACTTTCGATCAGATACACGCCATCGCGATATGCTTCGGTCTGAAAACCCCATGCCCCGATCTCGGTCATGCCGACGTGGTCGAACACGGTCGCACCCCATGCCGTTTCAATCTTCGACCGCGTCGCGGGAATGTTTCCGCCCGGTTCGCCCGCGACGATCAAACATCGCACTGACATGTCGCGCAGACAACGCCCCTGCGATTCAGCGACTTCAGCCATTCGCAGTGCATACGTTGGTGTGCAGCAGATCACCGTTGCTTCGTTCTCTTCGATGAACGCAAGTCGCGCCGATGTTGACATACCACCTGCCGGCAAACAAAGGCAACCCAACCTGCTCGCCGCATCAAACGCAGACCAAAACCCAACGAACGGCCCAAACGAAAACGGAAACACAACCCGATCACTCGCGACCACGCCTGCACCGTGAAGCACAAACTGCCAACAGCGAATCCACCAGTCCCAATTGGCTTGCGTGTCGGGCCAACGCAGCGGTTTTCCCGAAGTGCTCGACGTTTGATGGAACCGAACGTATGAATCTGCATCTTGCGTCAGGATGGTTCCGTATGGCGGATGTTCCTGCTGGTCGGCTTGCAACTCGGCCCTGGTCGTGAACGGAAGGTTACAGATGTCATCCGTCATCGGATCGAACACGATGCCATCGAACTTGCGACTGTAGAAAGTCGGCTGCCCGCTTTGTGATTGACGATTGCGCAACACGTTAAACAAGACCGCCAACTTCGCGCGCTGCAACTGCGCGAGCGCGTCCCGGTCGCAAGAAAGATCGTTTGAAATGTCGGCTGGAAGATCGCGCATGATGGATTCAGGGAGTCACTTTCGATTCCGCTCGTTCGACGTAAGCTAAATCCTACGCAACCACCGTCAACCGGCGAACACAAACCGCGATCCTACGCCCCAAATTTGTCGAATCTTGTCGGCCAACCGGGACGCAGCAAAACCCCACGGGCTGCGATATCGCAACGGACGCCATCGATACGCCAACACCGTTGACAATCCGCACGTTTCTTGGTCATCTGTCTATCGGAGCTACCGGGCCGGGCGCACTTCCTTGTTCGCCACGAGGGTAGAGAGAGATTTCAAAAACATAGGAGAACAGGAAATGCGCAGATTCCCCAGGATCGCTGTAGCTGTAGCCGTCACCACTCTAGGTTCATTCACCACCGCGTCGGCTGTCCCGTACATTTTAACGGCAGAACAAGACTTTTCCGCACAAGCACCCGAAAGCTCGTTTTCGCTGGACTTCTTCGACCAGGGAGGTTTACGCGATTCGACGATTTCCAGCACCAGCTTCGGGATGGAAATCGACTTCGATGCCGGATCGGCAAAATTCACGAACTACTCGCAGCAAATCGGATCGATCCTCCTGCCCAACAGCACCGGTGCAGATGTTGAAACCGGTCCGATTACGGTGAGCATCATCCCTGGTTCCGAACCGGGCCGCCTCGTGGACAACGGCGACGGAACATTCGATTTTGAAACCGAAGACATTTACGAAATCACGTTCACGAACGATCTGAGCGCATACGGATTTCCGGGGCAGTCCGTCGAACTTCCGAGCGTCTCGACGGGAACAATCACGGTTGAAGAACTTCGCGGTAACGTGCTCGAAGGCACCGCATCCATGCGTTGGGAAGACGAGAGCGTCATGCTCGACCCGTCCACAACGGATATCAACAATCCGATTCTGCTGCCGTTCCACTACCGGTGCGACATCTACACCGTATTCCAAGCCGTCGTCGTACCGGAACCTGCGTCGATAGTTCTGTTGGCATTCGGCGCGACCGTGGTGCTGCGTCGCAGGTCGTAGGGATGCAATAACTGGACGAATAAACGCCCACCAAAAATGATGTGTAGCAAGCATAAACGAAGCGGATCACCCATTGCGGTGGTCCGCTTTTTTTGGATACGGCTTACTCGCGTGCAGGTGTGGACTGTTTCAGGGGAACAGCTTGCGCGGCTCGGCAGGTACCCGCTTCGATGCACTCGTAACATTCCGCATCGTCTGGCGGTACATAATCAACCGGCGGTTTGAAATCCATCTTGGCCAATTGTGCGGCAAGGTGTTCGAGTCGGCCAATCGTATCGGGGCTGAGCGCGTGTTCCGTTTCGCACGCTTCAATCTCTGCCGTTTCCTGGTCCAACCCCAACACGTTCATGAAGAACTCGCGCAGCACTTCAAATCGACGGGCAACGCAACCCGCCAACCGCTCGCCCAAACTGGTCAGCTTGACGACGCCATAGCGATCGTGCGTCACCAAATCCATTTTTTCGAGCGTGCGCACCACTGCCGACACCGTCGAAGGATGCACACCCAGCCCCTTCGCCATCTGCCCCACCCGCGCGGGATCACCCGACGCCCTCAATTGGTAGATGATCTTGAGGTACATCTCGTGCGTTGCCGACAAACCGCCTCGTTTGTGCATGACCTATGTTCTCTCCAAAAACGTGTGTGGACCTTCGCGAGATCCTCGAGTATCAAACAGCACCGCTACGACAGGATTATAGAAATCCGCTGTAGATACGTCGAACGAACACAAAATCGCCCCCCCGAGAAACCAGAGCCGCTGCATCGCTCCACCGCAAATAAGCGTATAATACGGGCAACACCGACGATTCACGACTCCGTCCTCTAACCCAAACGCCCGGAGCGCTGGCGATGATTCAAATCCTTTTCTCGATGATAACCCTGTTCCTGCCCGCGATGGGCGACAAAGAGAACACGCTCCCCGATGAAA
The DNA here is from genome assembly GCA_013151185.1 of Planctomycetota bacterium. Taxonomy (GTDB): domain Bacteria; phylum Planctomycetota; class Phycisphaerae; order UBA1845; family UBA1845; genus UBA1845. The sequence goes on from JAADIU010000057.1 coordinate 5,850, forward strand.
CCAAGGCGCGAATCGAACACGTGCAAACGTATCTGACCGCCAAGGACGCGTCCGCTCGCAGACCGGCACTCCGCGAACTTTTGAAAGCGTCTCACACAGAAATAGCCGCTGCCCTCCAGCAGGCTCAAATATGGGAAGACATGGAGCCGGGTTTTTCAACCGTACAAGTCAACGTGCCGTCGGCAAAAAAACGAACCGCAAAAACACTGGAAGTCGAAGTCCACCTGCCCAAAGGATACGACCCCGCAAACGCATACCCACTTCTTCTCGCCTATCATGGCCAAGGCGGCAACGGTAAGAATTTCATCAAAGCGGCGATCGCGATTCTTCGCGAGAAGGGCGACACATTCATCGTCGCCGCACCGACCGACTACGACGGAATGTGGCTGGGTTCCACCGCCGAAGCAACCGAAGAACCGCGAAAACTCCTTCAAACCCTCAAGCGTCGCTATCACATTGACACCGACCGCGTCTATGCGATGGGCTACTCGCTTGGCGGACACGCTTCGTTCTTGATGGCCACATTCTTCGGAGACTCCTTTGCAGCAGTAGTGCCATTGGCTGGCACTTTTGCCATCCAGATGGGCTCCGCTTGCGTCGACGTCTTACTGCCCAATGCGAGAAACGTCCCCATGTTGGTGGTCTATGGCGAGAACGACCAGAGCATCGACCCAACCACAGGTAAGCCGGCAGGTATCGCAGTGTGGAACCGCTTCCTCAAACATTCGGCGCGCAGGCTCGACTTACCGATCACCATGGTCGAACTTCCGGGAGTCGGACACGGGGGCGTCATTCCGCCGGAAGATGCCCTGCAAGAGATTCTGTCAAAACGAAGGGGGCCACTGCATCACACGCTCTCCCACCGATTTCGTTACACGTCCCAAAGTCGCGTCGAGTGGCTTCGCCAAACCCGATTCGCAGGCCGACCTTGGTCCTCGCAGCAGTTGGTCGTCTCACCGGGGGCTGGCGAATCGCCCGAAGAAGCGATGGCCGCCATGCTCGACAAAAAACTCGGCGGCATTGCGGGCACCATCGAAGGACAACACATCCAAATCCACACCCTTCGCTGCCATCGCATCGAACTCCTGCTCAACGACGATCTCGTTGACCTCGACAAAGCGATCAGAATCACCGTGGATGGCACCGTCCGGTTCGAGGGCATCGCAAAGCGAAGCGTCAAAACGATGCTCGAAGTCGCCAAAGAAAACTGGGAGTTCAAACGATTGTTCCCCGTGCGATTCCAGATCGGAAAAAAGGGCAGAGCCATCTTGAAGTAACCCGCCAGCAAGCGAACCCACCGGTCAAGTTGTTTCACCAACGAATATGCGGTATCAATTCCAGCTAAGAACATAGCAGCGATACGTTCACTGTTGGGTTAGGTGCTGGGTGGCCCATCCCTTCAGGGGTGGGGAACAAATTGCGACACGGTTCAATTATTGACGGTCAATCATTGGCGGGACCAGCTTGGGAACACAGTAACGATACGTTCGCTGAAAAATTCGCACCCCGAATGCCAGAAAACAAACGGTCGACCCACCAAAAGGATCGCCATGCCCGAATTACGATTCCTCGATGACTCCGGAAAACTGCGTACCTTCCTGCTCGGTTCACAACCGGCGGTCATTGGGCGCGTGAACTCGTGCGACATCGTCTTTGTCGACGACATGATCTCGCGCGAGCACACCCGCTTCGAGCGCGAAGCCGAAGGCAGGTACCGCGTCCGAGACCTTGGAAGTCGCAACAAAACATACGTCAACGGGCAGCAGATTACCGAGTCGATGTTGATCCCCGGCGATGTGGTTCGCGTCGGCGACCACGTTCTCGAATACATCGAGCCCGACGGCCAATCGCAGGAACTCACGCCCGAGTTTCTCACCCCCGATTCCAAAGAGCCTGCCGATTGCGAGTGGGTCAAAATCAAATCACCGCTCAATCTCAGTTTGGAGCACATCGAGAAGCTCTCCGCCCTGTCAACCGATTTCGGTTTGACATCGCGGGCGGAAGACATTGCTGACAAATGCCTGTCCGAAATCATCGTCGAACTTCAAGCCGAGCGTGGGTTCATTGCGGTGCGTGGTGAAGACAAACACTCCCTGCGCCCGATCGCCCATCGCGGCTTGGGACGAACGGTGGCTGGATCACGCATACCGGTCAGCCAAGCCTTTTCGCTCGCCACGATCTTGCAAAAGGTGGCGGGACGCTATCCGCAATCGAACAAGAAACTAAGCTACGACACTGGATACGCAGCAGCCGCTGTCGCAGCGCCGCTGACATTTCGTGGCACTCCGATCGGTGTGTTGTACGTCGATAGACCCGTGGGCAGCCAAGCCTTCAAGCCAGCCGACATTCAATACCTGCTGGCTGCTGGTGCCGTTGTGGGTTCATCGATGGCCAAGACAGCCAAGCGACTCAACGATACGATCGGACTTCAGGAGTCGGCATGGGTGTCGTCTTCTCAGCGCGCACACGAGGCACTGACGCAAGAACCCGAAGCCAACGAAACGTTCGACGTTTTCGTGAAGACAAGTCAGGGCGCGGCGCGGTGTGGCGATTTTTCCGACGTCATCCCAATCGACGATCAATCTTGCCTGTTGACGCTTGTGGATGCTGGCGGGCAAGGACCGTGCGGATTGGCACAAGCCGTCATGATTCGCACAGCGCTCGAAACAGCGGGGCACATGGGCGATCTCGACTTGGCGTCGATTTTCAACATGCTCAACACACGCATCGCAGGACTGACGGGCAGGCAACTCGTGTCGTGCCTCGCGGTGGTCTGCGATCTGTCTGCCGGCAAACTCAGCTATATCAATGCGGGAATGCCGCCACCGGTCGTGTTGGTCGGTCCGGGACGCCTTGTCACACTCGATCAGCCGTCACTGCTTCTCGGGATCGACTCATCTTATATGTACGAGGTGACCTCCATCGAGCTGCCCGGAAAGTTTCGCCTCGTCGGCTTCACCGATGGGACCATCGATGCGGTCAACAATGCCGACGAAGCATTCAGCGAGCGACGCATTCACGAACTGCTGTTGGACGCTGACGCATTCGGCGACACGAACCACGTCGGAGGGTGCGTTCACGATGCCATGATGAACCACCTCTCCGGCCAAACGCCCGAAGACGATACAACGATCATGGTGGTTGGGCATGGGTAAGACCGTGCGAAGTGTAGGTGTAGGGTCCGCTGTGCGGACCATTTTTTTGTATCGAATATGGTTTCTGTAACGGTCCGCACAGCGGATCCTACCATTCTTTGAACCACGTCAGGAAAACGGGGCACATCCATGAGCGCACCTGTTGCCGCACAAAGAAGGATCATCAATCGGCTTAAGGAACGCCAAGAGTTGAAGACCGCGCACCTGCGCAAGATCAAAATCGAATCCGAACTGACCGGCCAGTCGATCGTCGACATTTTTGTGAACGACGACATGATCAGCGATTCGGAAGTCGCGCAGATTTACGCGGAGCACTACGGAATTCGGTTTCTCGATTTGAATCGACGAAAACCTTCGACGGGTTGGCTCTTAGCCCTGCCCGAAAACGAATCGCGACTGCGACGGTGCATCGTATTCGGCGAAGTTTCCGGTGGGCTGGTCGCGGCTGTCGCGGACCCCGGAGGCGCAGGCATCCACGATATGCTAACGAGCCGTTTCGATCGCCCGATTCAACTCGTGGTCAGCCCCGCATACCAAATCGTCGAAACACAAAACGAAGTGTACGGCCAGGCGCGTCACAAAGGCACGCGCACAGCCCAGGCGATTCCTTCGGCACAGGCCACCACCACGGTATCATCCACCGGGCTGAACATGTCCGAACAACTCGACAGCATGATCGACGAAGCCGTCGACCGTCGGGCCAGCGACATCCACATCGAATCGGAAGAAGACCGCCTCCGCGTGCGCTATCGCATCGACGGACGCATGATCGAAGCCCGGGCCTATCCCACAGAAGCCGCCTCCGCCCTTGTTTCCCGGATCAAAGTGCTCGCCAACCTCGACATCACCGAGCATCGCAAACCGCTCGACGGTCGATTTGCACACAAGAGTTTTGAACAAACCATCGACATCCGCACGGCCATCATCCCAACCGTCAACGGTGAGCGCGTCACCATGCGATTGCTCGCGATGGATCGGTCGGCTGTCAATCTCGAACAACTTGGTATGGAACTCGAAACCCGCCAAGCCTTTGAGCGGCTTATTCGCAGGCCGCATGGCATCGTTTTGATCACCGGCCCGACGGGCAGCGGAAAGAGTACGACTTTGTACGCAGCCCTCGCACAAATCAACAGCATCGATCGGCACATCATCACGATCGAAGACCCCGTCGAGTACCACATGCCCGGCATCAATCAGGTGCAGGTCGATTCCGAATATGGCGTCACGTTCGCGGCTGCCCTGCGCAGCATCGTCCGACACGATCCCGATGTGATCATGGTCGGTGAAATCCGCGATGAAGAAACCGCGCACCTTGCGTTGGAAGCCTCGCTGACGGGGCACCTCGTGTTCGCCACGTTGCACACGAACTCTGCCGTCGGTGCGCTGACGCGCCTGCTCGACATGAACTGCGAACCGTACCTCGTGTCGAGCGCGATCATCGGCGTGATGGCGCAGCGACTGGTCCGAAAAATATGCACGCACTGTCGAAAAGAATTCGACGCCAATCAAGCCGAGCGCCGCATGATGGACACCCCCGAAGAGCGAGAGGATGTGAAGGTGTACCGAGGCACCGGCTGCGCTCGCTGCGGTCGAAGCGGTTACTACGATCGACTGGGCATCTACGAATATGTGCCCTTCGACCCCGGCCTCTCAAGCCTCGTCATGGATAAAACCTCGACGGAAGAAATGTACGCCTACGCGGTCAAGCACGGAGCCATCATGCTGCGCGACGACGCCCTCGCCAAAGTGCGCCGAGGCCTGACCACATTGGAAGAAGCCGTCCGAGTCACCGTCACAGAAGTCAGCCACTAGCACC
>JAADIU010000012.1 GCA_013151185.1 Planctomycetota bacterium
GGAGTTCGCTGGCGACGATCATCACCGGGCCCCAGTAACAAACGCCCCCCGTCGTGACTGTTGCTTTCGATGTCTTTGGTAGGGTCCGCTGTGCGAACCGTCACGGGAACAACGTTCGACACCGAAACACGGTCCGCACAGCGGACCCTACATTGTTGAATGTTGAATCGCACCACGAGAGGATTGCGCGATGAACTCCGACGTCAAACCCAGAGTGCTGGATGTAGGCCAGTGCGACATGGACCACGGCAGCATCACCCGACTTCTAAAATCCGAGTTCGACGCCACGGTGGATCGAGCCCGCGATGTCGATCAGGTCAACCACCTGCTCCAGTTCTACGAGTATGATTTGATTCTGGTCAATCGAATCTTCGATGCCAATGGTGACGAGGGCCAATCGCTCATCGAGCGCCTCAAATCCGGCGAGCCTGCCGTCAACGCACCGATCATGCTTGTGAGCAACTTTGACGACGCCCAAGCCACCGCTCAACAATCCGGTGCCGTCGCGGGTTTTGGGAAATCGGCCATCGATTCACCCGAAACGGTGGAATTGCTCAGCGCACACCTCAAGGCCACATAGTTCGCGAATTCTGAGTTCACAAATTCGGTGTCAGTGGGATTCGGCAAGGAACGGACCGGCGATAAATCAATCAAATCGATCCAAACGGGTGCGATGTGCGCAGAACCAGCCCTACGTCCAGTCGAAGAAATCGCCCAGCTTGGTCACCTGCAATAGTTGCAGCACGTTGGGCCGCAGGTTCAAAACGCGCACGCTGCTATTGGGAACGCACGCCTTTCGGATTGCAAGCATCGCACCCAACTGTTTGGAACTGATCGCCGGGAGCGATTCGAGGTCCACTTGAACTTCCCGGTTTCCGAAGTGGTTCGGATTCTGCTCGACCAACTCCTCAAGCCGCGTTTCGAGATTTGCAGGATACTCGTATCCCTGTTCCAGCGATGCAGGGTCAAAGCGAAACGTGACCTTCGTTTCCTCCGACTCAATCAGAAACGGAGTGAGTTCCAACGTCGCAGACATGGCTTTCCTCTCTGGCACCGATACGGAATACCAACGGTCAATACCTTACGGACTCGATATTGTCAGCCAATTCTCATCCTCGGGCAAGTCATGCTGGAACCGGCAAGAAATCACGTCAGAGAAAACCAACGAGACCGTTCATGGGAGACGCCAACACAAGTCCGCCGCTGTCGTATGCGCCCGACGCGGTAAAGTCGTACAACGCATAGCAAAGCCGCCACCGCAGAGCGACCGCAACATACGCGATGAGCACAAAAATGCTGGCGAATTCCGTGCAGCGGTGACGTCGAAACGAAAACAACACATAACCGGCACCTGCGATCACGGCGAGTTTGAATGCAGAAAGGGCAGCCGGTCCGATTTGCAGAATCGAGCGAGCAATAGGGTTCTGCTCATCCAGCATTCCATCGGCATGGGCTTGCATGGTTAGTGCAAGGTCAAACAAATTGATCATGCAAATGGCGACAATAAAAATGGCGACGCGCCGCCCCCTGCCCGCAGAGGCCTGCCCCACGGGCTCGCCGATCGCGCTCAACAGCGGTGGACTGATCGCAGCTTCTTTTTTGTAATTGCGGGTGAAATCCATTACAACCCCGTTGGTTATTACAATCCTATGGACCACCGAAGGCCCTTCTCTGCCTGCGGCTTGTGAGCCTGCGAACCATGGAACAAAACACGCCACCCCTATCACACCTGACCGAAAGCGGTGAAGCGCGCATGGTGGACGTTTCCCAAAAGCCGATCGCAACGCGAACAGCCGTCGCCAGTGCTCTCGTCACGACCCGTCCCGAAGTGATCGACGCAATCTTCGCGGGCGATTTGCCGAAAGGTGACGTGATCGGCGTCGCGAGAATTGCAGGCATCCAGGCGGCTAAACGCACCGCAGATCTCATCCCTTTGTGCCACCCCATGACACTCGAATGGGTTGATATTTCCATCGAGCGCGAAGGCGAACAATCACTGCTCATCCGAGCCACCGCAAGAACCTGCGCCCGAACCGGCGTCGAGATGGAGGCGATGACGGCAGCTTCCGTAGCCGCACTCGCACTTTACGATATGACCAAGAGCGCAGATAAAGGCATTGTCATCGGGCCGATAAGACTCGAATCAAAAACCGGAGGAAAAAGCGGTGACTACCAACGACAAGGCGGCGGTTGACATGAACAGCGACGCCCCAAAACATCCCGATTCAAGAGCGCGCGCAACCGAACCCCCGCGCAAAACATCATGCCAACCGAAGAACTTGAAGGCCTACGAATGGGCGGCGAAGTGGGAACGCAAACCCCGCGAAGTCATCTTAGCCGCTCGGCGAATAAACCTCCGCGTTCAGAATCGATTGACGAGGCTTTCCCCAGTGGACGCTGCCCGCATCCTCACCGAGATCGAAAACCCCAAAACCGATTCCGAAGACGCCTGAACCACGCCAGAAACCGCCATCCCAAACCGACCCATTGGCCGCCGTCCCGTTGGCTGAAATTTCCAGGAAACTCGCTATGATGCCGCCCGGCGCCCACCTGTAACCCAGTGGCGACCCCCTCGGCTGAGTGGCGCTAAGTATTTATTGTGAATAATGTTATGCAGATTCGAAATGTTGCAATCATCGCCCACGTCGACCACGGCAAAACCACGCTCGTCGACCAAATGCTCCGCCAATGCGGGCAATTTCGAGAAGCCCAGCTCAAGGGCGATCGCATCCTCGATTCCAATGACCTCGAACGCGAACGCGGTATCACGATCACGTCGAAGAACATCGCCATCACCTACAAGGGTACGAAGATCAACATCATCGACACGCCCGGCCACGCGGACTTCGGCGGTGAAGTTGAGCGCGTCTTGAAGATGGCTGACGGCTGCCTTCTGTTGGTGGATGCGTTTGAAGGCCCGATGCCACAAACCCGATTCGTTCTGCGCAAAGCGTTCGAAGCGCACCTGCGCCCCGTGGTTGTCATCAATAAGATCGACCGACACGACGGCAGGCCGCGTGAGATTCTCGATGAAGTGCTGGACCTGTTCATCGAACTGGGCGCGGGCGATGATGCCCTCGATTTTCCGACGGTGTTCGCATCGGGCGTGAAGGGGTTCGCCACACGCGACCTCAACAACATACCCGACAACATTGATGCCTTGTTTGAAATGATTCTCGAGTACATCCCAGCCCCCAAAGCCGACGCATCCGCACCGTTGCAAATGCTCGTCACCACGCTGGACTACAACGACTATGTTGGACGCATCGGCATCGGGCGCGTGTTTGAAGGCACGTTGACATCCGGGACCGACGTCATGGTCATCCACCGCGACGGCACGCAACAAAAAGAACGCGTAGGGAGCTCTATGCGTTCGAGGGCTTGGGAAGAACGAGGGTCGACGAAGTTCGCGCGGGCGATCTTTGCGCCGTGGTTGGGATCAAATCCATTGACATCGGAAACACCATCGCCGACCTTGAAAACCCAATGCCCCTACCCATCGTCAACATCGACGAACCCACGCTGAACATGACATTCAGCGTCAATGCGTCTCCCTTTGCGGGCCAAAGCGGAAAATTCCTCACAAGCCGGCAAATCCGCGATCGCCTTGATCGGGAAATGCAATCGAACGTATCGCTTCGTGTCGAGCAGGGCGCATCTCCGGAAGAATTTCTCGTATCGGGACGCGGCATGCTCCACCTTTCGATTCTGATTGAGAGCATGCGGCGGGAAGGATTCGAGTTGGCGGTCGGAAAACCGAGAGTCATTTACCGCGAGCTTGACAACAAGAAGACTGAACCGATCGAGCTTTGCGTCATCGACGTTCCAAACGAACACGTCGGACCGGTCATGGAAATGATGGGGCCCAGACGTGGAATCTGCAAAACGGTAGACGCCCAGGAGTCGCGTACACAGTTGGAGTTTACGGTGCCCGCACGCGGCTTGATTGGTTTGAGAAACCGCATGCTCACCGCAACCAACGGCACCGCGATCATGCACCACAACTTCTACGAATACGAATTCTTTCGCGGTTCGATTCCGGGACGGGCCAACGGTGTTCTCGTCGCCAGCGAACCGGGCATGGTCACCGCGTATGCCGTGCAAAACCTTTCCGACCGTGGCAGCTTCTTCGTCAAGCCGCGTGACCCGGTGTACACAGGCCAGATCATCGGCGAGCATTGCAGAGACAACGACCTGCCCGTCAACATCGCACGCGAAAAAAAGATGACCAACATGAGGGCTGCGGGCAGCGACAAAACCGTGGTCATCAAACCACCGCGTGAACTAACGTTGGAAATGGCACTGGAATTCATCGAAGACGACGAGCTAATCGAAGTCACACCGGAAGCGATCCGCCTGCGAAAACGCCTGCTAAAAGAAAGCGATCGCAAACGCAGCAAACGCAAGTAGCAAGTCAAAGCCAAGAATGTTCCCGGCGGGTGCCCCATCCTTGAGCGAAGCGGAAGGGTGGGGGACGGACAGGCTACGAATGGGTAAGCATGCGCTAAAAACGCTCCCAAACCTGCGCCGACAACTCGAGCGCCTTGGCAAATAGTTCCGCTTCATCAACGCCAAGCAGTACGCCATCCTGCAAACGCCACTTCCCGTCTACCATCACCGACGATACCGAAGCACCCGGTAATCCAAACAACAAATGCCCTGCGAAATTCTCCGAACACAGCGGAGTCACCGGTGTGTAGTCCATAATAATAACATCGGCTTTCGTACCGGCAGAAAGCTGGCCGACATTCCATCCCAAACATCGCCGAACAATCTCGCGGTTGTTCTCCAAAAGCAATCGCCCCGCGTCCGCGAATCCCTCACGCGGATCGCCCGTGTCATGCTTGTGCAGAAGATTCACCATCCGCACATCATCAAACATGTTGGCTGACATCCCATCGGTCCCCAACCCCACGCACACGTTACCGCGAAGCATCCTCTGAATGTCCGCCCGCCCTACCGCGTTGTTCATGTTCGACTGCGGGTTGTGCACCACACAAGTCGAGGTACTCTCAAGAAGATCGTGCTCATCCGCGTCAAGATGAATGCAGTGTGCGGCGATCGTGTTTTGTCCCAACACGCCCGCGTCGGCAAGGCGATTCACGACGCGCTGTTGACAACGCTTCAAGCTATCATCCGGATCGAATTTCGATTCCGACACATGAATGTGAAACCCGCGATCCTGCCCACGCATCGCATCCACACACTTCGCCAGCAGTTCGTCATCCAACGTCATCGACGCATGCAAACCAAACATGCCCCGCACTAGTCCGTCCGCATCGCAAGCCGTCTTACCCAAGAACGACAGATTCTCATCGATGCCTTCCTCCGCAATTCTTTGCCCATCCCGATTGGACACTTCATAGCAAAGCCCGCATCGCAGACCGACGGTATCGGCAGCATCGGCGATGACATCGAGACTGCCAGCCACTGCATTCGGCGAAGCATGGTGATCGATGATCGTCGTCACGCCCGCACGCAGCGCTCGCGTCATCGACACGAGCGCGCTGTACCGCACATCTTCAATGCCAAGCGCCTTGTCAAGCCGCCACCAGAGGCGCTCCAGAATGTCCAAGAAATTCACCGGCGGCGGATCGTGCGGAGCCAACCCACAGGCAAACGTGCTGTAGAAATGATTGTGCGCGTTGATGAATCCGGGCATGATCAACCCACCCCGCGCATCGACGACCTGCCCGTCAATCGAACCCGCATCGCTTCGCGCTCCAGCCCACTCGATGACCGAGCCGCGCACCTTCACGGCTCCATCTTCAACCACACCGCACCCGTCAGCCAGGGTGACCAACGTACCGTTCGTGATCCAGCAATGTTCGCTCATCGTTTCGCCTCTTGCAGCCGTTCAATCCGTGCGGCTCTTCATCGCCGGTCCATCACTTTATCCCAAACGAAGCAAACGCGCAACCGCATCGAAAGACCGCCCACTTGACACATCATCGCGACAACGTTGGGATGCGAATAACCATGGTCGAACTTGTCTGCACATCCTTCGGTAACCACATCGTCCGCATGCATCGCGAGCTGCGCACCCAGTCGGCGGTCTTCGACTTTCCCAAAGCCAAGTGGTTCACGCCCGATCCCGACGGACCCGATCTGTCCGTCATGTTCCACGGCCTCCACGCAGCCAACCCAGCAGGGCCAGCCGCTGGACCCCACGGGCAAATGGCACAAAATATCGTACTCAGCTACCTTGCCGGCGGGCGCATTCTCGAACTCAAAACCGTTCAAATCAACGACGAGCTGGACATTCCCCGCCCGTGTATCGATGCGACAAACGTGGGCTACAACGTGGAGTGGTCGCAGGAACTTCGGCTGCACGAATCACTTCACGAATATGTCAGTGGATCGATGCTCGTCCACATTCTGCGACACGGTGAGTTCTTTGACGACGTAGACATGCAGGGTTCGCTTGGCGATGTCATCTACGACATGTCGGTGGGATACGACCTCGAAGGGATTCAGCACCCGCGCGTGCGTCGATTTATTTCCGGCATGATCGACGCTAAGCAAATCATCGATTCGATGCGGCTACAAATTCCGTCGGAGTACCGCCACCTGCGCGATCTCGATTATCCCACGACCATTTCCCGATCGATCACACTCTCTACGTTTCACGGCTGCCCTGCTGATGAAATCGAACGCATTTGCGAACATCTGATCGAGGACTACGCGGTCAACGTCATCATCAAAATGAACCCGCCGATGCTGGGCAAAGAAAAACTCGAACATCTGCTGCACGACGTGATGGGTTACAAAGACATCACCGTGCATCCGCCGGCGTACACGAGCGGTTTGCAATTCGATGAATCGATCGACATTTTGAAGCGGCTTGATGCGCTGGCAAAAAAACGGGGCCTGCGCTGCGGGGCGAAATTCTCCAACACGTTGGAGGTCGCCAACCATCGCGACTTCTTTACCGCCGACAACGAAGTCATGTACCTGTCAGGTCAACCGCTCTATGTGTTGGCCATGGCGCTGGCGGCTAAGTTCCGTGCCGAGGTCGATGCGACCGTGCCCATTAGCTTCAGCGCAGGCATCGACCAGAAAAACTTTGCAGACACAGTCTCATGCGGAATTGCGCCCGTCACCGTGTGTACTGATCTGCTGCGGCCCGGCGGATATGCGAGAATGCCGAAGTATCTGCATCAACTCGCCAAAGACATGCAGGAACTCGGCGCAACCAACATCGACGATTTCATTCTGAAACGCTGCGATCAACCCGCAATCACAAACCCAGCAGTCACAAACCCTGACGTTGCCGGGCACCGCAACACATCCGCCGTCGCCAAAAAAGCCGCTTCGAACCCGCGATATGGCAAGGATCGAAACAAATCCGCACCGAAGAGAATCGGTTCGCACCTCGTCGTTTTCGACTGCATCACCTGCGACAAGTGTATCCCCGTGTGCCCCAACGATGCCAACTTCACCTATCCGTTGGCCGAACAGGATTTCGAGTACTGCGATCTTATTGTGTCACCAGATGGCACCGTCTCGCACGGAACCGAAACACATGAAATGAAAATCGAACGCTCGATGCAAATCGCAAACTTCGGCGACTATTGCAACGAGTGCGGAAACTGCGACACGTTCTGTCCGGAATATGGCGGACCGTTCATCAAAAAACCCACCTTCTTTAGCCGCCTCGAAGAATTCCAACTCCGCAGCGACCACGATGGTTTCTTTGCATCGCGCACCCAAACACACGACACCATTCACGCCCGCATCGGAGGCACCGTGTTCTTGCTGAAGCTCGATCGAAAAACCCGCGAATCGTGTTTTGTTGACGATGCCACCGAAACACACTTCGACAAAAAACACGCCCCAATCCGATCAACGTTCATCGGCAAAGGGGCGTGTGAGCACACCGTCAACATGAATACATACCACACAATGCGCCTGCTATTGGAAGGAATTTTAGACACGGCGCGCCTCAATCCAATCAACGCCAACGTGCCTGTTGACTAGCCCATCACCTTCGCACATCGGATGATCGAAGCCGGCCCGCATCCTCATGCGCAATTCCCAAGATCAACGAAACCCCAATCCCGAGAATCGTCAGGATCAATTCCTGCGACACACCCAAGCCAAACTCCGCAGCAAAAGCTGCAACCACCGTCGCCATTGCCACGCGCGTCTTACGCGATCGCAACGGATTGAACATCTTCTTCCACAGTGCATCCTTCGCCATCATCAATCCCCCAAGTGTCAGTAACCAACGCCCCAAGACCCGAAAACCGAAACGAAAACAAAACAAAAACACGTTGATCCGCTCAGGTAACCACCAAGCGAACATAGATTGCATCCCCTTCACACACGCCCAAGGCGTGGGCGATTCGGCGAGCCAACACAAACGGCACTCGCCGAACCGCCGGGAGGAGGATGATTGAGTGTCAAGAAACAAACCCAGTGCGTGTGCCCCATCCTTGAGCGAAGCGGAAGGGTGGGGGACGGACCCACCACGAATGGGTCCAAACTGCCCCAACCAACACACCTGAACCCATCACTCAAGACAACTTGCGCTTCGGTCGCTCCCACAAGTAGTACACCGGTTTGCTACCCACCAAATTGCGAAACAAACGCGCCAACATCCGAGGAGACTGCCGCTCAACCCTGCTCTCCCCACCGGCGGTCGTCGCCTCATACCACTGCGCCACAAGACCGGAAACTGCAGACCGCAATCGCGGTCGCCGACAAACCTGATCCTCAAAGTCAGCCGACATCGGGTCGGCTCCCAACGCGTTCACTTCGTCGACCACCCGCTGCCGCTTCGCGGGCGTCTTGCATACGCCAATTTTCTGCATGCCGGCCTTCTCAAACACCGGATTCACCGCCCCCATCGAAGCGAGGCATTCAACGAACTTCGTACCCGCAAGCGGCAGTGTCTTTCGCACAAAGCGATGGGCAATACCGCATCCGCGCAGGTCAGGATGAATCACCAACCGGCGCAAAATGCGCATCTCTCGATTCAGACGGCGAAGGTCGCGCGTGTAACGCCCCTCGGTGGCCTGATTGCGCAAAGCAAGTTTTGCGGGACCGTGGGAGTACACACAAATGCCCAACGGTTCGCCACGGTCGCCGTCTCGCAAGATGAATACTTTGGAAACGAAACCCAGTTCGTCGCTTGTGCGATAGTGCATCCGGGCGAATGCGTCGTAGTCGCGCCGCGTCCCGCGTTCAATGCGAAGACGACGCCATATACTCGCAGCGCGACTCTTCAAGGAATGCGCCGACACGTCCAGTTCCCCATCGCCGCGAAGTTGCACGCGAACGTTGGGTTGCAGGTCGGACAAGACATCGTCGTTGTTGGTCGCCAGCGCAACAGCCAGCCCGCGCCGCGTCGCCAGTTTTCGCAGGTTGTATGCGATTGCCTTCGCCGCACGACGGTGAAGCCCGCTGGCGAACTCATCGATGATAAGGAGTCCGGGCGCGGTCCCCTCCGACGCAAAGCCAATGGCCCGCGCCAACCGCGCCCGGAATTTTTCACCATCCGAAAGTTCAGCATAGTTGCGCATCCACAAATGCGCCTCGCCCAGTGCGCACTGACTCAGCGTCGACATCGCTTCCGACAACGACGCCCGCGGCGACACCGCATCGATCAGCGCCCGATTCGACGGGAAAGTCATCCGCGAAATGTTGTGCGACCGAGGGCACTGCGCCTCCAGAAGATTCAGCGCGGTCGACTTCCCACTGCCCGACGGACCAACGAACGCAACGATTTCGCCCGGTGCAATCGAAACCTCCAAGTCCGCAAGCACCACCTTCGCGCCAGCTACGGGGACACCGAAGTACCGCGCGACAGCGGCTGTGCGACTCGACTGCTTCACAGAAGCCGGTTCGAGGGAACAACCAAGCTGCACAGAATCAACTGCCTTGAGCACCTCGGCTGCTTTGATTGGCTTCGCTACGACCTGCACACTTGCTCCCACCACACATCCCTCCTCAGCCGCCAATGCTACGTTACGAATACCCTAACATATACCGAATATTACAACATGCGCAATGAGCCGTCAAGTGCAATTTTGGAGTAGCATTTCACAAAGGCGGCGATGCAGCGAAATGATTCAAAGATCGCGGCTGACGAGGGATGTTACGATGCCCTGGATCGAGAAATCGCGACTCTCATCAATGACGATGGGCTTCGCGGATGGGTTGTCACCGCGCAGGATAATGGTGCGCTTCCCGCTTGAAACATCGACGCTGACCCGCTTGAGGGTGGGCTCGCCATCGACAAGACACGCACAGATTTTGCCCTGCACGAGTTCCGGCTGAACTTCCGGACGGTAGTGAACAAGCACCATATCCCCAGGTTTGAGGGTGGGTTCCATGCTGTCAAACGTCAGGCGTAAACAGTAGAAATCAGGCGACCAGAGGTGTTTTAGGACCGGAAACAGCTCCATCTGTTCTTGGGATTTTCCGGGCGGACCGGCTGGGATGCTGCCGAATGTTGGCAGGTGGCGAATCTCGACCGGTTGGGGGTTGTCGTGCGCAAGGCCTTCACCGATCAACACAGCCTGCGGCACGTCGAGCGCAACCGCCAAGGCATGAAGGGTCCGCGCGGAGGGCTTTCTTCGGTCGCGTTCGATCGCTGACAGATATCCCTGGTTGACGCCCGCAACCTCCGACAACCGCACCTGCGACAACCCCATCTCGATCCGTCGGGCGCGCACCCGATCGCCAAGATGCTGCTCTGCTCGATCTGTAATACTGGGTCCGTGTCGCGCCATTACCGTACTATATTGCAATAGTCTGCAATACTCAAGAAGTGGCGTGATCCGCACCGATTGAAGCGACCGTACGC
>JAADIU010000002.1 GCA_013151185.1 Planctomycetota bacterium
TTGAGATATTGGTTGCCCTGAGCCATGCCCGGGTCGATCGATTCGAGCATCGATCCGACTTGCTCCTGCACCATCGTCGTCCTCGACGTTGTGGACGAAATCGAGATCGACTGGCTCGATGTGGATTGGCTCACAGATGACTGCTGCGATGCAGACTGGGACACCGACGCTTGGTCTGATAACCTGGTCTGGTAGCTCGGATTCAAACCGGCTGGTTCGATGGGTTGCATGACAATTCGCCTCCTGGGCGGTTAATGAATGTTGGTCCTCGTGTCATGCCAAGGTTGCAAGAAACCACCCTTTGCATTCGCGCTGGTGGAACCACGCCGCAATTCGCTGCAGTGCAAGCACTTAGGTACGATGCCCGGATGTAGGCATTGTTCCGATTGTGCGGGCGCGCTTGCGAATCGAATCGATCGCCGCTCTGGTAGGATGCAAAGCTGTCGCGTTGTGTTGCGTTTGGGAAACGCGGGCGGGCGTGAAGGTCATGTATAACTTGCGGTACTGCTCGAACGATGCAGTCGCGATGCTACTCCCTTTGCGGTCGCGCTCGCTTGCAGGCGGGCAACGTTGTCGGTGTGATGGACGGTTCCCCCGACGAGTTGGACGGGACGGTCAAACAAGTGCTGTTTCCAACAGGGCCGATGCCCTTTTGCGGAGGCCCCGAAGTAGGGTGGGCCGTGCCCACCGCAGTTCTCATGCCGCGTCAGATGGTGGGCATGGCCCACCCTACATGGGCGCGCAAATAGAAACAACGTTGCTGGAAATGGCACTGACTTGGTGATTCAATGGGTAGCGTAACGGCATACGCCTTCGGAAAAATCAACCTCACGTTGGACGTGCTTCGGAAGCGCGACGACGGTTTTCACGACATCCGTTCGTTGATGGTCTCGGTTGGGCTTGCGGATGATTTGGTCGTCGAATCGTTGCCGGGCGGCAACATCGAAATCACATGCGATTCGCCGCGAATTCCATGCGACGAAACCAACCTGATTCATCGGGCGGCCGTCGCCCTTCGCAAGGATGCCGGCGTGGATCTTGGTTGTCGCGTGCATCTCACGAAACGGATTCCAGTCGGTGCGGGGATGGGCGGAGGAAGCAGCGATGCCGCGTCGACACTCATAGCCCTGAACGAACTGTGGGAATTGGGATTGGATCGAACGCATCTCGCCAAGGTCGGCGCGGAAATCGGATCGGATGTTCCGTTTTTCTTTTCGCCCGGCGCTGCGATCGTCACCGGACGCGGCGAACGCATTGAACCGGTCGAAATGAAATGGTCCGGGTGGGCGGGCCTTGTATCTTCTGGTGACCATGTTTCAACACCGGATGTGTATGCGAGATGCAAACCAAGCGGAGACGTTCACGGACAATCCGGGCACGAAGCGATCGCGAAGTGCGCGACCTCGGAAGAGATATCGCCACTGCTTCGCAACGATCTCGAAACGAGTGTGTACGAAGTTGCTCCGGGCGTTCGCGCACTTCGCGATGAATTGATTCGATCCGGCATCGCACAAGACACGCTTCGTGTCACGGGAGCAGGATCGGTATTGTTTCAACTGTTCGACGACGAATCCTCGGCGAACAGGTTTGCGGCTAATGCGATGAGTTGTGCCAACGCAGTGGCCGCATGGTCGGTGCAAGTACCCGCACCCACCTCAATTCCCGTGGGGCGATGACGTTCTCACGGAATTGGCCCGAGCAAACCGTACCCTTTGTTGACCGATTCTCCCGCCCTTCATAGCATGAACTTTCTGTCGATAGTGCGTCCCGGAGAAACGATTGATGCCGCAGGAACTCGAACAATTCGTCAAGCAGGCAGCCGGCAAGCGTGTGCTGTTGGTTGGCGATTTGATTCTTGATCGCTACGTCTACGGCGACGCGGAACGCATCAGTCCCGAAGCGCCCGTCCCCGTACTGCGCGTCGTCGAACGGGGCGAAGCCGTCGGAGGCAGCGGGAATGTCGCCGCCTGTCTGCACGCTCTTGGTGTTAAACCGGTCGTCTGCGGCGTCATTGGCAAAGACTCGCCGGGAAAACGCCTGCGATCGCTGCTGACCGATGCGGGTGCAATCTGCGACAACATCGTGGAAGTCGACGATCGACCCACCATCACCAAAACGCGATTCGTCGGATTGGCCCAACACCGACACCGCCAGCAGTTGATGCGTGTCGATGAAGAATCGACAGCGCCGCTGGATCAGAAAGATAGCTTGGCAGTGTCCAGGATGGCTGTAGAAGCGGTGCAGCATGTCGATGCTGTTTGCATTGAAGACTACGACAAGGGCGTGGTTACGGATGAACTGGTGCAAGCCGTTGTGGTGGCGGCTTCGAGCGCGGGCAAGACGGTGTTCGTCGATCCTGCAAGGCTGTCCGACTATGCGCGGTATCAGAACGCTACCGTGCTGACGCCCAACCGCGCCGAACTGGCGATGGCCGTCGGGCAAAGCTCAAGCGATCTATCCGACATCGCAACCGATGCGGAAGAACTGCGCAAGCGCCTCAACGTACAATCCATTGTCGTGACGCTCGATCGCGAAGGTGCGGTCGTGGTTGAAAACGATCGACCCTGGATTCATGTTCCGACCCGACCAAGAAGCGTGTACGACAACACCGGAGCGGGTGACGCGGTGCTTGCGATGCTGGCGACGGCGGTTGTGGGGGGAGCGTCGATGGAAGATGCCGTCCGACTGGCCAACATCTGGAGGTTGAAAAATTCTGGTGCGTACCGATTCCTGCGGAAGACGTCTTTGCGGAACTGCGACTCGCGGACCGCAACCGAAACGGTAAGCTGCGATCGGTCGAGGAGCTGGTCAACGAACTCAAGATCCGGCGCGATCGCGGTGAAACGGTGGTGTTCACAAACGGGTGTTTTGACATTCTTCATGCCGGCCATGTTGATTATCTTTCGCGTTGCCGTGAAGAAGGTACGGTTCTCGTGGTTGGGCTGAATACGGATGCGTCCGTGAGGTTGCTCGGTAAAGGGGACGATCGCCCGATCAACGGCGAGCAGGACCGAGCAGCCGTCGTGGGCGGGCTGGCCAGCGTGGACTATGTGGTTTTCTTCGACGAAGAGAACCCGCTGAACCTCATCAAAAAAGTGTCGCCCGATGTGCTTGCCAAAGGTGAAGACTGGGCTGATCGCGGCGTGATTGGTAGCGAGTTTGTGAGCAAACAGGGTGGATGCGTCAAACTGATTCCACTGCTGGCCGGTCGTAGCACCACGAACGTAGTCGAGAGAATCAAGGATGGGCTGGAGCAGTCTCCGCTCGAAGCATGATGCCCGTGGTTGTCTGATCCGCGCGGTTTCCAACAAGGCCGATGCACTTCCGGCGAGATATTTCGGGTAGGGTGCGTCCCGGACGCACCGAATCAGTCAATGCAAGACGGTGCGGCAAGCCACACCCTACGACGGGTCTTTGAATGATCACATTGAATCAATAAGAAAGTACATACGAATGCATATTCTCGTCACTGGTTCGAGCGGACAAATTGGTACCAACGTTGGATTGGCATTGCTGGAGCGCGGTGATCGCGTCACCGGAATCGACAAAAGAGCCAATGCCTGGACCGACGAAATTGAAACCGTCCAGATGAATCTCGCGACAGCCAACGTCGATGAAATTCCAACGGGGCCATTCGATGCGGTTCTTCATCTTGCAGCCAACGCAAAGGTCTTTGAATTGGTCGAACAACCCGACCGTGCGATGGACAACGTCAAAACGCTGTTCAACGTGCTCGAATTTTGCAGACGCAACAAGACACCGATCATCTTTGCCAGCTCCCGCGAAGTGTATGGCGACATCCATCACCACGTCACGCATGAAGACCTCGCCGATTTTGTCGTCGCGGAAAGCCCATACAGCGCCAGCAAAATCGCGGGCGAAGCGTTTGTCTATTCGTACAACCAATGCTACGGACTGCCCTACCTCGTGTTTCGGTTCAGCAATGTGTACGGACGTTTCGACAACGATGCCGAGCGGATGGAGCGCGTCACGCCGCTCTTCATCGATCGCATCAACAGCGAAGCGCCGATCACCGTGTTTGGCAAGCAGAAGGTTCTCGACTTCACCTACGTTGACGATTGCGTGACGGGTGTGCTTTCGGGAATCGACAAACTGGTCGCAGGCGATGTTGGGAATCAGACGATCAACCTCGCGTATGGCCAGGGCTGGACGCTGGTTGATCTGGTCAATTTGATCGGGCTAGGGCTTCGCAAGGAACCCAAGGTAACGTATGAACCGTCGCGCTCCGGCGAAGTGATGCGATATGTCGCCGACATCGGAAAAGCCCGCGAACTGCTGGACTATGATCCGCAGACACCGTTGAGCGCTGGCATTCCTAAAACGCTTGCATGGTGGCGCGAGTCCGGCGCGCTCGCGTAGTCATATCGGGCTTGAATAGTACCATCCGGTGGTAGCTTGTCAGTCCCCCACCCTTCCGCTTCGCTCAAGGATGGGGCACCCGCGAGTTCGATGCTTTTTGGTAGGGTCCGCTGTGCGGACCGTCACGGGGGCAATGTTCGATACCGAAAAATGGTCCGCACAGCGGACCCTACATGGTTAGATAATATCCAAACAGGTTGAATCACACCGCTAGCGCAGGAACTCGGCCAATCGGTCCAGTCCTTTGTCGATTTGTTCCATGCTGCATGCGAAACTGAATCGTACGCAGGCGTCCGAACCGAAGGCGATTCCGGGGACGACTGCGACGTGTGCTTTTTCGAGCACGGCTTTTGCGAATTCGATGGAGCCAGCCACGCTCAGCTTTGAATAGGTTCCCGAAACGTTCGGAAAAACATAGAACGCACCGGTTGGTTTGTTGCAGGAGATTCCCGGTAGCGCGTTGAGACGCTGGTGAATGTGGGCACCGCGTTTTTCAAATTCAACGCGCATGCGCTCGACTTCGGATTGATCACCCGTCAGCGCCTCGATCAACCCGTGTTGCACGAATGTACAAGCCCCGCTGGTAGATTGACTTTGTAGCTTGGCCATCGCTTTGATAATCGGTACCGGTCCTGCAACGTAACCCGCACGCCATCCGGTCATCGAATAGGTTTTCGATGCGCCGATCAGCGTGAGCGTTTGCTCGTAGGCCTTGGAGCTGCTCGATGCGAAACTTTGAAACGCCTGTCCGTCAAAGCGTAGCCGATCGTAGATTTCATCGGCAAGCACCACCATGTCGTGACGGGCAGTGACTTCTGCGATCGCTTGGGTTTCGGCTGGGTGATAGGTAAATCCACCTGGATTGCTGGGCGAATTGAAAATCAGCAATCGCGTCTTCGGCGTAATCGCAGCCTCCAAAGCCGCAGGGGAAAACTTGAAGCTGTCGTTCTCATCACCTTCCAAAAACACCGGGACACCGCCGGCTAACTTCACCATCTCGGGGTAACTCACCCAGTATGGCACCGGAATAATCACTTCATCCCCCGGATCGATGAGCGCCTGAATCGCCAGGTTGCACGCCATCTTTCCGCCGGCAGTCACGATGACCTGCGACGGTTTATATTGAAGCTCGTTTTCGCGAGCGAGTTTTTCGCAGACGGCTTGCTTGACCGCAGCGATGCCTGTTGCCGGTTTGGAATACTTCGTCTGACCGGCTTCGATCGCGCGGATCGCCGCAAGTTTGATGTGCTGCGGTGTGTCGAAGTCGGGTTCGCCCGCACCAAAGCTGACAACGTCTACGCCCTCTGATTTGAGCTGCGCAGCTTTCGCGGTGACCGCCAACGTCGCCGACTCAGCCAGCGCCTCAACGCGACTTGAAAGTTTCATCGCTGTTCTCCGAGATAGCCATGCGCCCCCAACCGGATGCGTAGCTCGACAACTTAGCACGCACGCACCGTGACGCAAACAAAATGAGGTACCGAAGATCGGCGGGATGAGGCGAAACGCACAGCGGGGAACGCTGCGCTCTAGCGCAATTGATTCGGTGCGTCCGGGACGCACCCTACGACTTTCTTGGCAACATCCGCGGTAGGGTGGGCTGTGCCCACCGCAAGTTCAATGCAAGGCGAAATGGTGGGCACGGCCCACCCTACCATGCGCAGAACGTGCATCGACATTGTAGGGTCAATGCTCGATCAATCGAAGTTGACCTGGAATGCTGCGAAGTCGAGCAGGTCGAGGTCACCGTCGCCATCCGTATCGAAACAGTCGCAGTTGAGCGGCATCGCTTGATTCGGCCCGAACGAGCACAGGTCGTAGTGCGCGTAGTCTTTTTCATCAACAACAAAGTCGCGGTTGCCATCGGAACTGAAACCGAACGGGAAGCACGGGCCTTGCTGCAATCCTTGCAGGAAACCCGGTGACGCAATGTCGTTACCGTTGTAGATCGTCGTCAGTTCGACCAACGCTGCACCGTTGCTGCCATTGATGGACTTATCCCATGCGAGCGGATCATCGTTGGCCAACGCGTCGTATGTGCTTGTCGGAAGGATGTAAATGCTCGGGCCATCGGGACTGAGGCGTGGCCAGAGCGGATCGACAAAACCACTTTTGTAGAACACGGCATCGGTCACCTGCACCGTCGGTCCGCCCGGTTTAACGATGCGGAGAGACTCGCCACCATTGGACAGGTTTGAACCGGCGATACCGCCATTGCCTGTGTCGCCATTGGTGGTGATGTGCAAGAACTGCGACCCCCAACCGTTGGAATACTCCACCGGATCACCGACGGCAGGGATCGCGACCACGCTCGAACGCGAGCCGAGAATATACGACGGGAAATCACCACTGCGGGTCACATCGTCGGCCAAATACCAGCCGGCCAAGTCGATCGGCGAATCGGTGTTGTTGTAAATCTCAACCCACTCCGCCTCGGAAGGATTGTTTTCGGTCGAGTCGGGGTTGTACATCACCTCGGTGATCACAACATCTCCACATTGCACGAACAACTCCACGGTAACCGGGGCAGACTCGAGAATGCCATCGAACGTCGAGAAGGAGAACGAATCCAAACCGCACGTTCCATCGTTTTCGTACCGCACCAAGTCAAACGGAATCATCGGCATCAGGTATCCGCTACCGGCAATGTCTGCGGGTGTGATGATTTTGTTCCCCGATGCAACATCGATGAGGTCACCGTTTTGCGGAAGGGTCTTGACCAGATACAGAAGCAAACCGAAGAACGGGCGCGTGTTGTCCGTACCGTCCATGGTGATTTCACTGATGCCGTTTGGTCCCATCAAGATCTGCGACTTGACGGAAACGGGCGGCTGATTGCCTGTTGAGGCACCGAAAAGAAATCCGGGCGAACCGATGTCGTTCCCCTTGTAAACGCCGGCTGCAACCGACTGCTGCGTTCCACCTGCGATATCACCGACACCATGCCCGATCCAATACAGCGGATTATCGTTGCCCGTGGCTGTGAAACTGGTGACATCCGTCGGAGGAATCGCCGGATAATCCACCGGGACGAGTTGAATGCTCGCACCGTTGGGTGGATTGGGCCAACTCATCGCACCCACTTCGATTGCAAACTCATCGCCGAAGTTGACCACGTCGATAATCTGCGTGCCGTCATTGAGTGTCAGGATTTCGTTGTCGGTCCGGTCGAACAAACCGCACGGTGTCCACAGCGGCGGACTCGGAATCAGCGGCAAGTCGTTTGCAAAGCTGTCGCTGAATGGATTGTTAGAAAGATTTTTTCCAACGATCGCGCCACCCGTCGTACCGTTGGTATTGAGTTGAATCACATTGACGCTGGCAGCCAGGTTCCACGAGGTCTTGAAGTCGGCGACGGTTGGAATCTCGCCATTGAACAACGCGCCATCCGGGATCACCACTACGGTTTGAAAGGATCGAAGCACGAACGGTGGAAACGACCCACTTTGCAACTCGGTGCAGGGGGCTGCGTCCTCAACGTCTTCGTCCTGAAAAAACCAACCACCGATTTCGATGTCGGTGAACGTTGTGTTGAATAGTTCGATCCATTCCGGATTGGCTGCGAACGGTGGATTCGGAAAATTGCCCTCTGGCGACAGCGGGTTGTACATGATCTCGGTGAGGATCACATCGCCGGGTACAGGATTGGTGTTGATCGCGATCTGCCCGCGAATCTCTCCGGTGGGCAGCAGCGTCGATTCGATCTGCACATAAAGACGACCGGCATTGAGATCAACGATGCCATTCGAGTCGATCATCCATGTGCCGTTGAACGTTGTATCGTTGACCAACGTTAACGTGAACACCACCGGACCGTTGGTTCCCGGGTCGCCCGAATGAACGGTTGCCGTCGTCGCATCAACCACGCCGTGAAGAATGGAAAAGGACAACTCCGTCTCCGCCGTATTCAGAGTAGCCGCACCTTGACCGGCTGCTATGCTTGCGGTCGGAGGGGCCACCTGCGAACCCTCGAAGATGAAGGAATGGGTCACGGCAGCCTGAGCGCCAGAGCAAACCAAGGCTGAAACGATCACGCACATCCGTACCAGGATGCCAGAACGACTTGAATTATTTTTCACGACTTCCCCTCTCCGAGCCAACAGGCCGGAAACCCTCTGCGACGCTTCGGAAGAAACAACCCCACCCGGTCAATGAAATGCCCATCGTCGATGGCGACCGGGACTTGGCGACACCGCCACTCCCATAGCATACCGAAACCGCAGCCGGCAGTTCAATCCGCCAAACATGATTCTTTGTGTTTTGTAAGAAAGCGGAGGTTGCACGGACACCCCCAGATGTATCCAAGTTCTATCCATCCACCGGCGATCGCGATCCCACACGATGAATTGGAGAACCTGGACTAAGGCGTGAAGACTTCCTGGAAATCGAAGAAATCCTTCAAATCAATGTCGCCATCGAAATCATAGTCGAACACGTCGAGGCAAATGGGCACGGCGGGGGGAAGTGTTCCCGGACCCGCCAAGCAGGGAACAAAATCTGGAAAGTCCGCAATGTTGACCAACGCGTCGTTGTTCCAATCTCCGCGAACCAATCGAATTCCTGCCCCAAGACCACACACAAGCGGATCGGTGCAAAGCACGATCTCCAAGGCATCGACGTTATCGGTCGGCCCCACCAACCCCAACTCTGCCGCGGGTGCAAAAACCTCGAGGACGATGGTTCCAGCAGCAATGAACCTCGCCGCGATGACGTCAGCCGCTCCGTTGGAACTGATGTTCTGGATGGCCTGGGGCCCGCTGAGAGATGGCGACCCGGGAGCAAGGGACAGAAAAACGACGTCACCCACGTTGAACATTCCGTTGTCGTCGTTGTCCAGCACGACCAATGCATCGATGTCATCCGTACTTTGAAGACCGAGGTTTGCAGCGCTCGCAAATCGCTGTGGTATTGCTCCGGGGTTCGTCGGATCGATATGGAAGAAGACGTCGGCAGCGGAGTTCCCCGGAAGGGTAGCCAGCGAGGGCGTCAAAGGATCAACCGAGTAATACAGCGAAGCGGGTAAAGGAACCCCGCGAGCACTCACCGGCATTTCGTATCCGAAACTATCGACGCCATCGATCGCCCCCGTCGTGTTGTCGCGAGAACTCGTTTCCGGCTTGCCGCCGAAGTCGTGCCCACCCTCGTCATACTGGTTTTTTGCCTGCGTATTCGAGACTACCGATGTTCGCAGACCACGGGCAACGGGCCCCATCACAGTGAAACTCGACAACGAAATGAAAGCGTCCCCTGCCGCATGTCCTCGGGCGGCTTGATCGGCGACGTTGAACGGTGCTTCGGATGCGAATAGCAGCGGGTCGGGCGGAACGTCACCCGAAGTGTTTCGGTCGACGGAGAACAACAACACGAATTCCTGGGTCGGCATCAACCCACTCTTGGAATACGAAATGGCGTTGAGGTCATCGTTTGGTTGGCCCAGCCCCAGCATGCCAGCTTGGATGGCCACAACAGGCGGTCCATTGGGCGTATCGATGAGAAGAACATCATCGGGGTTCGCAATGGGGCCCGGCTGCTGGACCGACGGCGACTGTCGATCGAACGAGTACAGTGGCGTCGGAACCGGGTCGGTGGGAGGTGATGCCAACACCGATCCGCAGGCAAGAACGACAGCCCCGAACATTCCGACGTAAGAAAAGCCGACGCAAGAAAAGTTATGGGCGCGTGCAACAGATTCTGCCCGATTCAACAACGATGATCGTATTTTTGCCCGGCTTCGCATCATGAATTCATATCCCCAAGAACCAACCTATGGTTGTACGACATCTGCACTATTGAAATCAAGACCATCGACAACCATCCAAGGCGGCCAACTGGGGTCCATTTCCATTTTTCGCAGCAATACCTCTGCATGATAGGTGTAGCGCGTTGCCCGATCAAAGGACCGATATGCCCTTTTGATGCCTTCAAGCGCAGTTCTTCGATCTCCGCTCGCCAAGTCCAGAACTGCCGCGTGAAACTCAGCCTCGCCAATGAGTCGCCAAGGCTGCTCGGTTTCGCGCGCGACAATCAGCAGTTCATCCAGCGTCTTCGTGCCCCGCACCAAGTCCAGAAGAGCCTCCATCCACTCATCAGTTATGAATGCCTCAGTTGCGGACGGCTGTGCGCCCTCTTTGATCGACAAACCGGGCAGCGCAGCCTCAATGTGCTCTTGTGCCAACTTCGACTTGCCCAGCAAACGCAGACAGGTTGTGGTCCAAATAACGGCAGATGCGTCGCTCGGCGACTCACGCGAAATGGCAAGGGCATGATCGACCGCGCGGTCCATGTTGCCCCGCTCGGCTTCGATGAGCATCGGGTACACATGATCGTAGAAGAACGCTCGATTGAACTGCTTGCAACCGCGATTCGCCTTGATGTCATCGAGCGCTTCATCGAAGGCACCCGTCCAATAGTTTAGTCGCCACCTGTAATGCAACGCTTCGCACCAGCGGTCGTGTCCTCTTGCGCTCTTTGCCATCACCTGCGTCTGAGCCGCGATCGCTTCTTCGTACCTGCCCATGATTTCGAGGCAGAAGGCTTCGGCTGAATAGGGGCTTGGGTTATCGGGATCGATGTCCTGTCCTTTTCGGGCGATGGCAAGCGACGCGGCAAAGTGTTCGTCGGCAGCGGCATCGTCGCGCGTTCCCGTGCTTCCGCGGTAAATTTCTCCCGCCAACCGTTCGGCAATCGAAAGTAGGTACGGAAACCCGCCATAGATGTTGTTGTCGATCAGCGCATTCAGCGCGTCGCGTGTGGCATCAAAATCGTCGATCGATCGCGACGCATACATCCGTTGGTTGTACGCCCGGGCAAGGTGCAGCGTCGCCTGCATGAAGAATTCGCCGTCCTCTGCGCGCAGTTCACGGGCACGTTCGTACGATCGGATCGCCTCATCCTGATCGTCGAAATGAAACGCCAACCCCCGCAAAAACCAAGCAGAAGCCGACCTATCCTCAACATCATCCGCGGCTTCGATCAATGCACGCGCCCCGCGCTCCTGCCAATCGCGGTCGTACATGCACGCCAGTGCATAGTCCACCTCGGCGTCGATCTGATCCGGATCGCGAATAGCCTCCAACTGTTCGATCGCATCACCGCAGACGGCTCGCTTTCCCTGAAGGCAACCACCTGAAAGACCACGCAGCAAAGCGATTTTCGCTTCATCACCGCCCAATCGCTCAGCCGCGTCGAGCGTTTCAGAGATGCCATCCGTCTTCTTGTAGTCTCGAAACAGCACGCGATCGTAGGCTTTGGCGATCAAATGGTTCGCCCGATCCTTGCGCGATGCCGTGGCACTCAGCCCCCATCCCGCGCCCATCAACAACGTAATACACGTCGCCAACATCGCCGAAGAAGCCGCTTTGTTGCGCTTCGCCCACTTCACGCTTCGCCCGATGGGCCCGATGCGGCGACTTCGGATGGGGCGACCTTCTGCGAATCGTCGAAGGTCGATCGCCATGTCGCCGGCAGTGGCGTATCGCGACTTCAATTCCTTTTCCATCGCCTTCAAACAAATCGTTTCAAGGTCCAGTGGAATTCTCTTGTCGATCTTTCGCGGTGGGGTTGGTTGCTGCGTGCGAATCCCCGTCAGGATTTGGTCACGCGTCTCACCGGTGATGGGACGCTGCAACGTCAGCAATTCATAGAACGTCACGCCCAGCGAGTAGATATCCGTGCGATGGTCCACGCCCCCTTTGGAATTGTCGATCTGCTCGGGCGACAGATAAAGCGGGGTGCCCATGAGTTCGCCGCTCACAGTCAAGGTGGGTTCGTCAACCAATCTCGCCAATCCGAAGTCGGTGATATGCAAACGCTCATCGGCACCGATCAATAGATTCTGCGGCTTGATGTCGCGGTGAATCACGCCGTGGTCGTGCGCATGATTCAACCCGTCGGCAATTTCTGCGATCAAACTTGCAAGATGTCGAAAGTCGGAAGTCTCACGGTGAAGTGCCCGAACATCGATCCCCGCTGGAATCTCCTGCTCCAATTCGAGCGAGCCCGAAGCTGGTTTCGACCGCTCGTCTGTGCCTTGCCCTAACTGCACAGTATCGTCGGTGGACAGGTCCGCCGTTTGCACCGAGTCGACGAGCGTACGGTTCGACGGGCTGAGCAGGCGCGTACGATGGCGTATTGCCTGATCGAGACTCCCGCCCTCGATCAGATCCATCGCATAATAGAATTGCCCGTTGTCATCCCCGTGGGCGAATACCGGAACGATATTCGTATGGTGAAGCCGGGCTGCCGCCCGCGCTTCGCTGCGAAACCGTTGAATGGCGGAGCGACCTTGGCGGGCACGATTCGGCAGAACTTTCAGCGCCACTTCGCGATCAAGCGAAAGCTGCACGGCGCGATAGACGACGCCCATTCCACCCCGTCCGAGTTCCTCCACGATCCGAAAATCTGCAACGCGAGAACCCGCGGGAAAACTTTCCCCATCGCCCAAACGCCCCGCTGCCGCACTCGACGCCATCCCCGCGCCGAGATTGAGATCCATCGCCTCCGCATCGGAACCTTCCTCGACACCGAATGCGGCGCGCAGCTCATCCGCGAGTTCGTCGTGGTTGAAATCGTCCCCACCGGTAGCGGCCATGTCGTCTATTCTAATGCCAGAAAGCGACCGTTTGTGCATCGGTAGGCACCGTCGCGGACAATCCCGCAAAAAAATCGCACAGTTTGACCTGAGCGCGTCGGACGAAATCCGGGTGCCCATCGGCGACGGTCCAATTTGGTATAGACAAGTATTCTGGGTGTTCTGACACGCGGCTTCGATTGGGCCTGAAATCAACCCTTGGGGCTGCCTGTGGCCGATTCAGTCCGTCTGAACAGCCGATAATGAAACCCGGTGCCGACACGATGCAGCCCACTTTTTGCCCGAGCCTACATATTCCAGCACTTACATATCTTCCTCGGGATCAACTTCATCTAACCGGGCTTTGACGCGCTTGAGCACTCGGGACTTGGCTTGATAGACGCTGGCTTTGCTCATTTGAAGTTGGTCGGCGGTTTCTTCCACCGATTTGCCCGCCAGCACATGAACCTTGAACGCCTCCAGGGTTTGCCCCTCGAACTCCGGAGCGATTTCCCTCAGCGCCCAACGCAAGCGGTGCATGCGCCACTCGAGTTCCCACTTCGCATCGTTGTCGCTGTCTTTGACTGCGGCCATGTAGTCGAAGGCGTTGGGGTCCATGTTCTCGCCCTGGCGCTGATCCTTCTTTGCTTTGCGCCCCATCGCCCGAACGACAGCCGTTCGCAGATACGCACGGAATCGCCCCTTGCTTGCGTCATACTCGAACCCATCGAGAGCCGACAGCAAACTCATCTCCACATCCTGCACGATGTCTTCCGCATCCACCGCCGAAGCGCCACGTCGGCGCGCGTATCGAAACAGCAAATCACCGTAGCGATCGTGAAATTCTTCCCAGCTCAACTTATCCGTGCGATCCCTAAGCCGCAGCAGAAGCGTCGCCCGGGTTGAATCGAATCCACTCATCTTTACCATTCTTTCAGGGGTGCGCAGGTAACTCAAGCGCGAATCACCACATTCCGTGCATTGTGACGAAAAACTGGCCAATTGGCGGGATTTGTTCGTAAGGAATCGCACTTCTCGGGAACCGAACGTTTCCGGAAGCATTCGGGAATCATGCAGGATTCAGGTATTCTTCAGGAAGCAGATCTTCTTCAAGAAGCAGAGCCCCCGCTCGATTCGATTTCGATTTCGCGCGGTTGGCAATCGTCGCCGATAGCTACCATCACGACCTCCGCTTCCGTGACCCGCGCGGTGCTCGGCGGTGGCGCAAACCGCTCGGCCATCACTTGAACACTGATGGTCATGGATGTTCGTCCGATGCGTGTCGCCTGTGCATAGAGACTGAGAACGTCGCCCACATGCACGGGTTCCCTGAATACGACCTCTTTCATGGACACCGTCACATAGCGAAGCGGTGCCTGACGCTTGGCCTCGACGTAAGCGGCTTGGTCGATGTAACTGAGAATCACACCACCGAAAATGCTACCCTCAGCGTTCGTATCGCGTGGCATCATCACCACACGAATGTCAGGTTCGTTCCGGGGAGGTCTCGGTGTTTTCTTGTGATCGGTCATGGTTTGCCTCAACATGCGTTAAACGGAGCGGGCTCCCGCATAAGTTGATCGGTACGGGGGCTGAACAACCTCTGAATAATGTTCAGGAGTTTACATCCATCGCTTAGCAAGAACAGCGCCTTCGTGCGATTATGTCGAAGCTGGCAATAAAATCCGGCCCGACCTCATTCGTTTTCTCTGATGACATCCGCAAGCTTGCGCTCGAAACGGCGAAATGCCGTGGCGCGTGAAGCGCCGTCGTCGAGTCGCTTCCATACGACCAGAAAGAGTTGCGGTGTGTCGGGTCGAATCTGCCCTGCGGGCATGAGGTCGGGCGCATACCGATCCGACTTGAAACGTTCGCTGAACGTCTGCACGCGTTGCTCGATCCCCTCGCGGAACTGATCGCGCGATCGAAACTCCAACATGAATTGAAATAAGATGGTCGGCTTGCGTGGAAGGAAGAACGATGCGTCCACAAGTTTGTCATGTCCGGGGCGCCCCAATCCGCCTTGGACGCCCAGCGTCGCGACTTCGCGCGTGACCAGTCCTGCACGATCGAAGATGAACAATTCGGAATAGTAGCCAATGGCACCGATCGCGACCAACGCAACCGTGTCACCGGGTTCGGTGTATTCGCGAAGTGCTCGGCCTTGCTGTGTCCATTTCAGAGTGTTTTGTCGCTGCTGTGCCCAGCGTTCGAGTTCGCTTTGGTAGGTTCTTCCGTACCGATGGTTGAACTTCGCACGAACGCTTTGGGGCACCAGATGAACACCGAAACCCGGAAGCGAACACAGCACAATGAGCAACAGCCCCAAAAGCACCGCGACAGTCTGCGTACCCAATCTTTCGCTGATGCGCTTCAGCAGGTTCGCATACAAGATCGCGTTGAATGCGATACCCGGAACCAGGAATCGCGACATGGCCATGAAGTCACCCCCGACGAGGATGGCGTAACCAAAAACGCACAGAGATACAATTGCGGCACCCAGTAACGCATCCCTCCGCTTGCGTCGAAACACATGCACATAGGCGGGAATAAGCAGCATCGGGGTAATAAATGTCGCCAGATGGTGAAGCACATACCACGCGCCACGCCCCACCGTTGAGCCCGTCAACCCGACTTTCACATACAATGTGTTTGGCAAAGGAAGTTCGTAGTAGCTGTACCGCCAGAAATACCAAATCAGCCAACCACCCAAGACGATCGAGGCGTAAAGAACCACTCCGCGCACGCGGTGACCACGCAACAAGGTGACCGCGCCAAGAAGTCCCACCCAGAAAATACCTTCCACACGCAACAGCGAAAGCGCGAGCCCACAAACGCCAGCCGCTACGATTTGCACGGTCCCGACTCGTGAACACAGAGCCAGAAACGTCACGAATAGAAACAACGAAAACGCCATGGTCTCGAGACCGCCGGTCGACCAAACCGCAAAAGGTGCAAGAAAAGCAGCCAACATGGTCCCAATCGCAGCCACCGTCATGTTGGCTTCAAACCGAGTGCGGAGTGCGTGATAAAGAAGTACGAGAAGAATTGTGCCGCACGCGAATGAAATCGCGGGCATAACGGTTCGCGGATCTGCACCCAACCATTGGACCACCGCGCAAGTGACCGTCCACAGAAAATTACTGTACCCTTCCACGGGCACGCCATCACCGAGGTTGTAACGAAGCCCATGCCCCAGAGCGAGATTGCGCGCGAAGCGAAAGGAAATGAAAGCGTCGTCGCAGACGAACCAGAACTTCCACACAAGAAAAGCGTAGACGCTCCAAATACCACCGAAGACTGCGAAGTCGCCAAGACATGGGACGCATTTCTTCCAGACGGTGGGCGTGTCGGTCATCGTCTCGAACGTCCTGGACGGGTTTGACGTATTCAAGGTGAGTTGGACTTGGCCCCGCGCGCCCAGCCGATGGGAAAGTCAGGTCGCAGTCGCACTACTTCAAACAGTGTGGCAATGAATTCTTCCTCGGCACCCGCGCGGTTCGGATTAAAAAACTCCCATACGATGCGCTTTTCCGGGGTTAGTTCAAAGGCTCGACCATTGTCCGATTCCGTTACCAAAGTGTTGCCGTTGGGCAACCGGTCGACCGTTCCGCAGGTTCGAGAGAAGAATGGATTCTTGCTCGATCCGCGATATTCCCAGACGATTTCCATCTTCGATGGTTCGTACTCCAACGCACGAGACCAAAAGGGCCCATCCACGCTTTCCGAACCCCCAAGGTTATCAAAGAGAATCATATTACCACCTTCGACAACCTTCGATTCGTGAGGAAAGCCGTAGGTACCGGTATGCGCCCAAACCACTGTTTCTTTCTCAAGATCGAGAACCGCAATGGTGCTCACAGCACGCAAACAAATGAGCACGTTCCCACGCTTGAATGCCGGGACGCGATCCGCTATAGCCCCATCGAGCACTTGGATGGTGTTCGTGTGAAAAATGTCGCGCACTTTCTTCCACCCGTCGGGCCACATGCTGTCGAATTTGGAATTCTGGAAGCATCGCAGTATCGATACGAGTCGCTTCTCATTGCCCTGCCGATCAAGAATCGAGACGTAGTCTTCGAGAATCGGGTTGTCAGGATTCACGCTCACATTGATCCGAGCCTCACGAGAAAGCACATAGATGTCCCCGTTCGGCATAACCTGCAAGTCGTGATGGTACTTCCGAGGATTGGACCAAAGCACTTTGGAGTTGCGGTCCAGCTTCGCGAGGCCAAGCCCGTCGAAAATGACCAGGATATCGCCGTTCTCAAACAGGTGGGCGCGTCGCCAGAACGTGGTTCTGATCCGATTTGATGGAAGCGGATAGTCAGGCCAGATTTCAGAAAAAGAACGCTTCCAACGATGGAGAACTGTCCCTTCCATATCCATCAGAATCGCTTCCGGCGCGTGCCCTGACGAATAAAAATTTAAACCGCTTGAAGCCGCCTTCTGCTCGTAGACCGTCACACCGGTTTCCTCGCCGGCTTCTACCGATCCACCGACGTAGCCGATGGCTTCGAGATCGTCAATCTGACGGCGCTGCTCGCTAGACAGATCCTCGTTGAAGCGATTCGTGCGATAGCGTCGCCAGCGCCCGGGTTCCCCGGAGTACTTCTCGTCCGGAAGGGCGCGTCGACGCCAGACACCTTCGGACTGCGAAGAGGTTGAGCCCGTTCCATCGTCCTCGGCGTCAACAGCCGGCTTGTCGGGGCAGCCGGTGATAAGGACGAGGCCTGCGACCGCCCAAAAGGGAAGCGCACGACAATGGTAGGATGCGGAGAATGAGAACCTAGCCATGGTTTCTTTTTACGGCAAAAATCCACCTAACACAAGCTACCGAGAGGAACCGCGCACCCCGCCAATCAACAGCATATCTCCCATCGAATCGCTGATCACCGCTTTCGTTGCTCTTCTGGCGGATCGGTATGCGATGTTGTCAATTGTAGCCTTCTTACACTTGCCCGGTTGTTTGGCCATGATTACCGGACTAGAATTCTGCGACTTGGATGTTCAACCTTGCCGTGTTGCCTTTGACGCGTTCTGCCACTGCGATGCAATCGAATGATCCTGCTCCCCCGTCTCCGGATTCTGCCGCTCTTGATGGCGCTTTCAATAGTGCTGTCGAATGCCGGGGCACGCGCGGAAATCATTGGCGACATTGTCCGGGTTGGATATCCCATTGCCAGCGAAAGCGGGTCGGCTGTTCGACACGGCGCGTGGATTCCCGTCGTCGTCGATCTGCGGTTGGAAAACCAAACTTCGTTTGACGGGGTGCTTCGACTTCGACAATACGACCGGGACGGTGACGTCTATGTTGACAGCATCCCGGTCCACCTGTTCGCCGACGGCGGCGGGCAAAAACGATATTGGCTTTACACCGTCATGAGTCGAGCCTCAAACGACAACGAGCGTATTCACGTCGAGTTGTTCGCAACAGAGGGCGACGATGAAGACGACTCCGGCAAATTGGTCAAGGTCATTTCCGGTGGCGCAAAAGTATCTGCGATGGTCCCACCCATCGAACCGGAGTTCATATCAGACGACCACCTCATCATCCTTGAAGTATCCGACCGGTCGATGGGAAAAATTCGTGCGCTCAGACATTCGGATCACTACGATACATTCGACCGAAGGATACGCCTCGCACACCTCGCACCCTCCGACCTGCCGCCAAAATGGTTCGGGTTGGACGCGGTCGACGTCGTTGTCTGGGACGAAGCCGACACCACCTCGCTGACGAACGAGCAAGAGTTGGCGCTCGTGGAGTGGGTTCAACACGGTGGTACTCTGCTGTTGGCTGCGGCTCGAACCGCCAGCACACTCGCCCAATCGACATATATCGGTCCGCTGCTACCCGTAAAAATCGGACCGGTGGAACCCAAGACGCGCCTGCCCGCTGTGCAAGCCGAACTGATGGAGATTGACGGGGACCGCGATGCCTACCAGCAGCCGGTGACCGTCGCCAAATGCACGGCGATCGATGATCCAAAGGTGGTCACCATGCTGACGGAAAGCGCGGTCGACGGAGCCATCCTGGTCAAGCGCCGTGTCGACCGGGGGCAAATCATATTCCTGTCGGTCGCACTTCGCGATGTACTCGGGAACGCCGACGTACGCACGATCGATTTCTTCATGCGTGTCCTCGAACTGCGTCGCAACCCAGTCAGCAGCGAAGTGGGTGATAACTACGTCTCCCTGTTCAGAGACATCGACGGGGTCGTTGGGTTTCACGGTGTCAGCGGGTTTCGACTGACGGCTGCTATTCTGTTTTGTATGACGTATGTACTGCTCGCGACGTTCGGTGTGTGGAAGCTCCTGCAATCTCGGAACCTCCTCAAGCACAGTTGGACTGCGTTGGCGGTGGTGGGCGCAGGTGCCAGCGTGGTGAGCATCATCGGCGTGCAAAGCGTCCATGGCATCGGCAGCACGCTGCACCAACTCACCATCGTTGACGGTTCCGCCAACTCAGCCCGAGCCACTGGCACCGCGTACTTTGGTTTGACCACAAGCACCAAGAGTATTCTTGACGTTTGGCTGCCTTCGGACGCTCTGCTCGATGAAGAACCCGGCCCTTCCGGCTGCGTGTTGCAACCGATGTTGGACCGCCAAAACTCAAACGCCGACAGCGTGAGCTTCACCGATCCCGAACGGTATCGAATCCGCCCAGCCACAGCCGAGGTTTGCGGTGTACCACTACGCGCCACGCTCAAACAATTCGAAGGCCGGTGGAAGGGCACACTCTCGGGCACGGTGTCCTCGTCGTTGATCTCGGTCGAAAGGCAGATGCCCACCGGCGACGCAAAAAAACCGCAATCCAAAGAGCGAATCCTGTCGGAAGGAAGTTGGATCAAGAACAACATGGGTGTGGACCTGAACAAGTGCTACCTCATATTCGCCCCGCGCGACCTTTATGCCCCCGAAGATTTCTTCAACCCCACCCAGCAACGGGCATCGATCGATGAACTTCGCGCCATTCCCTTGGGAACAATCGCCGACGGCCAGCGCATCGACCTTTACGCCCGACTTTATCAAGACAAGATTGGCACACCCCTCACACAACAAAACCGCGCTGCGCGAAGTCTGAAATCGACACAGACACGATGGGGCAGGCATCTTGCGTCAGCCGCTGAGCGCGAAAATTTCGGGCGGGAAACGGTGCGGGAACGGTTCGACTTGAACTGGTATGAAAACGCGGTGCTTCTTTCGACTGTGCTGGCCGACATCAATCCCGAAGCGTTTCGATCATCGGTGATGGGTGGTTACCCGTTGTTTTCGCGGGAGCGCACGCGCCAACTGGACATGAGCCATTTGCTCACCAGCCGCTCGGCCATCTTGGTTGGTTTTTCAGACGAAGTGGGACCGGTGCGATTGTCAACGCGCTCGGGCTCAAATCGACCGTACGAAACAATCATGCCCAAGAAGGCATGGACCGTGTATCGAATTGTCCTGCCGGTCGAGAACCGTTGACACGAAACAAGCGTACCGGCATCAGACAGACCAACCGTCTGTAGATAGGCGAACCATTTGTGATCATTGAAACCATCAACCTGACCAAGCGATACGGTAAGCTCATTGCCCTCGATAATCTGCATCTGAATATCGATGACGGGGAGTGCTTCGGCTACATCGGTCCCAACGGTGCCGGTAAGACCACGACAATCAAAATCCTGTCGACCCTGCTGCAACCGACATGGGGCGAAGCACGGGTGTGCGGGCATGTGGTCGGATACGAGTCGCGCGACATTCGACCGCTGATCGGTTACGTCCCCGATTTCTTCGGTGCGTATGAAGACATGGTCGTTCAGGAGTATCTGGAGTTTTTCGCCTCCGCGTACAACATCACGGGCAAGCAGCGAACGCGGGTCGTCTCCGACGTGTTGGAATTGACCGACCTGGTTTACAAGCAGGACGCCATGGTCGATTCATTGTCGCGTGGGATGCAGCAGCGGCTTAGTGTTGCGCGCGTGCTCTTGCACGACCCGAAAGTTCTACTGCTCGACGAACCTGCAAGCGGTCTCGACCCGAGGGCGCGCATCGAAATCCGCGAGTTGCTCAAAGAACTGCGCAAGATGGGCAAGACCATCATCATCAGTTCGCACATCCTGCACGAGTTGGCCGAACTTTGCACAACGATCGGTGTCATCGAAAAAGGAAAGCTGCTCTTTCACGGACCGATCGACGAAATCATCGCCAAAGCAAGAATCGGAACGAAAATCCACATCCGCGTCACCGAGCAGCAAGACCTGGCTGCCGGTCTGATCGAAAAAATCAAAGGCGTCAGCGATGTGGCTCAGGACAACGGGCGGATCATCGTGTCGCTGGCGTCGCAAACGCACGATTTTTCGGTCATCGCGGCTACGCTTCTCAAGAATAATTTTCGCATCCGGGAAATCAGAGAAGAAGAAGTCAACCTGGAAACCGCATTCATGCGATTGACCAAAGGACTGGTCTCTTAGCACTGGCTTATTCCATGCCTGCAACCGCATCCCATCTGCCGTCGAGACTCTTCGCGTGGTTCTGGTACCTGCTGCCAGCCAACCCGATCCTTTTGCGCGTGGTGTACGCGATGTCGCGAAGGACGAGACATCTGTGGCTGCGGTTTGGATATCTTGCGGTGCTGTTCGTCGTCGTCACCGTGATGCTGCTCGCCAAGAGTACCGCTGGCGGCGCATCCCTCGCCGACCTGGCCAAAGGCGCTTCGGTCACATTCATGGTGGCTTCAATCACGCAGCTCGCGCTGATGTGTTTCCTCGCGCCCGTCTTTACTGCCGGCGCCATCACGCAGGAACGCGACTCGCAAACGTTCAACATTCTTCTATCCACACCACTTTCAAATGCACAAATCGTCATCGGTTCACTGCTAAGCCGA
>JAADIU010000228.1 GCA_013151185.1 Planctomycetota bacterium
GGCAAGGACTGCGTGTCCGATACATCGCGGAATGCAGCCCGAAATCAATCCGGAACGAACCGTGTTTGCGCAACGGGTGTGTTGTTCAATTGAAAAATACAGGGAACGCATCGCGCTTGGACCGCGCGACGCAATCAAAAGCTGTTTGCGGGTTCGCAAATTTCGTCGTCGATCGTCTGCTGGGTGGCTTGTTCGCCATCGTAGCTGAACAGGATCGGATCGTCGTCGATGATCGACTGGATGTGAACGGGGCGACGCCACAGGTGATGCAGGGCTTTCAGCGTTTCCTTCGCGTACTTGATATCGAGATCGATCCCGCCATGGCGATGTCCGAGGTACAACTCGCCACGGTTTCGATAGTTGCCGTCGAGGACGTAAATGTACGGCTGAGCGTGGTTCGTGAGCATGAACAACATCTGCTGCTTGATGCGGTCGAAGTCGCGATTGACGACGACCATTCTGCCCGTCGACGGATCGTATCGATAGTGAAACAGTTTTTGCTCTTCGACGAACTCCGGCGTCAGAAACTCATCGAGAAAAGTCACATCGTTGTAGATCGATCGCACCTGATAGATTTTTTCTCGACCGGGTGATCCCTTGCCCACGACGCGGTCTTTGGGCGCTTTGTCTTTGCCCCACTTTCGCCTCGTTCGCATGTCGTCGCAGGCGTCGTATTCCGGGCCGTACCGCCCTGTGTTCCATCGTTTCTCGACGTCGCGAAGCAGTTCGATTCCCAGCTTGTAGGGGTTCAATCTTCCGGGGCTGGTGGCGAGCGTGCCCGAGTGATGGTCGCAGTATGTGATCAACTCATCGGCTTGCAGGCAGTAGCGGGTCATGATGGTCGAATGCCAATAGCTCGCCCAGCCCTCATTGAGGATTTTCGTTTGCCCCTGTGGTGCGAAGTAGTACGCCTCTTCGCGAATGATAGAAAGCACGTCGGCTTCCCAATCTTCCAGCGGAGCGTTTTCGAGAATGAACAGCAAGACGTCGCGCATCGGTGTTGCCGGAATGGAATGGTCTGATCTGTCCTGCTCTTGTTGGCTGTCGGATTGCTCGGCTTCGAGGGCCGCAGGCGGATTAATGTACCGGTCCATGTAGGACTTTGCGGGAAAGCGCGCAGCTTCATCGCCTCCTTCACCCCGTTGCCGGGCTTCGATTCGTTGCTTCTTCGCCGAGCGGTGTTCGCGTCTTTGCATGAACACGGAATGCGGATCGATCAGGTTTTCGACACTGAGGCAGGTGTCGATGAAGGTTTCGACTTCGTCGAGGCCATGACGCGAGATGTATCTGCGCACGCGCGTGGCGTGGTTGGCCATGTCGTCCATCATTCGACGGTTGGTCTTGGAAAACCACTGATTGTTCTTGAAGAAATCGCAGTGACCGTAAACGTGCGCGATGACGGTTTTTTGATCGACGAGCGCGTTGTCACGCAGGAGATAGGCGTAGCACGGATTGTTGTTGATGACCATCTCGTAAATTTTGCCGAGGCCATAGGTGTGCTGCTTGCGCAGGCGGTCGTAC
The DNA here is from genome assembly GCA_013151185.1 of Planctomycetota bacterium. Lineage (GTDB taxonomy): Bacteria > Planctomycetota > Phycisphaerae > UBA1845 > UBA1845 > UBA1845. Next base: position 1,522 of record JAADIU010000228.1, read on the forward strand.
TCCATCCCGAAACGCCAGTGCGGGTATCGCTGGGGGAATCCGCCGTACGCTGCGACCTGACTCATCTCGTCGCTCTCGAGCATCTCGAACACGGTGGGATAGAAATCGAGTCCTTCCGTGCGCGCATACTCCGCGATGGTTTCTGCGTACTCAACCAGGATTTTCGGCAGGACCCGTCTCATTTCACCGTCACTGTTTCTGTCACCGGGCCTATTGCCCGCTCGAAAAGAACGTTTTGATGCTGTCGTAAATATCGTCTTTCGTATTCACCCGCGACGTGATCAAGTTCTCGACGTCTGGCAAATTCTCATGCAGCACGTTGATGAAGTTACCGCTGCCGTAGGCGCTGGCGACTTGACAATATCCGAACAGATTCACGTTCGGCAGCAGGTTCTCTGTCAGCATGTTGCAACATTCGCGGCTATCGGATTCGCTGCTGTTGTCGCCATCGGAAAAATGAAACAGGTAGATGTTCCATTCGTTGGCGTCGTAGGTGTTGTCGATCAGTTCGCGTGCCATGCGAAAGGCGCTGGAAATCCGCGTTCCACCATCTTCGCGCAACCGGAAAAACGTCTCCCGATCGACCTCGCCCGCCCGCACATCATGCACGATGTAGCGACTTTCGATGCCCTGGTAGTTGCGCCGAAGCCAGGCATCGATCCAGAACGCTTCGAGGCGTACCAGTTCCTTTTGCTCGCTGCCCATTGAGCCCGATACGTCCATCATGTAGATGATGACCGCGTTGGATTGTGGGCTGCGAACGGTCTTCCAACTGCGATAGACCTTGTCGGCTCGCTCGAAAATGATTCGGGGATTCGTCGGGTCGTACACACCGCTCATGATTTGTCGGCGCAGCGCCTTGCGAAACGTCCGCTTGAAATGTCGCAGCGATTCGGGCCCGGTCTGGCGAATGCCCGTGTAGCGATCGCGCTCGGACGTAATGTTTTTTCGACCACGCGGCTTAATGCGGGGAAGTTGCAATTCCTCGCCAAGAATGTCGGCTAACTCGTCCAGCCCCACTTCGACTTCGAGGATGTGGCGACCTTCCTGCGTACCGCCAGCACCGATCCCCTCGCCATCGCCCACGGTATCACCGGGTTTCCCGTCACCGCTACCCACACCGCCATCGCTGTTGTCGCCATATCGAAATCGCGGAGTATCAATGCCACTGACCGGGATGCTGATGGTGCGCTTGCCCTCACGCCCAAGCAGTTCGCTCTGGGTGAGGAATTTTCGCAGATCCTTGCGAATCTTTCCCTTGACGATTTGCCGAAATCGTTGGTGGTCCTTGCCGATTCTCATGGCCGCTGCACATACCCCTTACCTCGAGCGATGCTTGCCTGCGTGGCTTGCAACACTCAATCCCTCGTTTTCCCCTCGCCAATCGTCCGATGCGAACGGTCTACTCCGTCGATTCCGCATCACCCCTGGCAAAAATGCTGGCAACGTAATTCAGCACATCGGTTGCGCTGGTTTCGTTGTACCCGAAGTACTTGATCAAACGCTGCTTGACGACGTCGATTTTCGCCTGTGTTTCGTCATCCACCACACCCGACACAACGTTCTTGAGCTTGATCGTGTCGCGTTGATCCTCGAAGAGCTTCAATTCCAGCGCCTTGTGCAGACGCGCGTTCGTTTGATATTCAAAGCGCTTGCCATCGAGCGACAGCGCCCCGATGTAGTTCATGATTTCCTGTCTGAAATCATCCTTGCGCGATTCGGGAATGTCGATCTTCTCTTCGATCGAACGCATCAAACGCTCGTCCGGCTCTTCGTCCTTACCGGTGTATTTGTTGCGCACCTTTTCGTGCTGCGTGTACGCCCGGACGTTCTCGATGTAGTTCGAGCACAACCGCTTGATGGCGTCTTCGTCCGCGCTGATCGCCCGCTGCACTTCACTCTTGAGGATATCCTCGTATTCTTCCTTGACCATGCCAAGTAACTCGCGGTACCGTTTCTTGAGTTCCTCATCATTGATCAAGCTATGGTGCGACAAGCCGCTCTCCAACTCGTTCATCACCATGAACGGATTCACGCAGCGCTCTTCCTGCGCCTGATCCGAAACGAGCGCGTTGGACACCTTGTCTTGAATGTAGCGCGGTGAAATTCCCTGCATGCCTTCGCGGGGTGATTCCTCGCGCAGCTCGCGCACCGAATCTTCGGTGAAGTTCGGAATGGTCCGCCCGTTGTACAGCTTGAGCTTTTGCATCAACGTTAGACCGGCTTTCTTCGGCTCCTCAAGCCGCGTCAGCACCGCCCACATCGCCGCAGTCTCAAGCGTGTGCGGCGCAATATGCACACCCCGGATTCGTTCCTTGTTGAAATCCTTCTCGTAGATTTTGATTTCGTCGGCCAGCTTGATGTTGTAAGGAATGTCGATGCGGATCGTTCGATCACGAAACGCTTCCATGAGTTCGTTGGCTTGCAGCTTCTTGTATTCGGGTTCGTTGGTGTGCCCGATGATGACTTCGTCGATGTCGGTCTGTGCGAATTTCTTCGGCTTGATCGAGTGTTCCTGCGACGCACCCAGCAAGTCATAAAGGAACGCCACGTCCAGCTTCAACACCTCGATAAACTCGATCATACCCCGGTTGGCGACGTTCAACTCACCGTCAAAATTAAACGCTCTCGGATCGCTGTCGCTGCCGTATTCGGCGATCTTGCGATAGTTAATGTCACCGGTGAGTTCGGTCGAGTCCTGGTTCTTTTCGTCCTTCGGTTGGAATGTCCCGATCCCCCGCCGATCCTTCTCCGACAGGATCAATCGCTGCACCACGATGTGGTCCATCACCTTGGTCCAATCCCCGTCGTACTTCACTTGCAGGTCATCGAACATTTTTCGACAGAACGGATCGAGATGGCCTTCGATGCGGATGCGCCGATTCTCCGGAAGGTCTCCATTCAAACGCGACAACACCTCTTCGCGCGCTTCCACCGGAATCAGCTTGAGCGGTTCTTCGTGCATCGGACACGGGTGAAATTGCTCGGTCCCGTTTTCATCCGGAATGTTCCAACCAAACGTGTATGCCGCGCCTTCCTCCAACGTGGAATACTGCTCGATACCGCGCTTGAGCAACCGAGCGATCGTACTCTTGGACGAACCCACCGGACCGTGCAGCAACAAGATCCGCCGCTCCGTGCCATAACCATATGCCGCGGATCGAAACACATCGACCAGACTCATCAGCGGTTTGTCCAGACCAAAGATGCCATCCGCACCATTTCGGATCGGATCAGAAAAGAAATGATAGCGAACCATGTCTTCCCGATTGACCTTGTACCGCTCGGTGCCGTAGTGGAGGATCATGTCGTACAAGCGTTGAAATGCGTTGCGCGCAATCGAAGGATCCGCAGCCACCAAATCCAGATAGTCCCAGAACGTGCCCGTCCAGTGTTGGTCGTGGAAGCGTTTGACGTCGATCTTGTCATTGATCAGTTGAATCAGTTCGCTCTTGCTCGCCATCACTCAATCCTCCATCAGTCGCATTGCACATCCCAACTGCATTGCACGTTCCAACTGCCCTGCACACCCAACTGCACCGCACCCTGCAACAACATCACACCCTTCTTCGCATCGGCGGCCTGCCCGGTCAAAATCAGCACGACGTTTGGCAATTCCGATGGCCCATGATCATCATCCCGCCCGAAGTCCGCGTCTATGGAAATCTGCCGATTCGCACATGCCGTCATCGGTTTTTGCCTCCCGACGCCAACAACATCGCATCCCATTCGATATTAGGACGCGCCGTCGGGCCAGTCAAACAGGGACCGAACGTAAGTTTTTGTCAGAACAGGAGATAAAACAAATTGCCGTGTGGCTTATGTCGGCACATTGGGTAGCGCAGACGGTGCGAAAGTGAGACTCTGGAACGTCGGGGAACGCTGGAACGTCGGGCTTGGTAAGCTAAAGGCCACTCACACCGAAGCTGACACCGATCGCCCGACAAGCTCGGATGAGCGGGTCATCCATTTCAACGGTTCGCTGTTGATCAGCCACATCGGTTATCGGAACGTTGGCAAGTTTGGCGTCCTGCATGACAACCATTCGGTTGAACTCCTCTGCCGCGATCAACTCTGTGGCGTGGTAACCGAACTGCGTCGCCAACACACGGTCATGCGCGCACGGTGTTCCGCCCCGTTGAACATGTCCAAGCACAGTCGCACGACACTCAAGCCGCGTGTTCGTTTCGATCTGCCGAGCCAACACATTACTCACTCCGCCCAACCGAATCGGATCGGGTGAATCAGCAATGATCTGATCGATCACCACTTCGCCACCAATCGGTTTCGCACCCTCTGCCACCGCGATAATGGTGAATGCCTTCCCGCGCTTGCTGCGTGTCTTGCAATAGTCACAAACCACGTCAACGTCATAGGGAATTTCGGGAATGAGAATTACGTCGGCACCACTGGCTGCCCCGGCATAAAGTGTCAACCATCCGGCATTGCGGCCCATCATTTCGACGAGCATCACCCGATGATGGCTCGACGCAGTGGTGTGAATCCGGTCGAGGGCTTCCGTCGCAATCTGCACGGCTGTGTGGAATCCGAACGTGACCTCGGTGTGCATGAGGTCGTTGTCGATCGTCTTTGGCACACCAATGCACCGAATCCCCGTCGAAATAAGGTGCGATGCGCCGCTCATCGTCCCGTCGCCACCAATGCAAACGATGACGTCAAGCTCGCGCGCCGAAATATGCTCGATGCAGCGCGGGGTCACGTCGTCGAAAACGGGCTTGCCGTCTTCATCGATTCCCACCATGAAATTTGCGGGGTCGGCTTTGTTGCTGGTCCCGAGAATGGTGCCGCCCTGTGTCAAGATATTCGAGGCGTCGCCCATCGACAGCGGGTGCATGCGGTTGCGAATGATCCCGAGGAACCCGTCTTCAATGCCGATCACTTCCCAACCGTGATCGTTGATCGCAGTCTTCGCCACCGCGCGAATCACCGCGTTCAAACCCGGACAGTCTCCGCCACCCGTCAATACACCAATCCGTTTCACGCTCATACGCCAGCCTCCATTCAAGGTGAACCCATCATGTTATCGTCCGCCAGACCCCACCCACACCATCGTGATTTACCGCGCATGGGGACAGGCGAAAGACCGGGAAGAGATGATGCGCGCCAAGGCAGGATCGCGAAACAAAAAGCTCTGGCATTATCTTCATTTGAACGTTCGTCGTCCCTGTTGCGTTCGAGGTTATTGGTAGGGTCCGCTGTGCGGACCATCGCAAGGATGACGTTCGATACTGAACAATGGTCCGCACAGCGGACCCTACATCGTTGAAGAATGTCGTTGAAGAATGTCCCAACCGGTCGAATCACACCACTGGAGAACGGAATCAGATCGCAGGTTTGAGTAAGATGAAATTTGAGTGAAGAAGAAAAACGCTGCAAACGCCAGCAGGAAGGGCGCTATACCGCCAGAAACCCGATGGCGAACCGCAGCCCGCTACCCGGCGGGATGCGCCTCCATCTCCGACGGAGGCGCATCCATTCCCGATTGGTTCATCGCCGTCGTGCAGCATTCAACGACAGAACAGTTCATCAAGAGTCGGCTGTTAGGTTTCCTCGAACTTCGCCACCGGGATTCGCATCCGTGTGGAAGTTCACATAGATGTCGCCGAGCTGTAGATTGCTGACATCCGCAGCCGAAATATTCCAAGTACCCTGCGCGGTAGTTCCACCATTGCCATCGTTGACAATAGCATCGGTGATCGTGAAGACCGGGGCACCCGATCCTTCCGCTCCGTTGTCGGAGAGGTGAAAGTGCGCGGCGGTCACATCACCGGACAGGCCCGCTGCCGACACGTTGTACGTCAGTTGAGTTTCGTCAGCGCTCAGCGTGAAGGTACCGGTGCCCGTTGCGTCCGTCACAACCGGGACTGGCCGTTCCGCATCACCCGAGAGGTCGGCACTGAACGGGGTCGCATTTCCGCCGTTTCCTTCATTACCACCGTCTCCTCCATTGCCACCATTGCCATCGCCATTCAAGGGCACGCACCCTACCGCGACAGCCAACATACCAACTGCAAATACTCCAAAAATCTTCCGCATGGTTTCATTCTCCTGAGTTAGCGTTTCGTTCACGTTCCACCGACAATGTCCCATGAATGAAACGACGCCGCAAGATTCTTTTTTTGGCGACACACCTGGGGAAATGCGAGCAACCCGCGAACCTGCATCCTACATTCTTGCGTTGCGGTGGCGACAATGTTATAGCTGGAGCCTGTAATAGCGCGCACGCAACACCCGTACATGTATCTGTCTAACATTGAGGTGATCACATGATCCGGCAAGGTCGAACCCGAACTATCGCTGGCCTCTGGTTCCTTTCTGCGCTCGCTGCGACGAGCGGTTGCGCCAGCTTCAGATACGAAACACCCGGAGGCGGTGCAGACTTCAACATTTTCGCAGACAAGGATATTCAAGCCATCCTCGCCCGCAAACCGGCATCCCCTTTCCCTGCAAACCTCGCCTTCGCGCGCATTCAGGAACCGTACTATCGTTCGCGAACGGGAAAGGGATATGGCAAGGGTCGGTTCAGCGTCGTGACGGACCGCGACGTCGAGACCCAATCAGATTTCGCCCGAATTGCTGCACTGCCCAACGTCGAGCAGGTCGTTCCGCTCAATCGATTGCTGCTGAGCGGTGAACTGGAATCGGATCGGCAACTCCGGCAAGCAGCGGCTTCCCTCCATGCCGACATGCTGATGCTCTACACGTTTGACACCGACTTCTTCATAGGCGATGCCATGCGCCCGCTCACCGTATTCACGCTCGGACTCTCGCCGAACAAGAAGGTGAAGGTCACCACCACTGCGTCTGCGATTCTGATGGATGTGCGAACCGGATACGTTTACGGCTCCTGCGAGGCAACGAGTCGGCAGAACAAATTGGCGAGCGCGTGGACGAGCGGTGACGCGGTGGATGCGTCGAGGCTCAAGACCGAGCGCGAAGCGTTCGATGAATTGCTAAATGAGTTTGAAGGTTTGTGGAAAATCGTTGCAGCCAACCCAAAGAATACCGCACCGAGGAATCTAGCGGTGGGACTTTGAGTCTGACCACAAACACAACCTCCGGATTCCGATTGGGCGAGAGAACCGAAGCAATCAGGTTGTCGCACCGGGATTCCCGAGGCTGATTGACCCAATTGGCGAAGACCAAAGATGACTCGGAAATCGAAATCGCGACGCATAATCACATTCGCAGCCCTGAGCATGCTAGCCGGCGCCGCGGCTTACTTTGCATGGCCTTCGCCAAGAACGGATTTTGAGCAGACTTGGAAGAGCGCCTCCGCCAAGGGCTTCAACGTCGTGGTCGTCACGCTGGATACAACCCGTGCAGACCGATTAAGCTGCTATGGACATGGCAGCGCCACCACGCCAGTCTTGGATCGGTTGGCATCGCAGGGCGTGCGGTTCGCCGATGCTGTTTCTTGTGTGCCCATGACGCTACCCGCACACGCCTCCATCTTCACCGGCCTCGATCCGCCAAGTCACGGTGTTCGCAGCAACGGTTTGTACCGTCTTGGAACACCGCATATCACCTTGGCTGAGATGCTCGGCGAACGAGGCTACGAAACTGCCGCATTTGTTTCCGCCTTCGTCCTGGATGCGCGATACGGGTTGAATCAGGGCTTCGATCACTACGACGACAAGGTCGGCGCCATCGCGGGCAGCAACGTCGTGCAGCGCAGGGCCAACGAAGTCACCGATGCTGCAACGCGCTGGCTGGACGCGCGAAAGTCAGACAAGCCGTTTCTCCTTTGGGTCCACTACTTCGACCCGCATCTTGGTTATCGCCCACCCGAGCCCTACGCAACCCGATTTGCGAGCGATCCGTACGACGGCGAAATTGCGTACATGGATTCTCAAATCGGTCGGCTTGTGGATGCGCTGGGAAAGAATGGAGGCCTCGATCGAACGGTATTGATCGTCGTCGCCGACCACGGCGAAAGCCTTGGCGAACATCACGAAACGGAACACTCGCGGACCATCTACGAAGCCACGCAGCATGTTCCGCTGATCCTATGGGCACCCGGAATCGACAAACAAGGCTACCTTGTGGACGATGTGGTGGTCACCATCACGGACGTGTTTCCGACGGTTCTGGATTTGCTCGGGATCAAACCGAACGTCGCGAGCGACGGTGTAAGTCTGCTGAATTGCAGAGCACAAGGTGACCGCGCGGTGTACATGGAGACGATGCGAACCTACCTGGACCACCACTGGGCTCCCCTGTTTGGCCTTCGACGCCATCACGACAAATTTATCCTCGCGCCAACACCAGAGTACTACGACCTGGTGTCCGACCCCCATGAGTTGAACAACATCGACGACGCGCCATCGCGAAAACAAGAGGAGGCTATGTCCAAGCTGGCGGGGGCGCTGGCAGAACGATTGAAACGTGAACCCTCCGCAGAAGCACAAGCCGCCATGGCTTCAGCCGTCCAACCGGATGACGACGCATTGCGACGGTTGCAGTCGCTGGGGTACCTGTCTGGCGGTGATGGAGGCGACGATTCCAGTTTGGCCAACCCGAAAGACATGATGCCCGTGCTCAAACTATGTCTTCGGGCGAAGTCGCTGAGGCAGGCGGGTAAGTATGAGCAAGCGCTCGCCAAGGCGGAAGAGGCACTGAAACAATCTCCGAACGACCGCACCGCGCTGCGTGAAATCGGCGTGATCTTCGCAAAAATGGGTCGCAATTCAAAAGCAGTGCAAGCGTTCAAACAGTACCTCAAGATCAAGCCCGATGCCGATGTCTGCTGGACCCTCGCGCAGATTTTGATGGGAACGGGACGTCGCGCCGAAGCACAAGCCGTCTTGCGTCAAGCCCTGAAGCTGGAACCCGACCACGGTGGTGCCCTCTTGGCAAGCGGTGACCTCGCCGCTTTGGATGGAAAATACGAAAAGGCCCTCGGCTTGTACGAAAAAGCCAAACGGGTTGATCCCTATCGAACGAAGAAAATGGCAGACGAACGAATCGCCCGAATTCGCAAGAAGATCGCCAGCGCTCCGTAGCCCTGACACGCATCACCGAAACTCGATCTGCCTATCGAAGCCTACATATCTCGAACCACGCCCAGGTACGACCGCCCAAGTGGTTTATTGGCGCGACTAGACTACTTGGCGAATCAGCCTGTTTGTTGACAACCCAACTCGGCTTCGCACTCCTTGAGCATCTTTGAATTCCTACCGTCGGGAAACTCTTTGACCTTCTGCTTGAGAAGCTCGCA
>JAADIU010000332.1 GCA_013151185.1 Planctomycetota bacterium
TGCGGATCAGCCCAAATGTCGCGAAAAACCATCAACCGCTCCACCCGGTACGGTCGCGACCAAACCAAATACGCCAACCCGGAAACAGCCGGGAGCGCGAATACCAGAAGATGTCTCCAACGCGCGCCGGCCATCACCACCATCAACCCACCTGCTGCCACCAGGAGAACGCCCGTTCCAAAATCCTCCTTGCCCACGAGGAAAGCGAACAGCCCAATCGCCAAACATGAAGGCACCAATCCCCGCCAGAATTCTCGAACGCGATTGGCTTGACTCGATAAGAATGCCGCAAGCGCAACGACCAGCGCAAGTTTCGCCAACTCGGACGGTTGGAAGGAAAGGCCCAACGACTCTGGGCCAACTTGCAGCCATCGGCGTGCGCCTTTGCGCAGTGTTCCGATGCCAGGCACAAGGACAGCCGCTAGGATGGCTGCGGTCGAAAGATAGAACGCCACTGACGGCTGCCACCATGAACGGGGACGCCACGCGAACAATCGATGAAAACCGTGGGCAACGATCAGGATTGCGACAAGGCTGGTCCCGCTGAAAATGGCTTGTCGCCCCAGCGCCGTCTTCCAAAAATATTTGCTGAGAATCGGTTGATTGAGATTGGCCCCAGCCGACGCCACCATCACGACGCCAATCGTCAACAGGCAAGCCACGACGACGATTCCGGTGGCGTTGGACGCCTGCCTGCGTTCGAGATCGGGAAAATAATGCGAGGCGGTGTGCGACATTCAAACCCATCCGTGAGTCAACACCAAAACTAATCTTGAAACAACGTCTTAACCGCAGCATCCATCCTTGGCGCTCGCGGTTCGTTTAACAACACAATCCGTTTGGCAGCACAGTTCCGTTTAACAACACAGTCCGCCTAGCCGCTTCGTTTCACAGTAACACGCACATCAACGCAACTTTATCGTGGCGAGCGCTGCACCTGCACACAGGGCGGCTACCAACCAGAACCGAACGACCGTTTGCGTCTCAGACCAGCCGGCAAGGTGAAAGTGATGGTGGATGGGGGCGCACCTGAAAACTCGCTTTCCACCCGTGTACTTGCAATACCCCACTTGAATGATGACCGACAGCGCTTCGGCGACAAACACGCCGCCAACGATGACCAGCATCAATTCCTGACGAATAACGATCGCGACATAACCGATCAACCCGCCCAACGGCAGCGAACCGGTATCGCCCATAAACACCTTCGCCGGATGACAATTATACCACAGAAACCCCAGGGTCGCACCCAAAATCGCGCCGCAGATCACCGCGAGTTCGCCGCTTTGGGGGATGTGCGGCATCAGCAATTTGCTCGCGAGTTCTGCGTCACCTGCGACGTAGCTGAGCACCATGAATACAAGAGCAGTCAGCGCCACGCAGCCCGATGCCAACCCGTCCATGCCATCGGTTAAGTTCACAGCATTGGATGTCGCGGTCGTCACCAACACAGTGACGGCCATGAACAAAAATGGCGTCAGAAACAAGCCCTGTTTATAGAAAGGAACCGTCAAAACCCGAAACGCTTCGATCGGTTCAGGCGAGTCGGCCAGGACCGCGAGATTGTATCGACCAAAGCTATAGACAAAATATCCAAGTAACACGCCGAGCCCGATTTGGAAGAGGAACTTCTCGTATGTTTTGAGACCGACGCGACCTCCATCGCGCCGGGCCACCGTCAACTTGATCCAATCGTCGACCGCGCCCAACACGCACAACCACACCAACGCGAACAGGCCCATGAGCACATAGAAGTTCGTGAAGTCTGCGAACAAAAACGTCGCGAGGACGATGGCACCCATGATCATGATGCCGCCCATCGTGGGCACGTTTTCCTTGTCTTTCATCAGCTTGTTGAGCGTGGCGTGGTCGAACTCCGGGCGATCGCCCAGCTTGAAACGCATCAACTGGCGGATACCGGCTTGTCCTGAAAGAGCGAGGAGCAAGAAACAGAAAAACGCTGCACATCCGCCGCGAAAAAGAGGATTCTCATAGGCGTAATGCTCGCCTTGCAACAAAGATCGAAACAGAAAATACAGCACGTTATTTGATTTCTCCGTGCATCAACCGACGCGCCGCCCTTAGGAAATTCCGGACCCTGCATGCTCGTTGCAGGCAATGAGGTGATGCACGATTTTTTCCAGACCCGCCGAGCGCGAACCTTTGACCAGCACCGTATCGCCGTCTTGCAGCAACCCAGGCAACTGGTCCAACGTGTCTTGCGTACTGGCAAACTCGCGTACGATGGGCCCGGTGCGATTCCGCGTTGCGCCAAGTTTCATGTCGGAGGCGAAATTACCGACTGCAACGAACAGATCGACCCCCGCAGCCTCAGCGCACTCGCCCAATTGAACGTGGCACTCGGACGCGACATCGCCAAGTTCTGCCATTGTCCCAGCCACAAATACGCGCCGACCGTTTTTCACCGACCGCAACACATCGAGTGAGGCGGCCATGCTCAAGGGGTTTGCGTTGTAGCAATCGTCGATCAACGTCCACGGTCCCGCGCTTCGAATCGCAAGTCGCATCGGCGGCATGTTGAACGTAGCCAAAGCAGAGGCGATTTCCTGCGGCGATATGCCAAGCGATGCACAAACGCCAAACGCAGCGCATGCGTTGACCGCATTGTGCTTGCCCGCCACCGGAAGTTCGACGCGATAGACACCGTCAATCAGCGCCGTTGTTCGCGCTAAATCGCTGTCAATTTCTGTGATACGCAGGTCCGCCTCCGGATGATCGCCAAACGTTTGCCAACCCAGTTCACCCGCCCGTGGCAATACGCCGACACCATCCACAACGTCGGCATTCACAAACGCCCGTCCACCCGTTTGCACATGATCGAACAGCGAAAACTTCTCTTTCCAAATGGCATCGATTGTGCCGAACCCGGCCAAGTGCGCCGCACCAACCGACGTCACCACACCCACGTCGGGTGTTGCCATTGCAGACAGCGACTTCACTTCACCGGGTCGGCTTGTACCGATTTCGACGACGACAAACTGATCGCCACGATTTGCAGATAGCAGCGTCAGCGGAACACCGATTCGATTGTTAAAGCTCTTGGGGGCAGCCGCCGTCGGATGCGATTGCGACAGCACATGGGCGATCATCGCCTTGGTCGTGGTCTTGCCCGCACTTCCCGTGATCGCAATCACACGCGCTTCGCAAATCCGCCGATGGTGTGCGGCTAGCAACCCGAGCGCATCGACAACATCGTCCACATGCAGCAACGGCCAATCCGACTCGACACGAAACGCTTTCGACACGAGGCACGCTTTCGCCCCACCCACCAGCGCTTGTTCAACGTAATGATGGCCGTCAAATCGCTCGCCCTTGATCGCCACAAAAAGATCACCCGGTTTGACACTGCGCGAGTCCGTCGCCACACCCAAAACCATACCGTGCTCAATCGCGCCGGACAGTTCCGCCTGCGTCACCCATTGAATTTGCGCGAGAGACATCGGAATCATGCGGGCACCTTGGCAGATTGTGCTGCGGCCTCTTTCGCGACGAGGCGATCATCGAACGAATAGCGCTGCCCGCCAACGATTTGATAGTCCTCGTGCCCCTTGCCCGCGATCAACACAACATCCTCAGCCCCCGCCTGTGCGATCGATTCAAAGATGGCCGTCCGACGGTTAGGCTCGACAATGCGTTTGCACCCCTCGGTCCCATCGAAGCCCGCCAACACGTCGTTGATGATGGCATTCGGATCTTCAAATCGTGGGTTGTCGCTGGTGAGGACGCCCACGTCGGCCAGCTTTGCGACGGCTCGACCCATGAGAGGGCGCTTGGTTTTGTCGCGATTTCCGCCGCAACCGAACACGCAAAACAGTCTGCCCTTCGTCAAACCGCGAAGCACGCGAAGAACACACTCGAGCGCGTCGGGCGTGTGCGCATAATCGACGAGTACGTCGCACGCAGCGCTCGTCTTTACGCGCTCCAGCCTTCCGGGAACCAGCGAAGCCGCCGCGACGCCCTTGCAAATTGCCTTGTCATCCACGCCCAGAGCGCGGGCGGCAGACATCGCAGCGAGGATGTTGCTTACATTGTGCGCACCGATCAAAGACGTTGTCACCGCGATGCGTCTGTCTTTGAACTTCGCGTTGAAGCTCGATCCCTCATCACAAACGCGAAGGTTCTGTGAGAAGCAGTCCGCAGATGGGGATGCCGTCGAATACCGAACAACCCTTGCTTTGGTTTGGGCGGCCATGAATTCAGCGCGATCGTCTTCCGCATTGACGACAGCCGTTGCAAACGCAGGCAGACAAGTGAACAGTCGCCGCTTCGCCGCCGCGTACTCGTGCATGTTTCGGTGATAGTCGAAATGGTCTTGCGTCAAGTTGGTGAACACACCCACGGAAAATTCCAGACCGCTGCAACGGCGCTGATCCAATGCGTGGCTCGATACCTCCATCGCAACATGACTCGCACCCGAGCGTGCAGCATCTGCCAACGCGGAACACAATTCGATGGGAGGCGGAGTTGTCATGCCTGCCGTCAACGACGCAACGTCAACGGCTTGATCCGACAGGTCGAACCCAATCGTGCCCAACGACCCTGCCGCAAAACCAGCCGCTCGCAAAATCGATGTGAGGATCGCGACAACCGTTGTCTTGCCGTTCGTTCCGGTGACGCCAACGAGCTTGAGTCGCCCCTGCTTCTGCAATTCGTCAACGCCATAGAACGTAGCCGCCAGACGAGCGACGGCTTCGTGCGAATCGTACACGTCAACAAGCCGCTCGCACGCACCAAACCTGCCCAGAAGGCGGCCTGCTTCGGCGATGACGACGGATGCGCCACGGTCGAGGGCTTCCTGAATGAAACCATGCCCGTCAACGCGATCGCCAGCCAGCGCAACAAAACAAGTACCCTCTCCGACGTCGCGCGAATCAACGCTCAACCGCTTGATGACAACATCGTCAATGAGAGATCGAACACCGTTGCCGTTAGAGACACCGCTGGAGACACAATCGGAAACGATCGCAGACTTTTGGAGAAGGGATCGTAGCTTCCATGCTATGTTGGCGCGGGTGGCCATGGCGGTCCTTCCTTGAACCGTTGCAGATGTTATTGAACGCACTCGATGGAAGTTCACAAACTACGCGAGACCCAAAGCAACTCGATCACACGCGCGGTCTTTCCTCACACAGTGTACGACAATCGACGCCCATAACCAAGGCAATTTGAACGCAATCGTGCGGCTGTGATTGAGCAACAACTCACATCGATGTGTGATGAATCCAATGCGACCAATCGGTTGACGGCTGGGCTGTTGAACTACGGCTGCGCGCTTGCGTGCGCGGTCACCGGTGGTACTTCGAGATATTGCAACACGGAACGGGTGATGTCGCGGACCGCCGGACCTGCAACTTTCGATCCATAGTAGCCGAGCGCTTTGTCGGGTTTGAGAATCATGACCAGAACAACGATCTGCGGATCATCGTAAGGCGCTGCCGCGATGAACGAACTGAGGTAGGCACCGTGTTCGTAACCACCATTGACAAGATCGGGCACCTGAGCGGTTCCTGTCTTGCCCGCAGCCGGATATCCCGCAACGTCCAGGTTCGCCGGGTGACGCCCCACGACTGCGGGCAACACCTCGGTGGCCATGTAGTGGGCGATTTCTTCGGGGATCACCCGTCGAATCACGTCGGGCTTGAGAAATGAAGCGTCTGGCGAAAAATCCGCATTCAATCGCGAGCGGACCAGTCGCGGGCGAAGGAGATATCCGCCGTTGAAAATCGAAGAAAACGCGGTCACGAGTTGGATCGGCGTGACCGCCAAATAATGCCCCATCGGTATCGAGGTCTTCGAGTAGCTCGACCAATTCTTCGTTCCGGGAACGAGGCCGGCACTCTCACCAGCGACACCAATCTGCGTTTTTTCCCCGAAACCGAACCGCGTGACGGCTTCGTAGAGTGCTTCATCACCCATCCGCGTACCGATGATCCCCATGCCAATGTTGCTGCTGAAGACTACAATATCCTTAAGGGTCATTTCGCCGTGGGGGCTTGTGTCGTTCATCAGGCGACCGCCGAAACGGTACAGCCCGTTGTGACAGTCAATCATCTCGTGCGGATCGACAAAACCGCGATCGAGGGCGACGCTCGCGATGAACGGTTTGAACACGCTTCCGGGTTCGACCGGATCGGTCACCGCGCGATTGCGTCGCCGGGCAGATGAGAAATCCTTGTAGCGGTTGGGATCAAACGTCGGCACACAAGCCATCGCCAGCACGTCGCCCGTTCTTGGTGCCATCACAATCGCGACACCGCTTTCCGCGTCGTATTGTTCGACCTGCTCTGCCAACCGTTTTTCAACCATGTGCTGGACCACACTGTCGATGGTCATCACCAAGTGACCGCCATCTTGCGGAGGCACAATGCTGCTAGCCGCACCACCAATTGCCCGGCGGCGTGCATCGCGCAGGGTTGTTCGATACCCCTCCTTGCCCGACAAATGCGCATCGAACTTGCGTTCCAATCCGCCAAGCCCGTGTCCATCTGCCCCGGAAAAACCAAGAACGTGCGAAGCCGTTTCACCCATCGGCCAATACCGCTCGAATTCGCTGCGCATCCCCACGCCATAAATGCCCATGGAGCGGATAGCGTCGGCTTGAGCGTCGTCGATCAGCCGCTTCAACCAGCAAAACCGGGGGGCGGAACTGCTGCGGATTGCGTTTTCAAGTTCACCCGCATCCACATCGAGGACCGCTGCGAGTTGTCGGGCGACTTGATCGGGCTGCTCGATGCGCGCCGGGTCGGCGAATACGCTATACAACGGACGACTTCCGGCGAAGAGACGGCCCCGCACGTCGAGAATCGTCCCGCGGCGCGCGTCGATGACCATCTTGCTGTGTTGTTGCGAAGCTGCAATGTCCAGCAACCGTTCCGACATGACGGTGTTGATCACCACCAACCGAACCGCGAGCCCGACGAAGAGAAGCAGCGCAACCACAAAAACGACCCGAGCGGCTTTGATTTGTCGATGTCTGGCGTCGAATGTCGATGGGTTGGATTTGTCCATGGCCTACCCGTCCAAAGCTTGGTCGTCTGAAGATTAGTCGTCCAAAGATGCAAAGGCTTCGTTGTCCGCACGCGGTGTCAGTAGCCGACCAAAATCGGCACCCACCGTCAGGCTGAATCGCTCGATCCGTTGCTGAATGCGCTCGGGCGTTCGCAGTCGGGCGATTTCCATTTGCAGCGACCAGACCCGCCGGCGACAGTGGATCAACTCGGTGGTGTGCGCTTGAATCCTCGACTCGACCCGCACCTTCTCCGCGCGAAGCGCCACGACCGTCAGGCAAACCATGCCCACGAGCAACAGCGCCACACCTGCACGGGTTGGGGTCATGGACGACTCCTGCGTGATGGGTGGGCGTTGGACTCTGAGGCGGCTGACGTTGGGATGCGAATGCGAGCACCATGTCGGATGTGGCTGGGCTTTGGAAAAAGGTCCTTGTTGAATTCAGCCAACTCCTTCCAACGTTTAGAGGTGCCCAATTCAGCAGCCGCGATCGTTGACAACACGTCGCCTTTTTGCACTTGATACCAGCGAAATCCGCTTTGGACGGAACGCGCGGACTCATTTGCAGACCCCGACTTTGATGCTTGTGCGGCGCGTCGATCCGAATTAGCCGCATCGCTTGGCGTGCGACCTTCTTCCCCGACCAGGGCGATCTCCGGGAGTTTCAACACGGTTCCCGCCAACAGATGGTCTGCACTCTTCACCGTGTCGCGGTTGGCTGCGAGCACGGCATCGATGATCCGCTTCGAGGCGCTGCCATAGTGGAGCGACGCGATCTTTGAAAACGAATCCCCCGGCTGAACCTCGTACTCGGCAAGGATGCTTGTTTCCGGAACGGCAGTGGCGCGTGAATCAATCGGGTCGGCAACAGTGTGCTCGGTTGTTGCCTGCAACTCGACGCCCTCGATGTGTGGAAGCACCAATTCCTGACCGACGACAATGTGGTCTGCACTCTTCATCGTCTGTCCGTTGGCCGCCAAAATCGCCGACATGATCTGCGGATCGCTCGACCCGTAATACTGCTCGGCGATCCGGGAAAGATTGTCGCCCGGCTGAACGATGTGGCGATCGAGTGACGCTGTTCGATTCTCGCTTGAGCCGGAACGGTTGCGCCGATCTTCCACGTCTTGCGAATTCTGGCTTCGCTGTGGAGCGGGTTGACGTGTCGGCAATGGCTCCGTTGTGCGAGGCGAAGTTGACGTTAACGTGCTGAGGCCAGACGGATTCCCATCTGAACCGCCCCCATCAGGCAACGCAGCTTTCTCTCGTTCGCGCTCGGGCAGGATCGCCAGCATCGGCCTTGAATTTTCGCCCGCATCGTCCAACACGATCACATCGGAACCGGAGCGGCGATCAGACAATGAACCTTCTTGGGAGACGATGCCCGGAATCGGCGGGCCGCGATGGATGAACGGTCCGTCCAAATCTGCCGACGAACCAAACCGAGACGAAGCACTATCCGACGGCGAGGTTCTTGGGGCGCGGGAAGCCAGCCCATCAGACCATGCTGCCTCCGCAGAATCGCCACTTTCAGCCAGCACCGTTTCTTTCGGACGGCCCACAGTCGGTCGAGTCGTCGAGCGACGTTCGTTTCGGGTTGGGGTACGCTCGGAAGACAGACGTTTGGTCGCGTGTTCGGCACCGGTGCTGCGATCGACCGGTAGCGGTGCTTCCCGCGTCCGCTGCGAATCGGTCATCGATAGACCCTGCGCCACAGCCCGACGTCGACCGTGGTGCGACAAGACGATTGCGCAACAAACGATGAAGCACATCCCAACCAGGAGCCCAACCTTCGTCTCCTTACCCATGCCTTTGCTCCCGTCTGTCATGCGTCAGCCTCTTACCTAATGCCGCCGCCTTGTTTCAAATAATCATCAACCGGCGTCTGAAATGGACCGGGCTCAAACGTTGTACTTCAACGCCGAGTTTTGCTTCGCAGTGCCCTCTTCGATTGACCAGAGTCCCCCTCCGCCAAGCGCGGGGCCTCATCCGTCCTCATCGCTGCCCGGAGCTTTGCACTTCGAGCCCGAGGATTGAGCCCTTTTTCTTCTACCCCTGCCGTTAAAGGTTTCTTCGTCAAGACGTCGTAGATTCCATCAATGCGATGGGAACGAAAACTGCGCTTGACAATCCCGTCCTCCAAACTGTGAAACGAAATGATTGCGATGCGCCCACCCGCATTCAAAATACCGGGCGCTTTCTTCAGCAGTCTTTGCAGCGCGCCGAGTTCGTCGTTCACCGCGATCCGCAAAGCCTGAAACGTTCGGGTCGCCGGATGAATCTTCGCCCGGCGCGATGCAGGATTCACCCGCAGCGCCCATGCGATGACCTCAACCAACTTACCCGTCGTGTCGATTCGCGCCGGACGCCGATGCCTGCAAATGGCCCGGGCAATTCTGCGACTGAAACGCTCCTGACCATACTCGTAAATCAAATCTGCCAGCTCTTGCTCGCCCAATCGATTGACCAAATCAACCGCGGATTGCTCAAGCCGATCGTCCAAGCGCATGTCCAGCGGAGAATCGACCTGAAAACTCAATCCACGGTTTGGTTCGGTTAGCTGATTGGAACTGACACCAAGATCAGCGAGAATCGCATCCACCCCCGCGATTCCCGCGTCCGCTAGAACATCATCCACCTGATCGAAATTCGACCGCACCAAAAGATGCGGGCAGCCGCACCCTTCCAATCGCTGCGACGCGATGTCCAAATTCGCTTGATCGACATCCACACCGATGAGACGACCCGTTTCGCCCGCAGCCTTCGCCAACATCAAGGCGTGTCCTGCCAACCCAACCGTGCAATCCAAAACGCACGCACCCGGTTGAACAGCCAGAAGGGCCTGCACCTCATCCGGCAAAACCGCGAGATGTTTTTCGCCTTCCTCGACCACAAGCTCCGTCGATCACAACCTCCCGCAAGCAATAACCCGCATGGCAACATGTGCCCGGGGTGCTGCCATCATCCTTGACGGCACACCATCCCAGCCCCCAAGTCGAGCGATGAAAGAACACGGGGCCTGCGAATCGAATAAAACCTGGACCGCGCCGAACGATGTGCCCAAGCGATGAGCCAACCTGAAGAACGCTTGTGCGAAAATCAGGTGACGCACCTCGATTGCAATTCCGTCTTTTTCAACTCGACCAACGGCGCCCGCCTCGGCACCTCCAATGTGCTTCCTACAGGCAGACGACACATACCGTCGCGGCTTATCCAAGCCGCTCGATTCCGACCGACCGCGCCACGGAGTCGGAATCAAATCCATGCCTCGCTCTTGGCAAAGTGCTTGCATGGTGGGCACATCTCTGCACCCGAAAACTTAAACTCGTTCTATCAAAGCCCAATCTCAAGCCGGGCTGTTTTGTCTCGCATCCGCAGTAGACCGGGACGATCTGACTTGCGGCTGGAACCTATTGCATTGATCGTTCCGCACGCAGCGCCCTGGCTGCTCGGGCAAACTTGGTCGCCTTCTCCCAGTTTTCTGTGTATTCCTTCGCGATATATGCTCGATACTCTTCGGTCGACCAAATATCGATCCGCTTGTTCACACCGACGAAGGTGATTTCCCTTCCGAGCTTGGCCATGCCCAGTTGCCTCTCCGGGAGAACAACGCGGCCTTGCTTGTCCATTTCCAGGCGTTTGCTCAATGAGTAGAACACCACCTCATAGGCAGCCGCTTCGGACCCTTCCAGCAGGTCCGGACGGAGGAACTCTGACAACTCGTGAAAATACTTCTCAGGCAAGAGCGATAATGTTGTGGAACTCTCACCCGGACAGATGTAAAATGTCTCACCGTGAATCGCGGGATCCATGGCGTTTCGAAAATCTGCCGGGATCTGCGTGCGGTTCTTGGCATCAAGTGTTCGATCAAAGGCATCAGTAAACGCCATCTGAATCCTCGGGGGCCCCGACAATGCTCGATTCCACGATGCTAAGAACCGCAGAGCTCAGGACCGCAAACAAATCACCGCTGGCAAGAACCATGATTCCGATGCAAAACAGGATTCCGGCACAAAACAGGGCCCAACGAGTTGCGATTCTTGGGTGCAACCACCAACCGGAGCTGCTTCATGCCTAGGCTCGCCACCAGCGTGCCTAACTGTGGGAAACTTTACCACCCAGCGCCACTCGATGCAAACACTAAAATGGATAAAACTTTATGCGCGCGCTCTCCGCGAGCGAGCTTCAAGGTTGGCCCCAGATGATGGTAAAAATAGCCGCGCCCCACTAGATGTGCGCAAGCAAGAAAGCAAGAAGATCAGGTGTTGCGTTCGAGGTTCCCGGTAGGGTCCGCTGTGCGGACCGTCGCATGCACACTGTTCGACGCTGAGAAACGGTCCGCACAGCGGACCCTACCGGGTGGTCGAACCGAGGATGCGGGCGTAGAGCGTTTCGTACGCTTGGTGGCAGGTGGTCAGGCGATGGTGTTTGTCCACATAGTGCCATGCCGTGGCACTCATTTTGCGAGGAGCTTCCGGCTTCTCGATTGCCGAAGCAATCGCACCCGCCAGCGCTGCGGGGTTATCGACTTCGACCAGTCTTCCGGTCTCACCGTCAGTGACAAGGTCGTGACACCCGGCGACATCGGTTGCAATTATCGGCAGCCGTCCCGCCATCGCTTCAAGAATGGCGTTGGGCATTCCTTCTGTTCGGGATGGAAAGACGAACAAGTCCGCAGAACGAATGAGTCGCGAAACATCATCGCGCAGGCCAAGAAAGAATACGACGTCATCCAAACCGCGTCGCGCAACTTGCGATTCCACGGAGGCGCGCAACGGGCCATCACCCACCAACAACAACTTCACGCGGTGCTTTTGTCTGACGAGTTCCACTGCTTCCACCAACACGTCCAACCCTTTGATCGGATCCATCCTGCCAACCCACAACAACGTGAATTCCCGTTCTATGGCTTGCCAACTCTCGCCCTGAATCGGCTCCGCTTCTGCAAAAGCATCAACGTCGATGCCACCGGGGATAACGGTCAACCGCCCCATCGCGATGCCGGCATGTCGATGAAGATGCTGCACGACAGAATCCGAGTTACCCACCGTCACCGCGCACAAACGATGCGTGATGCGATCAACAAGGAGGTGCCATCGTCGTTCAATCTCAACCGTTTGAATTTCGCAAATCAAACGCTTCCGCGTGATCCCGGAAAGACAACAAGCGAATCGGCTTGCGAGGTTGGCATGGAACAAAAACGAATGCACAAGATCCGGTCGCAATTCCGAAAACAAACGTGCGAGTCGATCGAACACGCGCCAGTCGAAAGACCCGGAGGCGTTGCAGGAATGCACTGAAATGCCTGCGGCC
>JAADIU010000062.1 GCA_013151185.1 Planctomycetota bacterium
AATCATCAGAGGCAGCATTCCAACCGCACCCGCACCGCATCCCGCACCGCCACCCGCCGAACCTCCGCCAGCACCAGCAGACCCGTTTCCATTTTGGCCGTCCTGCGGGCACGCATCAGAATCGCAGCCGTCCGGAATACCATCGTTGTCGCAGTCGCCAAACTTCGAGGCTTGCGCGTCGCCCACACCGTCATCGTCGCAGTCCGCAGAAAACGCGAACGGCAGAAAGTTGATGTCCTCGTCGTTGCCCGCGCCCCGCGTGTCGCTGCCCGAGTACCAGACCGCCACCCAACTGCCCAATCCGTCCGTCGCCAGCCGAACCGCCAAGTCCTCTCCATCGTCGTTGTTGGCACCTGCGTCCAAGGCTGACGGCTCGCCCCATGAGTTTCCGCCGTCGGTACTTCGGGACACTAGGATGTCGATATCGTCGCCAAACATCCCCGCCTGCTCCCAGCCGACAACCCACGAGTCGTCCGCCCCGGCTGCGATGAAAGGGTTGACGCCCGAGCCGACCGTTTTCGGCACGCTCCACGCCCGATTGGCACCCGTCACCGAAGCGATGCCCTTGGAGCCAGCTTCGACGTGTGGAGAACTCGAAGCGACAACGTCGCCCGCCCGCGCAAACGCAACGACCCATCGATCATTGCCCGCGACTCCGGTCACTTTCGCCTTGGACGATCCCGATGCGACGCTCGCGCTCGAAGCGACTTTGGCGTTTGCGCCTCCCGCACTTGCCGGAAGCGTCACCGGTTCGGAAAAGGTCAAGCCACCATCGAGACTTTCGGAGAACACGATGTTCGTACCTGCGGTCCAGAGTGTCATCCACTGTCCCGAGCGGTTCGCTGCAATCGTCGGCACAGCATCGCGCTGGCTATCAAACTGCGTGAACGATCCCGCCGTGGTCCAGGTTACACCGCCGTCGAAGCTTTGCGCAGTCAACAGGACAGCGTCATTCGGTGCATGAACGCCACCGCCTCCGCTGATGTCGCGCGTCGAAGACCACATCGCGATCCAGTTGAAGCCATCGGTTGCGAGCGCGAGGTCGATGTCGATAGCCGCCGCCGCTCCGGGGGCCACGTCTTGAGAAGGCGTGGCGATTCGTTGGGGAACGCTCCAGGTGCGGCCATTGTTGTTGCTGTGTGCGGCGAGGACGTTGCTGGTCGTTCCGCCCTGGGTCGTCGACCCGCTTTCCGGGGACACCCACATGAGTACCCAGTCGCCCTTGCGATTTGTGGCGACAACCGGTGACGTGTCGCTGAGCCCCTTACCTTGCGCCTCGCTGTTGACGGTGGCTGGTTCACTCCAACTCAGTCCACCGTCGGAACTGACCGCCCAGCGCAGTTCGATTGTTGCATCACCACCGGTGGTGGATGCGCGATCGGTCTGCCAGACTGCGACCCAGTTCCCGGAACCGTCCGTAGCCAGGCTGGGTCGCTGATCATTTCCCGAGTCGCGGATGGCGTCGTTGTTCAACAAACCCACAACACCCGTGGAAGCGCTTGTACTGAACTGCGCGCGAACGGTTCCGCTGCAAAGGGTGAAGGCGATCGCGAGTGCGAGATATCGAAGGCAAGTATTCGAGCGTAGTGAAGTCGGCATGGTCTTTGGTCCTTTTGATCAAGTCTACCGCGCATGGCGGAACTGGCGTCATCGGCAGATTCGATCTTTTTTGTTCACTGTGGTTGAGGATGTTGGTGCCGTGTGGAGCGCACTGCTCTCTCGGGGAAGTGTACGATTGAGTCACTGCGGAATTCTTGAAGGGGCGCAGAAATCCGGACGGACAATGTCCGCTTTTCGGATTCGTTATCGCTTCGCGGAGATGGATGCACGGCGTTGCACACTGGCTGGAGAATGTGCAGTCCCAGTCGAGTCCGCTGTCGGGTCCGCTGTCGAGTCTGGCGTCGAACGCGATTTCAGACCGTTGCCCTTACTCCACCGTGACGCTCTTGGCCAGGTTCCGGGGTTTATCAACGTTGCATTCCCGAAGGACAGCCGCATGGTACGCAAGAAGCTGTAGAGGGATCACCGTCAACAGCGGTTGCAGTGGTTCGGAAATATCGGGAACACTGATGACATGCTCCGCAAGCTCGGCGATTTGTGTATCACCTTCGGTAGCGACGGCGATGACGCATCCCCCGCGCGAACGCACCTCTTCGATGTTGCTGAGAATCTTGTTGTACTGCGAGCCCTTCGTGGCGATGAACACCACGGGCATCCCCTCCGAAATCAGTGCGATGGGACCGTGCTTCATCTCGGCTGCGGGTAGTCCTTCGGCATGGATGTAACTGATTTCCTTGAGCTTGAGCGCACCTTCAAGCGCGACGGGATAGTTGTATCCACGACCGAGGTAAAGCCAGTTTTCCCGATTGATATGGGCTTTCGCCACCTCGCAGATTGCGTCGCTTTGTTTAAGAATTGTTTCGACATGCGTAGGGACCTTCGACAGTTCCGAAAGGAAATGGTCGAGCGCACGCTGCGACATATGTTTGCGACGTGCGAGGTACAGCGTGAGCAAGGTCAGCACCATCACCTGACCGGTGAACGCCTTGGTGCTCGCGACGCCCGTTTCCGGGCCGACGTGCAGATAAATTCCGGCGTCCGTCTCGCGCGCGATGGACGAACCCACCACATTGACAATGCCCAACGTCGTCGCCCCGCGTTGCTTGGCTTCTGAAAGAGCGGCGAGGGTGTCGCTCGTCTCACCACTTTGCGAAACGACCATCACCACGGTTCCGTCGTCGATGATCGGATTGCGATATCGAAACTCGCTGGCATATTCCGTTTCTGCCGGTGTTCGTACGAGGTCTTCCAGCAAATATTCGCCAACCTGCGCTGCATGCCAAGCCGTCCCACACCCCGCGAGGATGAACCTTTTTGCACGCACCAACTCGCGCGAAAAATCTCGGATGCCCCCAAGATAGACCGCGCCTTCCCGCAGATCGACGCGCCCCTTCATGCAGTTTTCCAGCATCCGGGGTTGCTCGAAAATCTCCTTCTCCATGAAGTAATCGTGCCCGCCAAGTTCAATTTGATCGAGCGTCCATTCAACTTCCTCGACGTCCTTCGTAATCGGGATATCGTCGAGCGTCGTCGTGCGAAAACCATCCGGGCAAATCCGCGCCATCTCATTGTCGTCGAGATAGATCACCTGCGAGGTATGCTCCAAAACAGCGGCAGCGTCGGACGCAATGACGTATTCATTCTGCCCGACACCGATAATCAGCGGGCTCCCTTTTCGTGCGGCAACGAGAACGCCCGGTTCTTTGTCGCACATCGCCACCATGCCATAGGTGCCCTGAAGATCGAGAAGCGCCGTACGCACCGCAGTTTGCAGGTCGTCTTTGTAGTAGTAGTCGATCAGGTGGGCGATGGTTTCGGTGTCGGTCTCCGATTTGAAAATGACGCCTTTTTGTTCGAGGAACGTTCGCAGCGAGCGATAGTTTTCGATGATCCCGTTGTGAACGACTGCGATGGAATTGTCTGCACTGCAATGCGGGTGCGCGTTCGTATCGTTGGGCGCACCGTGCGTCGCCCACCGTGTGTGCGCAATCCCGCTGTGGCCAACCATCTTTTCATCGCTGGACTCACGAATGATGTGTTCGAGCGCGGAAACCCTCCCGGCAGACTTTCGTGTGATCAGCTTTCCGTGACGATGGATCGCCACGCCTGCGGAGTCATAACCTCGGTATTCGAGTCGCTTCAAACCTTCGAGCAACACAGGCAGCGCTTCTTTGCCGCCGACATATCCAACGATTCCGCACATTCGCAACATCCTCCAAAGGATTCCACCGACTTGGGATACCGGATATGTTCAGGACAACCAGCCGTCCCACGATGCCATTATGCGACGCTTACCCATATGTTTCAAACGAACCGCCACTCCCCTAAGACGTTCTTCGTCAATCGATGGTTCGACTGCCTGCAAAGATTGTCCGTCGCATCGAATCAGCGAACTCGCATCCTCGATTATAGGCTCTCTAGGTCAAGAATGATGCGCCCCGCAGGTGCCCGGATCTCGTCGTCCCCACCGGTGGAACGGCGGCCAGGGTCCGAGAACCACTCCGTCCCCGATCAATGCGAGAAGGCCAGGCCTGCAAGGGGAGAAGCCAAGCGTGTCCGCCCGATGGCGTGCCCGAACCAGATTCTCGCAGATTCTCCCCGCCGGGGGATGGTTTCGCCCGATGCGTCTGCGTACAATCGCGCGAATGAATTAACGCAAAGTCGGCTTTTGCGCCGATAGTTGTCCAGCCGAACCGCAGCGTACAAGCAAACATCGTGGCCGCGCGGTTCCTCACGTTGAAACGATTGTGAAGAAAGAACTTCGACAACGAATCAGGCGATTGCTGGAGATGGTCCCTGCCGACGAGATGGCCATTCGGTCGGCGCGGGCTACGCGACTTCTGACGGATACCTCGGAATACGCGGAATCGGAAGTCGTGCTTGTGTTCCTCTCGCTGCCCACAGAGATCGACACGACGGGATTGGTCCTTCGCGCGTGGCAGGATCACAAGCGCGTGCTGGCGCCCCGCATCAGTTGGGAGCAGCGCCGGTTGATGCCCACCGAAATCCGTTCGCTCACCAGCGACCTCGTCGAAACGGCGATGGGTTTGCGTGAACCTGTGTCGGGCCCACCGATCCCCATTCCGTTGATCGATCTGGTCATCGTGCCGGGCCTCGCTTTTGATGGAAACGGTACGCGCCTTGGTCGAGGGCGCGGGTTCTACGATCGGTTTCTTGCCCACCCGGAGTTTCGCGGTGCTACTTGCGGTTTTGCTCTTGAAGAGCAGGTGTTGCCCGAAGTCCCGGCTGAGTCGCTGGACTGCCCGGTCGAAATGTTGGTGACCGACAAGAAAGTCCGCCGCTTTGCAAGCAACAACAAGCCGACGGTGTAGTTTGTCAACCGGGGTGATTTGTCAACCGATGTGATTTGTCCGCCGGGTTAAATCTAAAGCAGGATTGACGTTGCGCGAACGAGATCACCTTTGGCCGCGAGCGATCGCGTGTCTCGATCCGAATAATCGCGATCAGGTTTTTTGCACTGGTGCCGACAGCCACTGATCGGGTACAATGCAGCCAACCACGAAGAAGCGCTCCGCACCGTGAGCGTAGGCGCTTAGCGCCCCTGATTCTGGCATACAGTCCCATATTCCATCCGTACCCCCATCGGATGGATCCCCAAGGCCCGGCCACCCCGCCGGGCCTGCTTTTTGCGCCGAACTGGCCAGCGGGTTCCCCGATGATTCGGTGCGATAACGTCTAACGAAAGCGGTGATCGACAGATCGACTGCGCTTTTTCGGACCCGCCCCGTTCCAGCCCCCTGAACCCATCGCGTCGTAGTCGAACTTCTCCGTCGATCGGCAGCCAAATCGTACGTTTCTCCCGGAGGGTGGAGCGATTGGAACGTCGGCAAGAAGGCTGCCGAGGTTGATCTCGATTCCCCTCGACTTGGGAGAGGGGGGCAAGGGGAATGCGCGGCCATCGTATGACAAGAAGGATGTTCCTGCCGCTGGTCATGGTTCTGATGGCTGGGTGCGGTGGCGATAATCCGTTGACGGGTTCCGGGGCAACCGGCGACGCGGCTGGGGCTGACACCAATTCCGATGATGACCGCAGCGTTCTGTTTTCCACGCTGCGGGATGATGCGGATCAGGACGGTGTGCCCGATGACGAAGATCTTTGTCCGGACGATCCGGCGAAGGTCGCACCGGGTGCGTGCGGTTGTGGTCAGGATGATGGCGACCGCGACGGTGATGGTGAACCCGACTGCATAGATGAGTGCCCGGACAATCCGCAAAAAATTCAGGCGGGTGCGAAAATCGAATGTGAAGTAATTTTCGCCGATCCGGATCGGGAGTTTTCCGCCTACTATCCGGCCATCGAACTCAATTTACTGACGGCATGTGGGGCTTGGACCCGCGAACTTTCCGCCATTCGCAACGTCACCATTGAAGTCGAAGTGCGGTTCGCCGACATCGGGACAGCCGTGGCATCCAGCAAAACGGTGGCCCGCGTGCAAACCGAAAACGGCATCGATACATACGAGCAAGGTGCGCTCGCGGAAATACGAACCGGTGTCGATCCGAACGAAGAGATTCCCGATGCCGTCGTCACGATCGGATACGAAAACCTGACCGGTGGACTTTGGTGGTTCGACCCCGACCCCGCGACGCGACAAGCTGAGTTGCCCGAGGATCGGATCGATGGTTACTCTGCGTTCCTCCACGAAATGGGGCATGTGTTTGCCTACAACGGTTGGCGGAATTTTCAGAATGGGGAACTGCCAGGCAATTTTCTGTCCACCTACGACGAGCAGATTGTTTTCGACGGGGCGAACTTCTTCTTCGTGGGCCAAAGCGCGGTCGAGGCCTATGGCGGGCCGGTGCCTCTGACGTACGGAAATATCGCACATCTCGCCAACCGCGAACCCCGTCCCGGCAGCGATTTGATTGACGAACTCATGAATGGTGTGGTGACGCGGCGGGGGAAGCGTCGGGACATATCATCGATTGATCTTGCGATTCTCGCAGACATCGGTGCGCCGATGCGTTCGCAGGCGGTGTTGCAAGGGGCGTGTGAGAACGCACCCGCAGCGACGCGCCCTGCACCGGTTTTGATCGTTGGCCCCACTCCGTCGGCACAAGAGCGACCTCTTCCTCCGCAACAGTTCGACGCTCAGAGGACAGACTTTGGCTGCTCGCACCCGCACGAGGCGCCCATCGTGCCACGGTCTTGTGAACCGTGCATTGGTGCATTGTCTGTTCGGGCGCGATGACGGACCGACCATCAGACGGCTTGTTGAGTTGATTCGGTTTCGCTGTTCGCCGCGTGGGGACCGCAGTTCCCTACGCGGCAAGTTCTTCCGCCAGCGACGATCCGAATCGCTGACGCAGACGTTGCAAAATGTCTTTGTGAATCTGGCTGACGCGCGACTCGGAAAGGTTCAAGACCGTACCGATTTCGGCCATCGTCAATTCTTCGTAGTAATACAGAACCAGAATGAGTCGCTCTTCGCGGGCCAGTCCCTTGCTGATGTGTTCAGTGAGCAGTTGGCGGGATGTGCTCAGCGCGGGGTCGACGCTTCGGGAGTCTTTGACATCCCATGAGCGCGACGGACCACGGGTTCGAGCACCGTCGTCCGATTCCATGGCGCTGAAGTGAACCTCTTTGCCCAACTGTGAAAGACGCGAAAGATCTTCGTAGCGCTGCACGTCGACACCCATGCGCTCTGCGACTTCATTGGCTGTCGGTGGGCGGCTGTTTTCGGTGTCGAGCATTTCTTTCGCTTTCAAACGCCGCTTTTCAAACGTGCGCACGGTGCGGCTTTGCGGGTCGAGGCTTCGCAGCCAATCCATGACCGCGCCCGAGATGCGCTGTTGGCAGAAGGTTTCAAACTTGGCTTTGTGGCGCGGGTCGTAGGCTTCGACGGCTTCGATCAAACCGTCGAACGCTGCGCTGCAAATTTCATCGTAAGTAATCTGAGCAGGAAGCCGCCTCGAAAGTCGGGCTGCGTGCGCATGAACCAAATGGGAATAGTTCACGACGAGATGATTTCGGTCGGCGACCTTTCTAGTTTTCAGGAAACGCTTCCAAATTTTTTCGACCGGCGAAACCGTCTGTTGTTTACGCGCCATCTGATCTGCTCCTTGTCGGACTGAGAACTAGGGGTCTATGTGCCTCAACTCGATCGATCTCTTGCTGACTCGATGCTCTACAACTGGATGTCGAAACTGCGATCGTTCCCGCCACACGTCGTTGACTTGGGTAGCTTTCAAAGCCCTCCGGGGCGGAACCTTCATCTAGTCGGTTTGGGTTGTTTGATTAGACTAGTTAAAATAGGAAGAATTTATTCCTGTATTTTCGGACAAAATGGGAAGCTAGGCCACATAATCAGCCCTGGAAATCGCCCCAACCACCCATTTCAACACTGCCAAACAGGTCGAATTTGAGGTGAAAGCATTCGGAGTGGGGCATTTCAAAGTGCTGGAAATGGGCATGGGGCGCACAAATTGCGCGGTGGGTTTTCGTGGGCTGGGCACGGACCGGGTTGGAATCGCCGTCACCGCACCAGCGACACAGCGGAATTCGCCGAAGAAATTTTATGGGATCAGAAAACGGGCGCGGTTCCGTGGACTCGTCCGCCGGAGTGATCGACTCAGGCTGCCTTCAGATTCGTCGGGAGTCTACCCACCCGGACCGTTGAGGCGCGTATTGAACTTGGGATAGTCGCTGGCGTCTACAGCGCCGTCGCGATTGACGTCAGCGTATTGGCAGACAATTTCGAAGCCGACCGTATTTGAATCGAGCAGGCACACTTGGAACATGCCATAGTCGACGATGTCGATATCTCCGTCTGCATCGAGATCGCCCGGAAGTGGCATCGCACCCGTGAGTTGTCCAACCAGCAAACCAACGTCTTCGCCGTTAAATGCACCGTCGGCGTTCAAGTCGAGAAGCTGGCAGCCGTTCGTCGAAATCGGTTGACCATCGGGCGGAACGCATATCTGCATGGATCGGTAGTCGTAAAGATCGACATCGCAGTCACCGTCCGAATCGGCGGACTGGATGAGCGGTGCGGAGACGACGCGAATTACGGCTGCGCTGCTGTCGACCGAGCCGGTGACCTGTGGCCCTTGAAGGATCTCGGGCGAGTCGATTCCAACGGACCAGGCCCGCTGCGGCGCGGCAACGTCAAACGCAAAACCCACCGAACCCACATCCAATGCGGTCACGGTAAAAGTGCCAAACCGTGTGGGTGAATCGATGCCTTCCGATGTTGGAGCCAAGAACGTAAAGAATGCACGGTCGAAATCACCCGTGTCGGGTTGATTGTCCAACCCGGAATTCAGCGGGCTCCATGTGGAGAATGCAGGATCGGGCGTGAAGTCTCCGTTGTACATGATGACGTTTGTGGTATTCGCATTCAGAAAGAACGCGATGCTGGTCATCATCGTGCCAGCCGCAGGTGGATCGGTCACCTCGACCCACACCTCAAGTTCCAGGGTGTCGTCGGCGGCATCGCCCAGTGTCAGCACCGCGTCGGCTTCGCTGGGACCGAGTCGCAAGACAAACTCAGCCGCTGGCTGAGCCAAAGCCATCTGTGAAAACAGAATCCCAATGACAATCATGCATGGGTTTTGAATGATTGGAGAATGTGTTGACATACCCCGACCGAGGTTGGTGCGTCGCATGGATTTTCCTTCCCCTTCCTGCCGCCCGGGACGAGCGCCGAAGACGCTTCGTTATAGGCGGTGTGGATGGTATCCTCTGGTCCCGGTCATTGTTTGTCGTGCAACCGGGCGCGGTGTTCCCCTTCTCGTTTGGGAACTCCTTGTGAATCCCCAATTATGATGGACGGGGATGCGTGTTTCAAGGGCAAGCTGTGAGTTCGATGCCGGATTGGGATGACCCTTTTGCATCAAACCGCGAACAGGGCAGCGTCGTTGGTGCATTTGAGAGCGACGGCAAATCGGCTCCCGTCGCCTCGAATCGATGATCCGGGCGTGTTGACAGGGGTTGGGCGATTATTAGAGTATCGCTTCTCGCGAGCCGATGTTGAGCTAGGCCAGATTTCGGTGGATGCGAGCCGTCTGTGACCTGTCTGTGCGTTCGTTTTGGGGCACTCGAATTCAGGTCGGAATGCCGGACGAGGGCTCATAGCTCAGTTGGCAGAGCGCGTCGCTGATAACGACGAGGTCCCAGGTTCAAGTCCTGGTGGGCCCATTTTTCTCTTTTGAGGTAGCGAACATGAAATGGGATTGGATTGCGATCGTAGCCTTTGGAGCATTGGCACTCTTTATCGCGATGAAGGGTGGCGGCTGAGGCCCGAAGAAAACAGACTGAGCGTGCCTCAGTTCGATCTTTTGCCTTTGCGCGGATGTCCCATCCTTCTAGGATGGGGGACTGACCGAACCCGATATGTTGTCTCCGTTTTCAAGGCTACCCCGTTCACCGTGTCCGTCCCCCACCCTTCCGCTGCGCTCAAGGATGGGGCACCCGCTGTGAACGCCGCCGAGTGGTAACCGCAAAGAAGTTGGTAACCCCAAGAAGTGCAGGGGGGCCGTAGCTCAATGGGAGAGCACCGCGTTTGCAACGCGGGGGTTGTCGGTTCGAGTCCGATCGGCTCCATTCTTCAAAGTACGCATTTTCAAAGCACGCTTTCAAAGCAGGCATTCCCGGCATCTTCGTTGTGACGACGATTCGTTGTGATGCTAAGTTTCAAATCCAAAAATTTCAAATCGAAACGGTAGCCTCACCCAAAATCAAAAACCCGATCGTAAAATACACCAGCACGCTGACGATATCATTCGTCGTCGTGACGATCGGTCCCGACGCAATCGCCGGATCGACGCCCACCTTGCGAAACAGAAACGGAAGCGTCATGCCCAACAGCGATGCCGTCATGATTGCGCTCGACATGCCAAGACCGACAGCCATCGTCAACGGCATTCGCGGCACCGCTTCGTGAACCATTCCCCATGCTTGCAGGTACGGTGTTCCCAAGAACGCAATCAATGCCGCTGCCACCCCGCACACCGGAGACATGATCAGCGTAATCGGCATCTCGCGCGCCATCGTCAGGCGAACCTTCTTTGACGCGAGGTCACCCGTCGCGAGCGCGCGAATGATGATCGTCGAAATCTGAATACCGCTGTTTCCCCCCATCGCACCCATCATGGGGGAACGAACAGCACCATCGCCAAGTACACTTCTTTGGGAAAGGATCGATTGAACCCGCCGACGATCAAGCCGCTCATCGCAGTGCCAATCATGCACGCCAGCAACCATCGCAGACGAATGATGGCCGCCCGGACCGAAGACGGCTCTTCCAACTCCTCCGGGGCGGTTCCCGCCATGTAGTAAATGTCCTCGTCGGCTTCGTCTTCGGCAACATCGAATACATCGTCGTGCGTGATCTGGCCCAGCAAACGACCGGCAGCATCGATGACGGGCAGGGTCGTCAGGTCGTACTTTCGCATCTGGTTGACGACGATTTCCTGATCGTCGTCGGCCTTGACCACAATCGGATCGGGCACGCTGATTCGATCGAGCGGTGTGTCTTCGCCATTGACCACCAACATGCGAAGCTCGACCACACCCACGAGGCGATGTTGATCGTCCACCGTATAAACATAGTGAACGTCCGCCTCCTTCGCCGCCAGACGCACGGCTTCGACCGCTTCTTTGACGGTGGCTTCCTGCGGTAGCGCCAGAAGTTCCGGCGTCATGATTCCGCCCGCCGACTCCTCATCGAACTCGAGCAACTCTTCCAATTGATCGGATTGCTCATCCGGAAGCTGGTCGAGCACATACTCCCGCTGCTCGTCGGTCAGTTCCGAAAGAACGTCGGCAGCGTCGTCGGGTTCGAGTTCGGTAACGACGGTTGAAAGCTCCGCGTCATCGATATCGTCGACGGCTTCACTTCGTTCGGCTTCGTCGAGTTCTGCAATGAGGGCAGCCGTCGCAGGCGGTGGCAACAGGAACACCAGTTGCGATCGTCCGTCGTTGTCGAGGACGGAATAAATGTCGGCTAGGTCGGCTGGGTGGACGTGTTTGAGGTGTGAGGCCAGAAGCGCAGCGTCACCGGATTCCAATGCGGAACGAACCTCGACCAGGATTTGTTCGATGTCCTGACGCATTTCAAAATCCAGAATCGATGTTCCGTTTGGTCGACGGTCGGTGTCGGCGCTACTAAGTAGGGTGCGTCCCGGACGCACCGAATTAGTCAACGCAAAACGGTGCAGCCAAGCCGTCCCAACACGGGCCGCTGAACAAGAACTACATCACCGGGAAAGGCACTGGTTGGTGCGGTAATGATTTCTCGCGAGCGGCTTGCGGGTATTATGCGTGGGAAGACGTCGAACGCAACGGTGGCCATCAACGCGAGTCGAACGAATGCGATAATAATTGGGTTGCTCAACTAGGCGGTGACAGTCGGAGCCGCCAGTGCAAAGAACAGGCCTTCGATACAAAGCGGTGCGTGTACGTTCTGCGCCAATCTGGACTCCGCATCGGATATCGCGTCGATGGCCTGGGCAGATGTTTCGGCGTCGGGCCCATCGCCCAAGCCGGGAAGCATGGGCGTACGACCCACCGACGAATGCAGGTGACCGGCATACCACGTCGCGATGACGCTCAACAGATCGGCGAGGGCGGCGCGACGGGCGGCGGCTTCGGATAGGTTCTTCTCGCGTTTGCGATATTGGTTGGCGGTATCCTTGGCCATCTCGACGAGTTGCTTTGCTGCGTGTGATGCCGAAGAGCGATCCAGCTTTTCCAGCATCCCCGCCACTTGGCTGTACACGCTAACAAAACCATCTTCGGCTAGGGTCACTGCCCGTCCCAAACTGCCTTGCGACAACACTGCGAGTAGGTCCGCATCGGTTTGCGTCAACCCTTCGACCAACTCGCACAGGCGACTGGCTACAAAATCCAACGGTGGTGAGGCGAATCCGACGAGCTGGCATCGCGAGCGTGTCGTCGCCAGCAACCGATCTAACGCCGACGCCAGCAGGATAAGGATGGTTGTGTCGGGCGGTTCCTCCAGCGTTTTGAGCAGTGCGTTTTGAGCGCCGGGCGTGATGCGGTCGGCTTCGCGGATGACGAACACTTTGAAACGACCCGACACCGGTTTGACTCCGACCGCGTCGATTACGAAGTGGCGGATCACATCAACACCAAGGTCGAGTGCCTTTCGCGCCCGAACGGCTGAGTCGGGATGGTGGGCCGCAAGCTGACGGTGGACGAGGTGAAGGTCGGGGTGATTGCCCACATCAACGAGATGGCAATTGCTGCACTGTCCGCACGCATCGCGCATGGGAAATTCGTGTTCGACATCTTTCGGTGATTCGCACAGGAGCAGTTTTGCCACTGCGATGGCGAACATTTCTTTCCCGATGCCATCGGGTCCGTGAAAAATATAGGCGTGGGGGAATCGGTCGGCTGAGATTGCCCGTTGAATTAAGCGTTGCGCCCTGTCCTGATGTTTAATGTCACAGAGTGGCACCCGCCACCGCCTCCCACACACGATCGTGAACGGTCTGCGTTTCTGCAACGCCATTCACAACGATGACTTCACGCGGGTATGTTTCGGGAAGCGATAACAGCGTGTTGCGCACCTTTCGATGAAAATCGAGCGGGCGGGCTTCCATCGCGTCGGTTTGAACATCGTCGAGCAACATGCCTTGCCCCGCGTGTTTCGATCGGTTTTTTCCGGCGTGTTTGGGTTGTCGCCCGGTTCGCTGAAACCCGGTTTCGATCGGTACGTCGAGAACCAACGTCAGGTCAGGCCAGACGTTTTCGACCGCGTATTGTCCCAATTCGAGCACGCGCTTCATGTCGTAACCAGCGGCTACTTGGTAGGCACATGTCGAGGAAATGAACCGATCACAAAGAACGATCTTGCCCGCAGCCAGCGCCGGTTTGACAATTTCACCGACGAGCTGCGCCCGCGACGCCATGAACAAAAACGTTTCGCACCGCACATCCATTTTCGACAAATCGTGATCGAGCAGAATGCTGCGGATCATGTTACCGAAATCGGTCCCACCGGGGTCTTTGCAGTGGACAACATCACCGCCAGCCGCTTCCAGGCGATCGCCAAACAATTCACGCTGCGTACTCTTGCCCGAGCCGTCGGGTCCATCGAAGACGATGAACTTTGCGCGCAGACGTTTGACACACGCTTCATCTGAATTGGGAATGCCATCGGTGTTCATTGCTTCTTCGCCCGCTCGGTGCGTGTTTGTTCAAAAACCTCTGCCGCGTTGTAGCTCGATCGAACGAAGGGCCCCGACGCGACGCTCAAGAAACCCGTTTGCTGTGCGGCTTGTTTGAGTTTTTCAAATTCGTCGGGCGTGTAGAACTTTGCAACGGGAACGTGCCCGTCCAGTGTCGGCTGGAGGTATTGTCCGATGGTGAGCACATCGCAGTCGACCGCTCGCAAATCCGCAAACGTTTGCAATAATTCGTCCCACGTCTCGCCCAATCCGACCATGATGCCCGACTTCGTCAGCGTGTCGGGATCGGTCTCCTTCACGATGCGCAGTACATTCAGCGACCGGTGATAATCACCTTGCGGGCGAATGGCGGGCGTGAGGCGTTCGACCATTTCCAGATTGTGGTTGAACAAATCGGGCTTCGCCGCACACAGTGTTTCGATGCAATCGCGACGGGCGTGAAAGTCGGCTGGCAACACCTCAACCGTCGTACTCGGAGCCGCATCCCGGATGGCGGTCACACATTCCGCAAAGTGTCCCGCGCCTTCGTCCTTCAAATCGTCGCGAGCCACGGCTGTGATGACGACGTGGGAAAGATTCAATTCGGCGACGGCTGACGCTAGACGGACAGGCTCATCGGGCGACACGGGGTCGGGCTTTGCGGTATCGACGGCGCAATAATGACATCGCCGCGTACACTTATCGCCAAGGATCATGAACGTCGCGTGGCGCTTCGCCCAACATTCGGTGAGGTTTGGGCAGCGAGCCTCCTGACAAACGGTGGACACGCCACTGGCTGCGACGATGTTGCGCGTTTCCACGAAATCATCGCGTCCGGGGAGCGGGCGTTTCAGCCAACTCGGCAGACGTCGGCCACGTCCGTTCGGACGGGTTTCGATGACCGGAAGTTCAATCATGAATTGGCTCGAAAGCGGAATGACGAGAACCCGAAACGCTCGGAAGCGATGATAGGTCAGCCCCTCCGATTTGCAAGGCCATCAGCCACCGGTCCGAACGAAACTGCCCGTCGATTCCGCGCCGGTCTTGCGACCACCCCATCGCTAACCGGTCAGGCACGCCTGATTCGATGTTGACGTTACCCCAAACGTGAGATACGCTTTAGTGAAAGGCATTTGGCGCAAACGGCGCTGGTTGAAACCATGTCCATCAAGATCAACAAGATCCTTTATCCGACCGATTTCTCCGAGTTGTCCCTGCTCGCATTGCGATACGCGCGGGAGTTTGCCGAGCAGTTTTCCGCGCAAATCCACTGCGTTCATGTGGTGGACGAAGGGCAGCAATACTGGTCTGCGGTCGGTCCAGAAGCCGCACCCATCTGCCCGCCCGCGGTCGACCTTCTCGAATCCGCCAACAAACAAATGCAATCGTTCTTCGATGAGCATCTGGTTGGGTTGGATTACCCCGCGATCACCCATGTTTCGATCGGGCGACCCTTCGTTGAAATTATTCGATATGCCAGAGAGATCACAGCCGACCTTCTCATCCTCACCACGCATGGCCGCGGCGGTGTGATGCATGTGCTCATGGGAAGCACCGCAGAAAAAATCGTTCGCAAAGCGCCCTGCCCCGTCCTCACCGTCCGAAGTGGCGAACACGAATTCGTCAAACCCTGAGTTCGTATTGGCCTGAGTTCGATTGGCCCCGGTTGTTTTGGCTCCAATTGTCTTACCTATGTGCCCGATGATGAGCACGCCATGACCCATCCTGCCATTCTGCCCGACGGTCGTTACGCACGTCAGACATTGTTTGAACCCATCGGTGAAGCCGGTCAAGAGAAGTTGGGCGCTGCAAGCGTGTTGATCGTTGGGTGTGGCGCGTTGGGTACGGTGCAGGCGAGCACGTTGGTTCGGGCGGGTGTGGGGTCGATTCGCATCTGCGACCGCGACTACATCGAACTGAACAATCTTCAACGGCAGGTGCTGTTCGATGAGCAGGACATCGAGCAAAATCTGCCCAAAGCGGTGGCGGCAGCCAATAAACTGTCGCGCGTGAATTCCAGCGTTCGCGTCGAGCCGATGGTCACCGACGTCAATTTCAAAAACATCGCCCGTCTTGCGGAGGGTTGCGATTTAATCCTCGATGGCACGGACAATTTTGAAACGCGGTATTTGATCAATGATTTTGCAATCAAAGAGGGCGTGCCCTGGATTTATGGTGCGGTGATTGGCGCGACGGGACTGGTGATGCCTATTCTGCCGGGTAAGACGCCATGTTTGCGATGCGTTTTTGAGAATGCTCCACCCGCAGAAATGAGCCCGACCTGCGACACGGCGGGCGTGATTGGCCCTGCGGTGAATGTGGTTGCGTCGATGCAGGCGGTGGAGGCGATGAAGGTGTTGACCGGCTGCGATGATGATGTGATCCGCAAGCTCATCAGCATCGATGTTTGGTCGGGGCGTGTGGTGCAGTTGGGTGTGACGAAACCCGAAGACGCGGACGGCTGCATTTGTTGTGATCGCAGGCAGTTTGAGTATTTGCAGGGTGAGGCAGGTTCGTTCACGACGACGTTGTGCGGGCGAAACGCGGTGCAAATCAGCTCGCCACAAATCAGCTCGTCACTGTCGCACACGGACGATACAAATCTAGAGGCCATCGCGCAAAAACTGGAACAGGTTGCCTCGGGAGATGTCAAACGCAGCGACTATCTGGTTCGTGCGGTGGTGGGGGAGTACGAACTAACGATTTTCAAGGACGGCCGCTCGATCATCAAGGGGACCAAGAACGCCGACGAAGCCCGCAGCGTTTACGCGAAGTACATTGGTTCGTGACGGGGTTTCGTTACGGTTGCGGCTTGTGTTGGATCGCCTGACTTGTTGCGGATGATTTAACCGCACCCGGCAAGGCGAAATGGCAGCAGGAAGATGTTGTTAAAGAAACCCGTCGCGAAGCTGAATTCCAACGGACCCGCGATCGCAAGGGCGCAATCGGTCGTCACGCAGAGCGCAAACAGCACAACGAACGTTTGAATCAACCGGTTTCGTTTCATGGCTTCAAGACCACCTTCCAGTGAATCGCGACCACCGCACGATAGCGGGATGTCTGTTCACATCGGCTACTGTCTGTATCAGAGAATCGTCGCTTCTGCAATTGCGGGCGCTCCGCAGGAGGTGTGCGGGCTGCTGCTGGGTACGCACGATCGTGGACGGGCGGTGATCAGCGACATGGTCGCGTCGCGAAACGTAGCCGCGAATCCGCAGGCATCATTTGAAATCGAACCGGCTCTCGTGCTGGAAGTTCCTAGAACCAACGGGCGAAACGGTGCCCACTTAATCGGCTTCTACCACTCGCACCCAAACGGTTCCGCACGCCCGTCAGCCAGCGACCTTGATAACGCGTGGCCGAATTTCTTCTACCTCATCGTTGCCGTCAATCACAACACCGACAGCAGTATTTGGCATGTACCGAAAACCGGTACGGCTCAGGTATCCCACGGGCTCATCGTCGAACCGCCTCCGATTGACAGCAATTTTGCACGCGCATACGATCGAGCCGACACCGAATCTGGCATCAGCGCAACAGGAGACCGCCATCATGGCCAACCGATTTGAAACTTCCGTCGACAGCATCGGAAACACACCCTTGGTTCGGATTCAGCGAATCATCAGCGGTTCTGCGAAGGTCTATGCAAAGCTCGAATACCGAAATCCACTCGCCAGCGTGAAAGACCGCATCGGGCGATCGATGATCAGGGCGGCAGAAAAAGCCGGCAAGATCGGGCCAAACACAGTCGTCGTCGAACCGACCAGCGGAAACACCGGAATCGGTTTGGCGTTCGTCTGTGCAGCGAAGGGCATCAAGCTGCGCCTGACTATGCCCGAAAGCATGTCCATCGAACGTCGCCGCGTGCTCAAGCAACTCGGTGCGGAACTCGTTTTGACGCCCGCAGCCGAAGGAATGCCCGGTGCGATTCGGGTGGCAGAGGGATTGCTCGAAGAATCGCCCGACAATTTTATGCCGCAGCAGTTCAGCAACCCAGCCAACCCTGCCGTCCATCGCAAGACCACGGCTGAGGAAATCTGGAACGACACCGAAGGAGAAGCTGACATTCTTGTTGCGGGTGTTGGAACCGGAGGAACGATCACGGGTGTGGGTGAGGCGCTCAAACCGCGCAAGGATTCGTTCAGATGTGTGGCTGTCGAGCCGGAGGCTTCGCCCGTCATCACGCAGGCCAAAGCCGGCGAACCGCTCCAACCGGGCAAGCACAAGATTCAAGGCATCGGTGCGGGCTTCATCCCCGGCAATTTGAATCTGGATGTGGTGGATTACGTCGAGCGAGTGTCCGACGACGATTCGTTCGCATGGGCGAAACGTGCGGCGCGGGAGGAAGGCCTGTTGTGCGGTATTTCGTCGGGTGCGGCATTGTGTGCGGCGAACCGTGTCGCCAATATGCCCGAGAACAGCGGCAAGACGATTATCGTTATTCTCGCCAGCGCGGGTGAGCGCT
Source organism: Planctomycetota bacterium (assembly GCA_013151185.1). Classification (GTDB taxonomy): domain Bacteria; phylum Planctomycetota; class Phycisphaerae; order UBA1845; family UBA1845; genus UBA1845. Next base: position 18,182 of record JAADIU010000062.1, read on the forward strand.
ATGTGTCGTCACCGCTCTTTGAAGGCACCGAATAGTCGGTGGCTGATTCCACGTTCGCAGTCGCTTCCGGGCTGGTCGTCGTTCTCTGGCCCACCGACGATGCGGTCTCGGCGCATTCAGCCAACCGTTCGGCGCGCATGCGTCGGAACGATCGCTCGGCGACCATTCCAGCCATCACGGCGACCACCGCCACGGCAAACTGAATGGCGATCCCCGTGCGCACCGGTCCTCCCACATTGGTCCACGTTGCGATCAATCCACCAAACGGCGATGTCGTGAACAAGAGCCCCATCGGATCGTGCTCTGAAACGAGTTC
>JAADIU010000129.1:0-10589 GCA_013151185.1 Planctomycetota bacterium
AGTCCAAAAGGTTGCGTTCGCGCCGATACGCAATGGGGTCCGGAGCCATCGTGCTGGCGAACACTTCGGAAATCGCAACCAGCAAAGCCTGAAGTCGAACTTCTAGCGTGCCCTGATTGGCAACGAACACGCTCGCATACTTCCCCGAAAATGCCGACCCGATGCGATCTTCCAACAGACTCGACGAGCGAACAATCAGCGGATGCGTGCCAATTCCCCGAAGCATTGCCCGCATTTGCTGAACGATTTCGACGGGAAAATCGGAATTGCGAAACACGCCTTTGACAAGCGGATACTCGTGGCGAATCTCGTCGGTCGTTTTGTATTTGAGGCTCTGATAACCGGTCAGGTGATTCAGTTCGAGGAATCGGTCGATCAAATCGCTGCGCAGGAACCACGACTCGGGTGTCGTGACCGGCCAATCGGGGTGCAAATCTTCAAACGTATCCAGAATGCAGGACGCCAACACCATGCCACCGGCTTTGCCGCCAATGCGCCCCTGCCCGAACTCCAGACCAATCATGCGATTTGCAATTACGTCGATGTCGCGGATGGTGATGTAGTTCTTGGCGATCCCGATGAACTCGAGTTGATCGCTCACAAAGTGTCGAATGAGTGACACCCTCGTCCCCATCACTTCTGACGGCGGGAGTCGTGTTTCGCCAATCGACAGTTCGCAAAACTGGCGCACCTTCTCAGCCAACAATTTAGTCGACACCGAACCCAGCTTGGCGAAGTCATCCAGCTCCCGAATCACGTCGCGTTTGATCGTCAGATTGATGATCTGGTCGATTTCTTCAACGGTGAGGTGTTTGCAAACGTAATCGTAGGTTCGCTGAACGAGCCATTGATGTTCGTCGGCATCGAGTTTTTCGCCCTCGGCTTGATTGTGATCGAAGCGGGCCTGCAAGGGCGACTTGCCCGCGAGCGCCCGCACCTCATCGTGCATTTGATCAATGGAAACGATGTTTCGCTGGTGCAGGGCGATCAAAAACTGTCGATCGATATGGTTGGCGAGGTGCTGAAAGTCAGCCCGCTTGGCCTCGAGGTGCTGACGGATCTTGGCTGGTGATTTCATCAGGTCCGCCGCCTATAGCCTAAACTGTGCTGTTGCGTTCGACACTTCTGGTAGGGTCCGCTGTGCGGACCGTTACAGGAACAATGTTCGATACCGAAAAATGGTCCGCACAGCGGACCCTACATCGCTGAGTGATCTCCGTCTCAATGTGATCGTCCCTCAACGAGACTGCCCTTCACCTCGGACGACGTAGCGCTGTGCCGTCAATTCTTCCAGGCCCATCGGACCGTACGCATGGATGCGCGACGTGCTGATCCCGATTTCGGCACCAAGGCCCAACTGATACCCATCGTTGAAACGCGTCGATGCGTTGGTCAGCACGCACGACGAGCCCACGCCCGCGATGAACGCCTGTTGCCGATCCCCGTCCTCGCTGATAATGGCATCGGTATGGTTGGAACCATGCGTTTGAATGTGCGCGATGGCTTCGTCGACCCCGGCAACGATCTTCATAGCCACGACAAGATCCAGGTATTCTCGCCCCCAATCTTGATCCGATGCTGCGACTGCGTTCGCGGCAAGGTTACACACCCGCGAATCACCACGCACCTCGACGCCTGCTTCTGCATATTGGCTGCACAGCGCGGGGACGAACGTGTCGGCTAGGCTTTCATGGATCAACATACACTCTGCCGCGTTGCAAGTCGCGGGCGCAGAAGTCTTCGCCGTCACGCAGATTCTTGACGCTTTGTCGAGATCGGCGAACTCATCCACATAAATATGACACACGCCATGAAAATGCTGAACCATCGGAATGCGCGAATGCTCATGCACAAATTGAATCAACGCGGTACCACCCCGCGGAATCACCAAGTCGAGGTACCGATCCATGGTCAACAATTCGCGCATCACGTTGCGATCGTTCGTGGTCATCACTTCGACGGCTGCGGTGGGAATGTCGTGTTGGCCAAGCACCCGCTTGATCAACTCTGCAAGCGCCGCATTGGAGTGACTCGCTTCCTTGCCACCCTTGAGAAAACAAGCGTTCCCGGCTTTGAAGCATAAACCGAACGCGTCGACAGTCACATTCGGGCGCGATTCGTAGATCATGGCGATCACACCCAACGGGATGCGAATTTTCTGCACCCGCAATCCGGACTCCGTCGTGGACGACTTCACCACCGCCCCGATCGGATCCGGCAGCCTTGCAATCTGGCGAAGCCCATCGGACATCTGCTCCAACAAGCCCACCGTCAACTCAAGGCGATTGAGCTTCGCCGACGACAAATCCGACGCGCGGGCAGCGACCATGTCCTTCTGATTGGCGGCTAATACCGCCTCGCGATGATTCCCAAGGCTGTCGGCTAGGTCGAGCAGAACGCGGTTTTTCGTCTCCGTCGAAAGCGTCGCCAACACATGCGAAGCCTCCCATGCCGCCTTTGCTTTTTGCTCGATTTCAGTCATCACGCATCCCACCGATCAATCGCCATCCAACGCCAAATCGTTGCGATGAATGATCGCATCCATGTAGCGGTATCCCAGAATAGCAGGAATCTCTTTGCTGTTGCGACCGAGAACCTGACGAACTTCATCGGAGGTATACGACACCAAGCCGCGTGCGAATGGTATGCCCTCGGTGTCACAAATGCGAACGACCGAACCCGCAGAGAAATGCCCGCTCACCCGAACGATTCCCGAGGCCAATAGACTCGCCTTGCGCGAAACGATCGCCCGCATCGCCCCATCGTCCACCGAAATTTTCCCACGGGGCCGCGTCGCGGTCGCGATCCATCGACGGCGCAGGTCGAGCTTGCTTTCCTGCGGCTCGAAAAATGTTCCGACGGGCAACCCCGCAACGATATCCCGCAACACATGGGTGCGCCAACCCGACGCGATGACTGCGGGAATTCCCGACCGACCGACCAACTGTGCAGCTTGCAGCTTCGTGGACATACCACCGACACCCGTGTTGCTCTTAACCTTCGCGACATGCCCTTCCACGTTGTCCGTCGGCCCCACCGTTTCGATCACAGGCCCATCCGCCCCACCCCGCCGAAGACCATCGACGTTGGTCAGCATGATGAGCAGGTTCGCGGAAATCAGCGTGGTCACCAATGCCGACAGGTGATCGTTATCACCCATCATAATTTCGTCGAATGATACGCTGTCGTTCTCGTTGATGATGGGCACGACACCACGCTTCAGCAGGGAGTGCAGCGTGTGCCTTGCGTTGAGATAGCGCGACCGGTGATCGAGATCGTCGGCGGTCAGCAATACCTGGGCGACCTGAATTCCCCGCTTGCGAAACGCATCTGCCCAGGCGTTCATCAACACCTGCTGCCCGACGGCTGCGACGGCCTGCTTGTCTACGATGGTTTGGGGCATCCGAGCGATCCCGAGCGGTTTGAGACCGGAGGCGATGGCACCGCTCGACACGACAACAACCGACTTGCCCGATTCGCGGAGGGCCGCAAGCTGCCTGCCCAATTGGCGGATCGCCCCACGATCCAAGCCCTCCGGACCGGCGAGCACCCCGCTGCCGATCTTGATGACGATCAGCTTGGCACCGCGATTCAGGCTGGTTCGGGTGTTTTTCATGGGGGCTGTGCGAAGCTCCGTCTGCCCTGCTCAAGAAAGCGCCACAACCCCCAAGACGGGGACCGCCCATCATACGCACCCACCACAACGGTGCGAGCCGGTTGCAAAGCGAATCTCACGTCGGTACCGTGGGTAGTTTCAACCCACACGACTCGCACACAGTCGGGAGTTCAACACGCCATGCAAACGCCACCAGTGCATCGCTTGGTTACCGTCGCCCAGCACATTATCGAACAGCAGAGAAACCATCCAACCGCCACCGGTCAGTTTAGCTGGCTCCTGAGCGGCATCACGCTGGCGACCAAAATTATCGAATCGTACGTCCGGCGAGCGGGCATCACGAACGTCCTTGGCGAAACCGGTGAGTCAAACGTCCAGGGCGAACTCGTTCAAAAACTCGACTTGATCGCCAACGAGACCATCGTGCGATGCCTGGGATATCGCGGAAACATCGGCATCCTCGTGTCGGAAGAAGAGGACGAACCGCGCATCGTCAAAAACTCCGGTGAAGGCGGTAATTACATCGTGCTGTTTGATCCGCTGGATGGCTCCAGCAACATCGATGTCAACGTTTCGATCGGAACGATCTTCTCCGTTCTGCACAAGCGCGACGACGTGTGGCCGAGTGAAGGACCCGAAAAACATATCCTTCAGCCGGGGATCAAACAGTTGGCTGCGGGTTACGTTGTCTACGGAAGCAGCACCGTGCTGGCATACACCACGGGCGATGGCGTACACATGTTCACGCTCAATCCCGACATCGGTGCGTTTGTCCTGCATCAGGAAAACGTCAGGATGCCCGAGATCGGAAAAATGTACAGCGTCAACGAAGCGTATCGGGCATCGTTTCCGCAGGGTGTGCAGGACTATCTGGAGTGGGCAAAGACCGACAACTATTCGCAGCGATACATCGGTTCGCTGGTGGCTGACTTCCACCGAACGCTGCTGCGAGGCGGCGTGTTCCTCTATCCTCCAACCAAGAAGTCGCCCGAAGGAAAACTCCGTTTGCTCTATGAAGCCAACCCCATGGCGTTCCTGGCAGAGCAAGCTGGCGGATCAGCCACCGACGGCTCGCACCGCATCATGGAAAAAATCCCACAGAAACTACACGAACGCACTCCGCTGATCATCGGCAGCAAATCAGAAGTCGAAAAAGTGCATGAGTTTTTGGAGAAAGCCTAACACCGCGCCGGGTTCATCGACTAATTCGCGATCAAGTCATGGTGGGTGGCCCGCCTCTTCAGAGGTGGGGGACTCCATTCCGTAGTGTCCCACCACGGCTAAAGCCATGAGCCACCCAACCCATCACTTGAGCCGTATTGGAGCACTATCGCCGCGCCGTGTGCATCGACCATTCCGTAGTCGCGCCATGTGTTGCATTCACCCTGCGATGATCTACCATAAGTCGTTTCGCTGACCTAAAATGCGGCTTTCGTCCATACAGCGGAAGTTCAACTGGCGAGGTCCTTGCAGCGTTCGTTTCGCTGGCGGTCTGCGCCGCAAAGTCAGCTTGACCAAGAGATACCAGCCTCCATGCTTTGGACGCTTCAGAAATATATCTTCCGCGAAATGGGCAAGGCCTTCCTGCTAACGGCGGGCGGACTGATGGCAGTGCTCGGTCTCGGCGGCGGCGTGATGAACATGCTGGATCTTGAGGGCATATCAGCCCTTCAGCTCCTCAAGATCATGGCGCTCGTGGTTCCCATCGCGGGCACACTCACCCTGCCTATTGCCGCGCTGTTCTCCGCAACCGTCACCTATGGCCGCCTCAGCGCTGACAACGAGTTGGTCGCCTGTCGCAGTGGCGGCATCAACATCCACGAGTTGTTCTTGCCCACGGTTGTCATCAGCCTCGTCTCAGCCACGCTCTCGTTCGTCTTTATCAATTTCATGATTCCCAACATGGTCAAGAACATCGACCAGTTCGTTGCCTCCGACCTGCCAAGAATCATCAAGCAAAGGCTTTCGTCTCCCGAACGGCTGACGTTGAACCGCGATCACTTCACACTGTTTGCCGACACCGCTCGAATCGACACGCCCGATGGTGGGACGGACAAGAACGTCGCGCTCGATCTTGGTGGCGTCGCATTCATCATGATGGACGACGACAACTGGACGCGCCTGGGGACAGCCAAGAACGTGCGAATCGGTTTTGATTCACCCAACGGCGTGCCCGAAATCACGGGCGACATGTACGGCCTCAGCCTCTACGACATCAAAGACGGGCGATACATCGACAGCGGCCACGAAAGCCTCGGACGGTTTTCATTGCCCAGGACCATTCCGGTCAAAGTCAAATGGCTGACGCTTGGCGACCTGCTTTATTACCAGCGCGACTTGGCAGAATACCCAGCCGTGGCTGAAAGAATCCAAAAACTCCGGGCGAACATCAGCCTTGTCCTCCTGTTCAAAGAGGTTGAACGCCAATTCCGCTCACGGGGAGAAGTGCAATTGACGGCAGGCGATACGAGCTATGTGGTTCGATCGAGTGAGCTTCGTCCCGATCCGAAGAATGGACGCCCGCTATTCGACGGCGGTGTCGAGATCGACGAGTTCAAATCCGGCAAGAAAACAAGAACAATTAAATCGGACAGCGTCGCGATGCTGATTGACCGGGGCGCGAGAAAGGGAACCGCTGGTGTCTACTTGCAAGCCAACGGAAACGTGGAAATCCTGGATCCGTTGGCACCGGGTGGCATCATCCGAGACGACCGCAGAAGCTTGTCCGGCTTTTCGGTTCCGGATGAGATCGTCCAGCGCGCGCTCGATTACACCGAAGCCAAGCTTCTCAACGACAACGGTAAATCGCTGGGCCTTGGCAAGGAAATCGACGAGAAGCGAGCCGAGTTGCTCGAGCGCACCGACAAACTCGCCCGCGACATCGTCGGCGTCTTACACTCGCGGTTGGCGTTTAGCCTGAGCGTGTTCGTCCTCGTCATTTTGGGCGCGGCATTGGGGATCGTATTCAAGGGTTCTCAAATTCTCGTGGCGTTTGGCATCAGTTTTGTACCGAGCTTGATCGTGATTGTGATGAATATCATGGGCAAGCAGATGATCGAAAAATCGGCGACGCCAACGAACGGTCTAATTCTGATCTGGTCGGGCATTGCGCTTGTCGCCATCCTTGATATTTATGTGATGATGCGACTCGTCCGTCGTTAGAACGTCAGTCGTTAAGAACACCAGTCGTTAAGAACGCCAGTCGTCAAGAACGTTAGTCGTCAACAGAATGGTGACGTAAGAACAGGTATTCCCAAATCGTGCCAACCACACTTGATCGATACATTCTTCGCGGCTTGATTGTGAACTACGTCATCGCCATCACGGTGATGATCAGCCTGTACATCGTGCTCGACCTGTTCTTCAACATGGACGAGTTCACGGAAAACGCATCGCCCACACATCCGATTCTCCCGGACATCCTCAGCTTCTACGGAAATCGTATCTTCCAATACTTCTCGCAATTGTCCGGTGTCATCACCCTGTTCGCGTGCATGATGACGCTCTCACGGATGCGCCAGGCAAACGAAATGACGGCAATCCTCGCCGGGGGAATCAGCCTGTACCGAATAGCCGCCACCGTCCTGGGATTTGGAATCGCCACGACCGCAATGTGGTATGTCGACAGCGAATACATCATCCCATCCATTGCGCACAAACTCGCCCGCGACCACGACGACGCACAAGGCCTGAAAACATACAAGCTGCGTTTCCTGCGAGACGGCGACGGGTCACTGCTCTCAGCCCAACAGTACCTCCCAAAAACGCAGGAGCTTCACGGGTTGCTGATCCTGGAGCGCGACGAGGAAGGCGTCCTCAAAAAGGTCATCCAAGCCGACAAGGCAACATGGACTCCCGACGAACCCGGTGGGCAACGCGGAATCTGGAAACTCGCGAGGGGTTCCGAGATTGTCCGCACGCCCGAGGAAGACACTGCGTTTGACCCGAGCGAAGACATCACGCGACACGTTGTCGACCACGTCAAGAGCGACCTGAGTCCGCAGGCCATCGAAATGCGACAGTCTGCCGGTTGGATCAATTTTCTCAGCGCAAGCCGCCTCGACGATCTGAGCGACCGTTTGGACCCGGTCAACCAGGGGCGCGTTCGCCACGCCAAACACGTCCGATTCACGACACCCATCGTCAATTTGCTGATGCTGCTCCTCGGGTTGCCCTACGTCTTAACCCGCGAACCCGCCGACGTACTGGGCAGCGTGCTGAAAGTTCTGCTGCTTTGTGGCGGCTGCTTTATGTTCACGTTCATCAGCCAGACCTTCGGACAAAACGGTACGCCGCTTCCAGCATGGTTGCCCATCATGGTTTTCACACCGATCGCGGTCTTTCTGCTGGATCGGCTCAAAACGTGAGCCATCGACGAGGACGCCATTTAACAACCGCCGCACCAACATCAACCAGAAAAAGCCCGGAAGTTTTTGACGATGACCGCATCCTCCGACACAATCGAGCCTGTGAACCCAAGCCCTCAACCACCAGCCGACGCTTTCACCGCATCCCACCCACCGGGTGTCGTTGAGTTGGTGTGCGGGTGCATGTTCAGCGGAAAGACCACCGCCCTTCTTCACGCGCTGCGTCAGGAGTCTGCCGACAACATTCTGATTCTCAAGCACGACAAAGACGACCGCTACTCACGATCCAAAATCATGACCCACGATGGCGACGGGTTCGACGCGGTCACGGTCTCCTGCGCTCAGGATATCCTCGACCGAGTCTGCCACGAAACCAAAGTGGTCGTGATCGACGAGGGGCATTTTTACGACGAGGCGCTCCCGCAAGTCTGCAAGACGTTGGCTGATCAGGGCAAACGCGTGATGGTCGCCGCCCTCGATCTCGACATGTGGGGTTTTCAGTTTTCAGTCATCGAACAAATTCGCGAACTCGCAGGCGTCGTGCGCGTGCAGCGTTCCATCTGCGCAGCCTGCGGAAAACCGGCGACCCATACGCACCGCAAGACGCCCATCATCCAGAATCAAATCGTCGGGGGCAGCGAAGACTTCGAGCCGCGTTGTCGCGACTGCTGGTCGCCCCCGCGCGAAGCCCACATCGACAGCAACGAAATGGGTTGACCCATGCTCGTCATCCGCAACATCGCCCAGATATGCACCGGACCGCGCGGCCCCGTCGAACTGTGCGGTGAGCTACCCGTCAAGAAATACACCGAGTCCGCCATCGGCATCGAGCAAGACACGATCGCCTGGATTCGCGATGACACCGAAGAAAACATTCCCAAAGACTCGCAGATCCTCGATGCCGGCGGAGGATGCGTCATTCCCGGACTTATCGACTGCCACACGCACACGGTGTTTGCCGGAACGCGCGAAGGCGAATTCGTGCAGCGTTCGCAAGGAAAAAGCTACGCCGAAATTGCCCGAACGGGTGGCGGAATCAAAAACACCGTCGAGGCCGTGCGCGGATCGAGCCTCGACGAGTTGGTCAGCCTCGCCCTGCCCCGTCTGCAACGGATGCTCACATTGGGCGTCACCACGGTCGAAATCAAGAGTGGATACGGTCTGACGATTGATGATGAACTCAAGATGCTGCGGGCGGTCCAGCGCCTCAACACGCTGCAACCCATCAAACTGGTCGCCACATACTTAGCCGCACACACCACACCCAAAGAATTCGATGGCAACCCGGACGGCTATCTGGACCTGATGCTGGGGCAGGACGTTCTGGATCAAATCCGAAGCGATGGGCTCGCGGAATTTGCCGATGTCTTCTGTGAAACCACTGCTTTTAACGTCGAGCAATCGCGACGATTCTTGCTCGCCTGCAAGGAAACCGGCATGACACCGCGCGTCCATGCCGATCAAATCACGCAGTGCGGTGCGTCGCAGTTGGCCGCTGAAGTTGGCGCGACCTCGGCGGATCATCTGGAACGCATCGACGAAGCGTCGATCACCGCGATGAAAGAGAACGGAACGATCGCCGTCCTGTTGCCCGCGTGTTCGTTCTACCTCGGTGTCGAGCAAGCCCCCGCCCGACGAATCATCGACGCAGGTGTGCCCGTAGCCATCGCGACGGACTTCAACCCCGGTTCATCCGTTGTGGAATCGCTGCCCCTGACGATGAGCATCGCATGCACACAAATGGGAATGACACCATCGCAGGTTCTACTGGCGACCACCTCCAACGCAGCAGCCGTCCTGAAACGCCACGACAAAATCGGCGCCATCGAACCCAACATGCAAGCCGACCTGACCATCCTCAACGTACCGAGCATCGAACAGATGTGCTACTTCGCAGGTCGCAACTGCACCCAAGCAGTCGTCAAATCGGGAACCATCGTGCATAGCCAACCAAACAACCAGAGCATATCGAAACCGCACTAACAGCATCGCTCTAACAGCGCACGATCTTCAGATGAGCGACGCGTCGTCGGGCATCCCCATAGAGCAACAGGCAGACGAACGAAACGACAAGCGCAAAAAACAACCACGCCATCGACATCCAATCCACGGTCCACGTCGTAATAGCACTCACTCCACCCATAAACCACCTAAAACACGGAATCATCAGCAGGGCAACGATGTGGTATTCCAAAACCGGCACCCACCATCGCGGTTGATGCTCCGCCGATTTGGAAAACTGCATGATCGAAAAAATCCAGCCGGCAAACACAATCACCACAAACGCGCTGCTGACCAAATCCGTTCCGCCGCCTGTCCAAAGAATCGCCCCGATAGACGCATAAAAAAGAGGCACGATCCAAAGCGGCAACAGAACCAAACGCTGCGCATAGCCAACAAACCGCCAACCCGCCGGCAATTCCGAAGACAGCATCTCCATTTTTCCGCACTTGGAACAACGGGCATAGTCACCGGGAAACCCGGAAACAGCGGCAGAACACTTCGAGCAGATTCCGTCAACGGTCGGCCCACTGCTCTGACGGGTTGATGTGTTAATCAGCGACTCCAGCGAAATGAACCAAGTAGGGCGCGTCCCGGCCGCACCG
>JAADIU010000129.1:10631-11801 GCA_013151185.1 Planctomycetota bacterium
ACTCCTTAGCGCAATCCTGCGGTGCGGGAATCAGGCAGATGAATTCCAGCGGGACATCACCGGTGTTTCTAAAATTGTGCATCTCATTCGGGGCAACATAAATAACATCGCCAATACCAAAGGGCCTCTCGCCCTGCTCGGACAGGGCTACACCGCTTCCCTTTAGAACGATAATCTCATGTTCATAGTCATGCTGATGATGCGGCGTGTAACCGCCAACTTCCACCTCGAAGTGTCGCATGTGAAAGTTCGGGGCGCGCTCTGCTGGTCCAACAAGCATCCGCATCTGCGCACCGGAAGCGCCATCCATCTTCACCGGAGACTGCTCGTGCGACTCAATGGATTGCACCTTCATAAGACACCCCGGTAGGGTGCGTCCCAGACGCACCGAATTCAAATGTTCATCGAGCGAGTCAAAGTTAAGCGATTCAACAGAACAGCGACCTACACTTCGCCCGGCTTGCTTGTCCAACCATCCGCCGCCGTCGTGTATTCGAGCAACTCACGCGGTGAAAAATAAAGCGCCGTCTCCACCTCTGCCGTCTCCGGCGCATCGCTTCCGTGAATCAGGTTGAACGTCTTGCTGATTCCAAAGTCGCCCCGGATGGTGCCCGGTTCTGCATCGAACCCAAACGTAGCACCCATCAGCTTGCGGCTTACGGCGATGGCGTTGGGACCGTGCAACGACAACACCACAACAGGACCGCTGGTGATGTACTCGATCAAGCCGGGGTAGAATGGCTTGCCCACATGCGGTGCATAATGCTCCTCCGCACGGGCCTTTTCGATTTGCATGAGCTTCATGCCCGCAAGCGTAAGCCCCTTGTCTTCAAAACGTTGAAGCACGCGCCCGATGAGACGTCGCTGCACGCAATCCGGCTTGAGGATGATCAGTGTCTTTTCCAAAACGGGCTCCTTGGTAGTTTCGATCGGCCAAAAATGAAGGCGGATAAGCTGTCGGGCGGGTAATCTAGGACTTGCGGGTGCAATGGTCAACCGGACGAATCATGCCGAGAATGCTCGGGTTGTCGGTATCGCCCCCGAACGGTACCGCCAAACCGATATCAAATTTGTGTGCGGGCGCAGCATGACTGCTGGTGGGTCGAAACTACTGTTGAGATTATTGCGGAGGCCGCAGCGGAAGAATCGGGGCGTCCGGTGAAGATCGCG
>JAADIU010000184.1 GCA_013151185.1 Planctomycetota bacterium
CGTTGCGATCGATGGTAGGTTGGTCGATGGCATGGTCTGTTCCGCCGGAGTGACGAATGACCTCGTATATCGGGTCCCACACTCTGCCGATGGTGTAGCGCTCGCTGATTCTCATCACCAAATCGTAGTCCTCGCCATAGTTCCTACACTGCGGATCGTCATTGACGCCAAACCCACCCACGTCCGCAATCACGCTGATAAGTGCAGAGCGGGGCGCACCCGCCCCACCGATGCGTAACAAATTGTTCCTACCATTGTCAGCCGTCCACTCTTCATGCGTCACTACGGGCACGCGTTTGTCGCGCGTAATCGCCCCGGTATCCTCGTCCAGAACCCAAACTTCGTACGAACCGATTACCATACCCACCGTGGGATCAGATTCATAGACCTTCAAAAGTTTTTCAACAGCGTCCGGTTTGAGGCGGTCATCCGAGTCCAACTGCACATAGTACCTACCCTTCGCCGCAGCGATACCCGAGTTCAGACAGAGTCCTAGGTTGTTCACATCGACGATGATGAGACGGACGTCTGGCGCGCTCGCAATATACCGCTCGCCCCCCTCCATGTACTGACGCACAGCCTCACATGTCGGATCTTCGGCGCCTCCATTGACCACGACAATAACCTCGACACCATCAACGGTCTGCTGGCGTACGCTCTCAATTGCTCGGCCAATAAACTCAGGCCGCCGATTTACTGGTATGACGACGCTCGCGATGATCTCTTCAAGCGTACTTTCCCTAGCGGGATCTTCGACGACATCACATACATGTTCTCCTGGGGTAAGGTACGCCCCCGTTCGTTGCAGATGTTTCGTGAGGGCATCTTCCATTTCCTCTTGCGTACTCTTATCCTGCAGAAGATAGTCGAACACGTCGTGCGCCTTACCGGGCGACCGGACGCAATATAGCGAACCCGCGTAGCGATTGGCCACATGTGCTGCTTTGTGGTTTTCGGTCATCTTGAGGCGTAGGTCGTAAGTGTCTGCTGCTTTGTACCGCTCGCAGAAACCCCCGACCTCGCGAAGCAGCACAGTAGGAAACATGAGGGCAGAGCCAAAGTCGGCAGTATCCACCAACCTACCCTCGTGCCAATCGAGAAGATGGTTTTCAGCTCGCGTACCGTCGGTAGCGATAAGCTCATAGTCAGCGTAGACGAATCCCGTATCGCTACATCGCAGCGCCGCCATGAGCATCGTTCGCACTGCAGATCGCTTCAGGATGACCTGATGCACAGCGTTAAAGACGGCAACAAAATATTCACCCGTTGCCGCACTGATTGCTGCGTTATACATCTGTGCTCGATTTGCAAATTCTCCGGGTACAACACGGATGCGTTCTGCGTCCACGCCATCAAGCGCAACATCCTCGGCAGCACCCCCAATCCCTCGCCCATCGATCACGAGGACTTCGACCATCCCATGATCCTGATCGGTAGCCGAACGGAGCATGGCCAGGAATTCGGCGTCCGAATAGGGAAGCTCGTTCGTCAGCACGAGCGTAATAGAGACGCGATGCTTATCCAAATCAAGAATCATAGCCAGATCGTAGCAAACTCCGTCCACGTCCACCAGACACAAGACGCAGCGCGATCACAACCGACCATCTGCCGCAGCACCTCGACCGGCGAGCAGGTAACCCCACACGAATGCAACGGCGCTTCCAACCGGCGCATTCCAAGGCCACGCCAGATTGATGAAAGACATCTCTCCATTTGCATTCGTTTCGGTTCCGAAATACCCGCGATAGCAGATGCCAACCATCAACGCCAGACCAACCATCAGCGTGAGCGTTTGTAGCCAAGGCGGCAGGACGAACCGCTCCCTCGCCTCTGTTGGGTGACTGCGTTTGCGAAGCAGGATGAACCAGGCGATGAGCATGGCGCATGCCGCCGAAATGCAGACGATCTTCGCCCACGGTTGATGCCAACTGAGTGCGAACACGGTGAACAGACTAAGCACCGACGACCATGCAAAACCCCGGCCATCGATTTTGAGAGGAAGGAACGCGAGGGCGAATCCGGCAAAGAGTCCACCGCTAACATATGTCGCAAGCGCAAGGGCTAGGTTCAGGATTCCATCATAATACTGACGCACATAACTCACGACGAAAGCCATGAGGCATAGCAATACCGCAGAACCTAGAACAAACATTCGCGAAACCCGCACAGTTCGTGCGTCCTCGCCAGCTTCGTTGATCTCGTAATCGGCCTCCCGGTCCCTCTGCGCTTCAATCTTGCGTCGTCGCATCGGTAGGTAGAACGCGGACATGAGTGTTTGACTGAGGGCGGCCATGATGGAATCTAGGCTGCTAATCGCTGCCGCCAGAATACCAGCGATAATGAGCCCCTTCATTCCAATCGGCAGAGTATGAATAATGAAAATGGGGAATATGTTATCCGAGTTCTCCTGATACAACGCCAAGGCGTTTCCTTGCAGTGGGTTGGCTTGGTAGTAGGCGTAGAGACCTGCTCCTACCATCAGAACCGCCAGCGTAACCAGTTGGCTTAGCGAGCTACCAATGATCGCCCACCTCGCCGCTCGCTCGTCCTTACAACAAAACATGCGTTGTGCAATCAGTTGATCCGTGCCATACGCGCCCAGCCCCCCCCAAGTGGCAGCGAAGACAGCCGCCCAGATCGTGTACGGCTCGGTGAACGTCGAACGTAGATCCCAGAACTGAAACTTGCCGGCTTCGGTACCCACTTGAATGAGTTCGCCCCACCCACCATCGAGCTTGTAGCAAATCGTAACGAAAGCGCAGATCGCTCCGATGACGAACACGAGGAACAGCATCACGTCGGTCCAAATGACGGTGGAGATCCCACCCATCAAGGTCCACAGAACAGCCACCGTACCGATGACGCATACCGCCCAGGCAAACGGTGTTACTCCTGTGGCACCGGCAAGCCACTCTAGCTCACTATGCAACACAACCTGAAGAATTAACGCTGTCAGATAGACCCTCGCAGATTGGGCAAGGATACCGCCAACGCTGAATAGCACCGTACTAGCGGATCGAGCGACGCTCCCAAGTTTGTTGCCCATGTAGTCGTACGGGCTGTATATTTCGCGGCGGTAGTAGGCAGGGACAAGAACGAACCCGACGATCAGGCGAGAGAAAAACGCACCGAAGACGCCAAGCTGTAGGTAAGTAAAATTACCGCCCGCCCCGAACACCATCGCGGGCACGCCGATGAATGTCACCGCGCTGATTTCGGTAGCAATGATGGAACCACTGACGGCATACCACGGTAGCTTGCGCCCACCCAGGAAGAAGTCACGCATGGTAGCTTGCTTGCCCGCCATCGCGTGGCCGATGTAGGTGGTCAAGGCGAAGTATGCAACAACGACGCCCCAATCCCACAGCGTAAAGCTACCACCCGAAGCTGCCACCAGTCCGTCGGTCAATTGTCATTATCCAGGATAGCCGCCAGTTGACCATCGTGTTGCTCGAGAAGCCGCTGCGCACCCGGTCGATCCGTCTGCCTCGCCTGCATGACCAGCGCGCATTTGACGTGCCCCTCAGCACGTTCCAAGAGAGCAAGAGCGGCATCGCGATCCAAACTTGTGACGGCTTGGATCTGGCGAATGCCGCGATCAACAAGCTTCGTATTGGCTTTGGTATTTACGTCGACCATCAGGTTGCCGTATACTTTACCGATTCGGATCATGCTGATGGTAGTGACCATATTCAATACCATTTTGGTAGCAGTACCGGCTTTTAGACGGGTGCTTCCCGCGATGACCTCTGGACCCACCAGAACACGGATCGACACGTCGGCTGTGTCTGGCACATGTTCACCAGTGACGCACGCAAAGAAAATCGTTTTCGCCCCCAACGCCCTCGCCCGAATCAGCGCACCATGAACGTAGGGAGTTGTGCCCCCGGTACTGATGCCAAAGACCACATCACGCGGACCGACCTGCCTGTCGTCGATGGCCGCCGCCCCATCTTCCGGCGAATCCTCCGCACCTTCGACGGCTTGAGTCAATGCTGCGCTTCCACCGGCAATGATACCTTGAACCATGTTCGGGTCAGAAAGAAATGTCGGCGGACATTCTGAGGCGTCGAGCACGCCAAGTCTGCCACTCGTGCCCGCCCCGACATAAATGAGTCGGCCTGCGTTGTTGAACGCCTCGACCACAAGTTCGATCGCATCACAAATTTCCGAACGGACAGCTGCAACGGCACGCGCAACCGAAGCGTCTTCGGCATTGATCACATCGAACGCATCAACAACGCTCATGCGGTCGATGGACCGCGACGCTTCATTGCATAGTTCGGTCAGAAGTTTCCCACGATCTTTCAAATCCAATTCCCCTAACTGCCCGTTGACAAGGCCTTTGACAGGCATGGTATCTTACGGGTTTTGTTGATGGATATCATGGAGGAATATTGATGGCATGCGGGGGCGTTACAGGCGGGAGCAGCAGGATTTCGGCGTGTTGACGTGTGAATTGCCGAAGTCGCCTGGGCATCCGTTCTACTCGAAGCTCAATCAGCTCTTCGATCGGGCGTGTACTTTGGGATACTCTTTATCGGATACATGGAACGTCTTTCATCGCAGCGTGCCATCGCATGGCGCTGCAGTGACAGCCGTTCACTCCAATCGTTCCTCGGTTACGCGATCACTGCCACGACGCCGGATCATTCATCGCTCACTGTGATTCGCCAACGGCTTCCTCTCGACATACACGAAGCGGTATTCACCTTCGTTCTATCGATCGCCAAAATAGAGAAGCTACTACAGGGAAAGTCGGCGGCTATCTACTCCACATTAATCGAGACGGACGCGGCGATGAAGTCGATCGTGCGGCGCGATACGGAAGTTCGTAGTGTTCACTCCTTATGTGTCCGAGTAGTAGCTTCGCCCATGTATGCAAGACAGGCGGTGCGCGACGTAGCCGGTTTCGGGGTCTGTACGATGTGACGGAACGATACCTAAGATATGTTGTCGGCAAGAACCTAGGGATATGCCTCCGGCAAGAAGCTTAGGTATGTCGCGCTTAGAACGTCGGAGTCATCATGCGCGTTTTGTTTGATATAGGTAAACCAAGAACGCTGCACACGGGTGGCGGGGGAGACCCTTCGGCCCATTGGACTGGAATCGCGGCTGTATTCGGCATGTTACGCCCAATGGGCAACCGATGGACACATCGAATCAGATGGGCCATAATTGCGGGCTAAAAAATCGGCGATCGCCACAGCACTACGATTCCGCGTCACATTCTTGCCGTCGTCCCGAAAACTGGATTCTTCAGCGGGCTACTCAACACTGCAGGTGATCCGACAACCAAAACGACCTGTCCGACGCGACGCCCGCGGTAGGGTGGGCCATGCCCACCTCTGGGCGAACCCATTTTTGACTGTCGACAATCGACGCGGTTAGACGATCCTCATTGCGGAAGCGCCTACGCGATGACTGAGTTTGGGTGGAGTTGAGGCATGCTATACGCTGCTGCGATATTCTGGCTGGTTGTCATCTTGCTCAGCGCCTCAGGTGTGTACGTCCTTTGGGTGGGTATGGTGCCATCGCGCATCGTCAACATCGTTCTCCTCCCGGGCACGCTCGCTGCCCAACTGGGCCACGTCCTCGGCCTGTTTGTCACTGGAGGAACCGTCGAGGGGACGTCGCTGATCTCTGACGATGGGTCGGCTGAGCCAAAACAGACGGTAAGTCCAAAATCCAGAATCCCATTCGTGGGCCCGCTGATCGTCGGCGTCCTTCCGTTGGTCGTATGCTCAGCCGGGATCTTTCTGTCGGTTCGGTTGCTTGGCGGTCCAACGGTGGACGATTTGATTTCGGGCGATGTCGTTCGCGCGCTGCCACTGGGCGTTGCCGCGTTTTGGGATTTGCTCCGCAATCAAATTGACTTGATGGAGCAGATGCTCGCCGTCGCCTCGCGTGTGGGGCAAGCCGATTGGCGCGCTTGGCTGTTCATTTATCTAGCGATTTGCCTCACCGTGCGGATGGCCCCCCTACCGGGAAATCTTCGAGGCGCACTAATAGCCATTACCGCGCTGGGCGTCGTCACATTTCTCACGGGATTGGTGTTCGAGCCAACGCGTTCCTTCGTCGAACGTGGCTGGGGTTTGTTGAGTTTGACGGCAACAACCTTGCTTCTTCTACTGCTGTTGAGCGCATTGATCCGTGGCGGGGTTACTCTGATGCAGGTGTTGATTCGCCGGATTTAGTGCACCGTGCGTCTCAATGAACGATCACTCGGCCATGTTCAGCCATGAGCCGTGCTTGGGCATATGTACCACCGTATACACCACTTCGATCTTTTCGATCAGGCGTCGCGACTCGGCTGGCGTGAACGCCTCATACAAACACGACAGCCGGTGCGTATTCAGATTGTCCATCACCAGCGTGATCCGCTTGGCTTGCGGATAATACACGTCCACAAGTTCCTTCATCTGCTCCGTAAAGTCCAACTTGGTCAGACGCGCGGTCACGTTTACACGCCGCCAACCGCCCAGCGGCTCAACCATCATGAACAGGTTGGCTGTTCCGTTGCGAACGTAGTTGTAGTCATGGCATTCGGTCCGAATGCCGCTGTCGGGATTTGTTTGCAAACCTCCCCGACCCGTTGCTTGCTCCTTTCGTCGAAGCACACCACCGGACGATTGGGATCAATCGAGTTCTTCAGAACCGGAACCTGCATTTGATGGGCCGACACCGGCTGCGGTGTTGATGTGCTCGGCGCGGTTGGCCACCTTGCGGTATCCAAGATAGTGGACCAACTCGAAAATCTCGGAGATGGTCGGATAGGGTCGTTCGTTGATCCGCTTGTAGTCGTCAACGACCATGACGAATTCGAGCAGATCGTCTGACAGCTCCCCTTCTTCCGCAGCCCGGCGAACTTCGCCGCGACGGCGGCCGGGACCGCGACGTCGATCGAGACCGGCTCGCCGATCGACCGACTTGCTTCGTCGATCCGATTTCTCACCGCTCCTGCGATCGTTGCCTTCGGTGTACTGGGTCATGGCGTTCGTTCCTTCCAGCAATCCGACCCCGCTTGCCACCTGTCCGGCCCCGCTCGGTTGCGTTGGGCGACATCGGGCGGGCCTCAGACGAGCCCGGGATCAATCCATTTCCCCATCATCGAGGCCGTCGTCGGTATCATACTCATCGTCAAGATCATCGAGGTCGGTGAGATCATCATCATCGTCGCCGGTGAGTTCTTCCTCATCGAGGTCATCGTCGACCGGTACATCGCCCTCATCCAGATCAGAATCGAACACGTCTTCGTCGTCAACTTCGACCTGGTCCTCATCGCTGGCGACGATTTCGGACGCTGCCGTGTGCATCTGGTCGGGCACCAACACACCGATCCCGCGCGGCAAGATTGTATACGCAGCCTCTCCGCTCAGATCGTGGTCCAACATCGCCGGGATATTATTCTGCTCCAGCAATTGCTTAATGCGCCGCGCCTGCTTCAACTCCGATGCAAAAATCACCGGCACAAATTCTGGATGGGTCGTCTCAACACCAACCTGTTCCGATCCTATCGACTCGTGTAGCATGTGACAGTTCGTCCCCCTGTTTGAAATCGTCGTACCCTTTGGACAAACACCCGCATACGCAAAGACCTGCATCTACCAACACCCACATCGCACACCTCATCGGCCAGTGGGTGGCCCATCCCTTCCAGGGGTGGGGGAACAGATTGCGGCACTGTTCAGTCAGCGGCACTGTTGAATCATTTGGAGGCCAGATTAACACCCGCGGCGATCAATGGCTTCCTAACCATCGCCTCCCACCAGCGCACAAAGTCTTGCGGCTTCCTGACGGTTCAATCGCGCCGTATCCTCCAACACCACGTCGAGCCGCTTCCCGTCCGCGGATCGGGCCACGGGTTCGAGCAAGACAACATCGGCTAAACGCTGCGACCGCAAGTCGAATCGCTCGGTCACGATCGAAAGGCACGTTGCGAAATCAACACCCTCCATCGCCACCGACAAGCGATTCATCGAGGCCACACACCCGTTTGAATATACAAACGTAACTTCAAACGCAAGTCCAAGCTGACGGATCGCCTCCTCGGCCAAAGCGTCCACCAATTCGATGTCGCCGCTGGGCAGTTCCGCCTCCGGAAATGCAACGTTTTCCTGTCGATCAGCCACCCGAGCCGCCGCCAGAACCAAGGCCGCCGAATCCTGCTTTTGCAGCCAGATCGTCGTACCGTCGAGGTCCCAACCCACCAATCCAAACGCCCTTTCCGCCAGGAGTCTCGCCGTGTTAACATCGAGAGTCGTGGAAGTGCAGTACAACCGCGTCGCCGATCCTATCCGCTCGCGATCGACCTGCGATCCCATGACGAACGGTTGACCGAGCCGCCAGCGATCGATCCGCGATCTCAAGACGAACGGCTGACCGGTGGCCTGCGAAATGCGGGTCACCAATGCCGTACCGCTCAGCCCCTCTGCGGGCCAGGCAAGCTCCTGCACGGGCGTCGCGGATTCTGGTGCCTCTGCAAGAAGACTGGCCAGAAGAATCGACAGTGCTATGTGGATACACGAAGGCATAATCAAAATCCCGTTGACGAGAGGCGGTAATTTTGTCCTACCTGAAGCCTCCCTGTCAAACACGTACCGAGTGAACGGATGGCCGGTGTCGCCGAGGACTTCATGCGCCCACTTGAAAGAATAGCCAACAGCCACCTTCGCGGATACGATCATGGCTTGGAGCAATCGAGAACCGCCCCACCGCAACCGTTAATTCGGCAGACAACGAGCATCGAAAATGGCCAACATACCCCCACCCCCTGATCCAATCGACGATGCGGAAAAATTCTCCGACCCGCTGAGTCCGACTTCGCCCACACCGGTGCCTGCCAGCGATCCACCTGTGCTTGCGATCGGTGGTGGAGACGGTGCTTCGGCTGACCCTGCGAATGAGAAATCGGTTTGGCAAGGGCGGACCGACTGGCGCCATTACATCGGAATCTGTTTGGTCTCGGGGTCAGCGATCATATTGGCGTGGACGATTATCATCTACGCAGCATCGAAGACTTCGCTGTCCGGCTGGTGGGCGCTGATCATTGGCGTGCTGTTGACTGGCCTGGTCGTGGTGATCGTTGGCGGATGGATTCTGCTTCAAATCCTGCGAACGCGCTACCGTCTGACGGACCAGCGATTGTTCGTCGAACGTGGCATTTTTTCGCAGACAATCGACCAAAGCGAATTGATCCGCGTCGACGATGTGCGACTGCGAAAAAAATTCACCGATCGCATCTTCGGCTTGGGTTCAATCGAACTGCTGACCACCGACACCTCCGACCGCGGCTTGATCATCGAAGGCGTCGCCAACCCGGAAAAAATCGCAGAACACATCCGCACCCGAATGCGCGAACTAAGAAGCCGCTCCCTCTTCATCGAAAACCTGTAGCGCTCGATTTCAGCAATGAATCGCGGCGACTCTCAACTCGGCTCGCCGGGTAAAAAGAAAACACCGGGCTGTCCGCTGGGACAGACCCGGTGCCTTCCGGAGGGGAAAAGCTTTATGGCGAATCGCCGATGGCGAAGGTCCGCATAACTTGTCTCTCAGAACTTTGTAGGTCGCCGAAACCCCGAAGGCAAATCGCGTTTCCTTTTATTTTACAGAAAGTTACATCGCGAGCCTGCCCCAGCGATGGGGCCTGAAGTTTCACTTTACCTGTCCCTGCGGGGGTGCAATTCCTAAGCCGGTTCCGCCAATGATCGAACAGTGCCGCGATCCAATACCCACCCGTGAAACGGGCGGGGCACCCGATGCTGTTCGTTCTTTGCATGAACCCGCTTAGCTCTTCGCGTCTTCATCCTTTTTGTTCTGGGCGATGATCTGTTGCAGGATGTTTGGCGGTACCGATTCGTAGTGCGAGAACTCCAGCGTGTAGCTCCCCTGCCCACCGGTGATGCTCGACAGTCTTGAGTTGTAATCGGACAACTCGCCCAGAGGAACCTGAGCCGTCAACACCGACAGACCACCCGGCAAGCCTTCCTGGCCTTGGGGACGGCCTCTGCGTGATGCGAGGTCGCCTTGGATATCACCGACGTTGTCCCTCGGGACCGTGACTTCGATTTCCACGATGGGTTCGAGCAAGGTGGGTTTGGATTTCATGAACCCTTCCCGAAACGCACCGCGACCCGCAATCTGAAAAGCGATGTCCTTGCTATCGACCGGGTGGGTTTTGCCGTCGACCAATTCGACCGTGACATCGACGATGGGGTAGCCCGCCAGCACACCTTCGTTCATCTGAGCGCGAATGCCTTTGTCGACGCTGACGCGGAACGGCTGATCGATCGCCCCACCGAAAATCTTGTCGACGAATTGGTAACCCTCACCGCGTTCGCTTGGCAACACGTTGATGAAGACGCGGCCAAACTGACCTGCGCCACCGGACTGCTTCTTGTGCGTATACTCGATGTTGTCCGCGCGTCCAAGAATCGTTTCGCGATATGGGACTTTTGGCGACCTGGTGACGACCTCCAACTTGTAGTGATGCTCCATCCGTTTGAGTACCGTGCGAATGTGCAGGTCACCGATGCCGTGGATGACAAGTTCATGCGTGGTGGGGTCGCGCTCGATGTCGAGGCAGTAGTCCTCTTCGCTGAACTTCTTGAGGGCTGCGGTAATTTTGTCTTCATCACCGTGGGTTTTCGATTCGATGGCCTTGGCAAACATCGGTTTGGGTCGCTTGGGCATTTCGATAATGCCGCCCTGATCCGTGAAGATCACGTCACCAATGTGCAGGTCCAACTTGGCGACGGCAATAATATCGCCCGCCGATGCGGCATCGATATCCGCGTGGTCCCCGCCCTGGAATCGGCTGATGTGCCCAAGGCGCATGCCCTTGCGCTCGTGAACCGTTTTGACGGAACCGTCGCTGCCCAGCGTCCCCGTGTGTACGCGAATGAACGAATATTTGATGTGGCTCTTCGGGTCGCCCATCACCTTGACGACCTGACCGACAAATGGACCGTCGGCTTTGGGTTCGATCTCGATTTTTTCGTCGTCGCGAACGAGCGTGCGCTTTTTGCCTTCGAGCGGTGACGGCGCGAATTTGACCAACGTAGCCAGCAACTCATCGACGCCTACATCACCGGTCGCATTTGCAAAAAGGATCGGTACGATTTCGCCCGAAACACAAGCCTTGCAAGCAGCGGCCAAGACTTCCTCGTCCGACGCTTCGCCACCGAGGTATTTTTCCATCAGTGCGTCATCAGCGCCGACGATTGCTTCCAACACCGCCTCGTGTACCGCGCTCACATCGCCAAAATCAGAATCGCCCGACTTGTTTGCCAGACAATCGATCACACCCGTCCCGCCGCCCGTGGGCAAATTGATCGGAACGCACGCGCCACCGAAGAACTCCTGCACCGACCCGACCAACTCTTCAAGGTTGACGTTGTCGGAATCGATCTTGTTGATGACGATCATGCGGGCAAGGCCGTAATTCTTCGCCCGGTCTCGCATCTTTCGTGTGTTCACCTCGATACCGGAAGCGGCTGAAATAACCACGATGGCTGTCTCTGCACCCGCGAGAACTGCGACCGCCTGCCCGCAGTAGTCGGTGGCACCGGGCGTATCGAGAAGGTTGACGTGCTTGCCCTCATGCGCGATGTGGCAGAACGAAGCATCGATCGAGTGGGCTGCGTCCTTTTCATCGTCGGCGAAATCCAGAATGGAGGTCTTGTCGGGCACGCTGCCAAGGCGATTGGTCACGCCCGTTTTAAAGAGTAAAGCCTCTGCAAGAGAGGTTTTTCCTGCCCCTGAGTGACCCACAAGAACGACGTTGCGAATGTCTGCGATTGGAAACGTGGCCATCCATCGACTCCTCGAAGAAAGGTCAGACTGTTTTTGTTTATGGCGAAGACCCTCAGTGTAGCGGAGAACGCATGGCGCTGGCAACACGGGCGGGGCGAGCATCTGCCCCGCGATGAAAATCCTCTCTGGCCAGAGCAAAACGTCCGCAAGCAATGCCGACATATTCAACTTAGGTTGGTTGGGTTTTCGCGATCGGGCGAACAGGCGCGGGTTGCGGTAACCCACGCGCAACACAACCGACTCACATTGACGGCTCGGGCCTCGATCGCCATGATCAGATGGCTGTTGTTGAGGTGGCTGCGGTGTTGGGTTTGGGCAATAGGAACAAACGGTTGAAATCGGATTTCATGCAATCTTCGTGTCGGGCCCGACCGTTGCGATTTGGCAGCCTCGTCCTGGAGACGGCAGCGGTGCTGGCGCTCGGAGCGACAATCGCCCTGGCCTTCAACTTCATGAAAGACAAGGACAACCGATTCAAAGTTTTTCACAATTATTTGAATCTTCCCGCACCGACCGATTCGGATGAGAACGAACGGTTTCAGTTTATCGACCACGATCAAACGATCGAAGCGTTCCAAAGCGAGGCGTTCGAGAACGGAACGTATATCTTCATCGATGCGCGAAATGACGAAGCGTACGCCGAAAAGCACATCCCCGGTGCGTACCAACTCGATCATTACTACGCAGACCGCTACATCGAATCGCTGCTTCCCATCTGCCGCGATGCGGATCAAATCATTGTCTACTGCAATGGCGGTAAGTGCGACGACAGCAAACTTGCAACGCTCGACCTGATTGACAACGGCGTCGCTGAACACAAATTGTTCGTTTACAAGGGCGGGGTTGTCGCATGGAATGAGGATGGCTTACCCTTTGAACGCGGCGAACGAGGCAGTGGCGACATCGTCTATGATGACCCAGAGTGACCCCACAAAACATGGCTGGTTGAAGTTCCTCGATCACACCGGGTATCCATTGTTGATCGCGCGCGCGGTGTTGGGTGGTGTGTTCATCTCGATGGGCATCAGCAAGGTCGGCGCTCCCGTTGACTTCCTGAAACTGCTGAACCAATACGACATGTTTCCCAGTGGTGCGTTCGCCGTGCAAAATTTTATAGCTCTGACTTTGCCATGGATTGAAGTGCTTTGTGGTGTGCTTCTGTTGTTGGGATTGTTGATCCGCGGCGCGTCGTTGACCCTTCTATTGATGCTGACGGTGTTCACCATCGTGATCGCAATTCGGGCGATCGGGATCTACAGCGAAGGCGACTTCAAATCCTTCTGCGACGTGGCTTTCGACTGCGGATGCGGCGGTGGACCGCAGGGAATGTGCAAAAAACTACCGGAAAATTTGGCCCTCTGGGTTCTCTGCTGGGTCCCTTTGCTCTCTGCAAGCCGACGTTTTTGCCTGGCCGGCGTCCTTGGAAAAAGCGCAATCGCGGACGATCCCGATTGCAAAACGAGCGAAGCCCAAAGCCCGCCTTCCACCTCGAACTGACTCGTCTTTCCTTCCTCTGTCAGTCGCGCAACAACGACTCCGACACACTGACACGCGCGTCAGACACCCTGTGCAAACCCACCGCAAACGGGCCATTTTAGTCCTTATTTACGCTGAAAATGCGATATCCGCCCTTGCTCCCAAGTCGCCGCGAAGATGAGTCGAAACCAGAATTTAACAGCGCGCGGTTCGATTGACGCAATGCACTTCGCATGATCGGAACATGGCGAACAAGCCGAATCGCCATCGGAAATGGGTGGGGTTCGACAGCTCTGTCATGTGTGCCCAATCGACAAACGACGAATGGCGCAACCCCCTCGCCCAAGGTGGTCCTCATTCCACCCTATTTTTTTAGGGTTTTTTGATTAAGAATTGCTTGCCATTACTGCCGATTTCCTCCAATGTATCGCGCGACAGGCATTGCGATTGTGAAAATCTTGCCCGAAACGTAGGGCAGAATTGGTTTTGAAACATGCTGGGCAAGAGCCCGGCGCAACAGAAACGAAACGAAAGGACTCAATTGATGGCAAAGAAGAAAGTGGCAAAGAAATTGAACATTAAAGCCCGCACCAAAAGTGAAATCTATCGTGAGCTCTCAGAGCGTACTGAACTTTCACGCAAGCAGGTCGTCGCGGTGTTTGAAGAAATGTCGTCCATGATCAAGAAGGACCTGGGCAAGCGCGGTCCCGGCGTATTCACGGTGCCCGGATTGATGAAGGTCAAAGTCGTACGCAAGCCCGCCACGAAGGCGCGCAAAGGCATCAATCCGTTTACGCAGGAAGAAATGATGTTCAAAGCCAAACCGGCTCGCAACGTCGTGAAGGCCACACCGCTCAAAGCGATGAAAGACATGGTCTAAGCACTCGCGGTCCAGGCATCTGCGTTTGTTGATGCAAATATTTTGGAACGTTGATTGAATCGGAGCGCGTTGCGAAAGCAGCGTGCTCCGATTCTCTTGCGCATATTCTGCTTGCGCATGTCCCGAATGGTTACGGAGTGCGATCAACAATCGCTTGCACGCGGTTGACAAGTTCCTCGGCAGTCTTGCGATCTGCGGCTTCTCCGATGACGCGCATGATGGGTTCCGTGTTGCTGCCGCGAACATGCACCCAACCTTCGGGCCAATCGATCCGCACACCATCGATCGTGCTCGGATTGTGCGATCGGTACGCGTCTTCCACAGCGCCGAGGACGCGGGCGATTCTGTCTTTCGCGCACGCCATTTTTGTTTTGAGCACTTCATATTTTGGAAGGTCCGCAACGACGCCTGACAACGATTGATCGGATGCGGCTAACATGTCGAGCACAAGCGCCATTCCCCCAATGCTGTCGCGAACGTAAACGATCCGCGGATCAATGATGCCTCCGTTTCCCTCTCCGCCGATTACACATCCGGTTTCCTTCATTTTTTCGACGACGTTGGCTTCCCCCACAGCGCTGCGGTGAACGACGCAGGTATCACCGTAGCGGGCCGCGAGGTCGTCGATCATTCGGGAGGTCGAAAGATTTGCACACACGGGACCGGGGGTCGTTTCAAAGATGCGCTTTGCGCCCAAGACGAGCGTGAACTCCTCACCGATAAACGCACCCTTTTCGTCAACCACTGCCAACCGATCCGCGTCCGGGTCCTGGGCAAAACCGATGTCCGCACCCATCGCCTTCGTTTGCTCGCATAAATCCGTCAGGTTTTCTGCGATGGGTTCAGGCGTGTGGGCAAACAGCCCCGTCGCTTCCGGATTGAGGTAGGTGACGTCGCAGCCCAGTTCGTCCAGAAGCAGCTTGCCCGCTGGTTGGCCCGCTCCGTTGACGCTATCCAACACCACCTTGAATCGCCGCGAACGAATCGCCCGAACATCGACAATATTCAGAACTTTTTGCACATGAACTTCGTTGGCTGAGCGATCTTCGGTCAACAATCCAACGTGCAAGTAGTCCGCCAGATCGAATTCGCCGGACTTTAGAATGTCGATCAACTGCTGGGCGACCGAAACAGGTGGCGCGTGCCCGTCCCCCGTCAAAAACTTGATTCCGTTCCACTCCGAAGGATTGTGGCTAGCGGTCAGAATGATACCGCCAGCGGCTTGGTGTTCGCGAACCATGATCGCGGTTGTGGGTGTCGGGGCGATGCCGATGTCGATGACGTTGGAACCGCCCGCGAGCAAGCCCGCGGCTACTGCGCTTCGCACCATGTCACCACTGGGTCGAGAGTCTCGCCCGAGAACGACCGCACCTCCGCCTACATATTTCGCCATCGCGCAGCCGGCAGAGGCGGCGAGTTGAGGCGTCAGTGTGTCACCGACGATGCCGCGTATTCCGGAGACACCCATCATCAAAGCCATAAAGCACACCGTTCATTTCAAAGGCGAATCTCGCCGCAACCTCGCAAACACTTCGTCAGGAATTATGTGGCATTCAACAGGAATTTTCCAGTTGCTCAAACGACCGGATGCACGCGCACCAGATGCGCGATGGCGATCAACAAAAAGAGCCCGCGGCAAGATGGTCGCCCATCGCCGCGGGCTCGAGGAAGCGATCGCTCCAATTCCGCCCGGCATTCCGTGCCGCAGCGCGACTGGGGCGCGCCTACATGTTTCTATGACGACTGCCCTATCGCGAGGCAGATCTGCTACGCCTGCTGTACCTGCCCACCATGCTTCGGACCGAGGCCCAACTGATCCTCCAATTGAGTGATGATGTTGGCGAGGTTGCCTTCTTTTTCACCCGCAGGTGTGGCCCACTTTGCAATTTGTCCGTCGCTGAGGATCTTCTTGATCCTCCTGCACGCGAGGATCACCGTGGAGTGGTTTTTGTTGCCCATGAACCGACCGATTTCAGGAAAGCTCATTGCGGTGTGCGTTCGGGCCAGATACATCGCGACACCGCGAGCCAGCGCAATGGTTCGGGTCTTGCGGGTGGTGTGCAGGTCGTCTGGCGACAGGCCGAAGAAAATCGAAACTGCGCTTTCAATGTCGGTCAGTTTGATGATCGGCACGGTGTGCTCGATCAAGTCGCCCAGCGCTCGATGGGCAAGCGGCAACGTAAGGGGCACACCGGACAGGCGAGCCAGCGCAACCAATTTCAACAGCGCGCCTTCAAGTTCACGAACATTCGCTTGAAAATTCGCTGCGATGTATTCGATGATTTCCGGGCGAACCTCGAAGTTGAGCTTCGCCGCGCGTTTTTGCAGCACACCCACGCGAGTATGATGATCGGGCGAATCGATCTTGACGACCATCCCTGCGATGAAGCGGCTGACGAGGTGCTCGGATAGGTGCCCGATGAGTTTGGGATGGGCGTCGGAGGCCATCACAATCTGCTTGCCCGACGCATCGATCGCGTTGAACGTGTGGAGAAATTCTTCCTGGGTTGCCCGCTTGTTTGCGAAGAAGTGAACGTCGTCGATGACGAGCACATCAAGCCGACGAAACCGCTGGTGGAACGCGTCGCGCTCACCGTTCTTGATCGCATAGATAAATTGATTCGTGAACTCTTCGCCGGTGACGTACTTCCAGCGAAGCTCGGGGCGCTTCGAAGTCAGCTCATTGCAAATGGCTTGCAGCAGGTGGGTCTTACCAATACCGCTACCGCCATGCAGGAAGAGCGGATTGTACTGGGTGCATGGTGATTCCGAGACCACCCGAGCACAACTGTGGGCCAAACGGTTGGATTCGCCCATGATAAACGTGTCGAAGGTTCCGGGAAGCCTCGGCGCGTCGGGTGTTGTACCGCGACGCTTCCTCTTGCGGGCAAGTCGCTCAGGATTGTCTGCCGCAAACTGAGACTGCGAGTCCGGCTGTTTGCGTCGCAGGTCTTTCGCAATGGCCGGATCGATTGAGAACACAATTTCCAGCGGTTTGCTCGTCACCTCTTCTGCGGCTTCCTGAAGGGCTGCGATGAAGTGACGCTCGATCCACTCACCGACGAACACGTTGGGCACTTCCACACGAACGTGCTCATCGGCGATTGTGAACCGCGTCGCGTTCTTGAACCACAACTTGTAATCTTGCGCCCCGATGCGTGAGGCGATGGCATTTTCAAATTGACAGACCGATTCCGCAAGCGGTGAGAGCATATCGTTAGACCTCCAGCGCCAGGCAAGGGCATTGCCGTATAGACGACATTGGTGAATTTCAAAATCTATTGAAACGACAAACGAAAGGAGACAAAAAACGATCGGTGCGGTAGCTGTGACAGCTGCCCAGTTCGATCGAAGATTGGTTTCCAAGTGAGGGGGAATGTAACACAGGTCCTAAGATTTGGTCAACAGGTTTTTGGCAACCATCTGTCTCGAAGACCGACCGCTGCGCCTGAACAACAAAACTGATAAGTGGTTAGCGTTTTGAATTTTTTTGAAAAAGTTTAGTTGTTCACAAGCGGACGATCCCGCTGTTGAAAACCCGTGGAAATATGCGCGATCGCCGACCGCTCACAACACGCGAATCCAGGCCCGTCGGCGCGTCTCTTCGATAAAACCGCCTTGTGCGTAGAGTTTTCGCGCCGGTTCGTTGGTGCTATCTACGGCAAGAGTGACGTTCGACAGCCCGAGGCTGCGGGCTCGCTCCTTCGCAAGATTCAACAGCGATTCTCCCAATCCCTTGCGACGTCCGCGAGGAAGCACGCCCATGTAAACGATTTCCAGTGAACGACTTCCGACAACACACGAGGTGAGCAAGACCGCTGCGGGACGTTCGCGATCCATCACGACGAAGAACCCTTCCGGGTCAAACACACCCGACGCCTTATGCCCCGCAAACGCATCGCCAGCAGAGCGCATGGGCGTCAGCGCGGGACAATCCTGGCTGTCTTCGTACGTTGCTTCCAGACCTTGGATGAACATAGGTTCCAAATCCTCCCGGTAGGTTTCAACCTTCAATCCATCAGGCAGCAGACTCTTGCGAATGCCCGGCTTCTCAAGTGATCGCGTCAAATAGATAAGCTCGGCAAGATACTGAAACCCAAGATCGTTGAGCATCCGAGCCCGCCGCGACTCACCCGGGCGCAGTAAGGTTTGCAAAATGTTGAGCTTACGATCGGCACCGCGCCGAATAGCCGCTTCGAGAATGGCTTCGGTTGAAGAGTCACTCACATCGTCTGGGGGTAAATGCACCAAGGCGCTGCCGCCCGGTGATTCGACGTAGAGGGCGGCGGTCTGCATCTGGTTTTGAGCATCGAACATCACAAACACGGCCGCGGCGATGCCGTTTTCATTGGCGAGCAAGTCGAGGTTCCGGCGTTGTGCCTCGACGATGCTGTTGCCCGCCGCCTCGCCGGTCAGGGCAAGGGAGAAAGCGGCTGGGTAGGCGGGGTTTTCTGGGCTGATGGCTGAAACCGTATGCCCGCCCGTGGATTGTTCGTGATTCTGGGGCACTTGAAATCCAGCCTATCGCAGAAACGCCCTATCGTAGAAACGCACCGTGTGGAATGCGGCTTGTGAACCCGTCAATGGGCAATTCACAGCGCCCGACGACGACGGCATGGTATGGGCTAGCCGCGCGCGGATGACGTTGCGCATCCGGGTCCGGGTAGTGTTCCGAGACCTCCACCCGAAGATGCTCGCCGTCCCGCCAAACCCTGTCGATGTGAATGGAGCATTGTTCGCTCGATGCAGGCCCCATCGCTGCGAGCAGCACCATCTGACTTGAGAAATCTACGTCGAGATCGATCAAGGGGAACTGCGACAAGGTCGGAAAGTCGTAAATGACGATCCGCAGTGGTTTGGCAATCGTGGAACTATTGTTGGACTTTTGGCTATATACGGTGAATTCCGCGTCTTGCCCCATCCGCTCGAACGCCGGCTGAGGGCGCTGTGATTCGGATTGCAGAGAGCATCCAATCAATGATACCAAACAAACCAGATGCAGAAGATTGCGTCGATGGGTGCGATGGGCGGGTACGCCGCGCATTGTATTCTCCGGCGCAAACCGTCAAAATGCGGTTGCGGCAAGCGAGGCTGCATTTATAATCGCTTGGTTGGCAAGATGATAGGGTTTTTCGGGAACCTGTTGGCGGGAACCTGTTGGATTGGGCGATACGAACCGGATCAAGGCAGACGGCTTGCGGAGCGATCTCTCTTACATGAGGCTCTTTTGCATGGGGCTCCTTTGTGTGGGGTTGCTTTGCATTGGGGTTACGGGCGGCTGCGCGGGGCGCGTTGAGGTTTTGACCCGGCAGCTCGAATCGGTTGATCCGGCAGAGCGCATTCGCGCGGTCCACGCTGTGGGGACGCAGCGCCTTGATGCGTTGCTTCCCGCGCTGGTCGATCGCTTGGATGATGTCGATGTAGCCGTCCGAATGTATGCGATTGTGGCCTTGGAAAAAATGACCGGAACACGATTGGGCTACAACTACGCCGGTGAAAGCAGACTGCGTCGGGCATCCGTTACCAAATGGCGGCGCTTTGTTGAAGATCGCGTTGTTGAAGATCGAGCTGCTAAAAATCGAATAATTGCGGACCCTGCTCTTGATGGCCGAGGCATTACAGCCAAGGCGTTGGTCGCGGGCGACGGCGCAACCGACGTTGAGAACGCAAACGTCAAAGCCGACAACAAAGAACCCAAACCCGACCGCTAAACTCGGGCGATACGGAAGACTGAATCCCATTCACGGAGTCCGCTTTGAGGCGGGTTGGCCATGGACAATGGTGTGATCAAAGCGTTGAACAAAGGTGACGGCCACGTTGTCTTTTGCCTCGCGGGCGAACTGACGATCCACAACGCGCCGGGCTTCCACAAATCCGTGCTTGACATGATGACAGAGGCGAATGGAGACTGGGTTTTTGACCTTCAGGAAGTCAGCTACATCGACTCAGCCGGTGTCGGCACGCTGGTCGATGTCTTTCGCCGCACGAAGAAAAGCGGTGTCCGCATGTCGCTGGTCGGTATGAATCGCCAAGTCCGCAGCGTTTTTGAAATCACAAAGCTGGACAAATTCTTTCGCATTTTTGAGTCCGTTCAAGAGGCGCTCGACTCGTGACCGGTTCTTCGTCGGCTTCTTCTCCGAAGTTCAAACCGTCGAGAATTCGCCGGTCCATCGAAAGCATCGGTACCCTGGGCGACCAGAGTTTGCGCTCTGTCGGCGGATTTGTGGGCAGCCTTGGGGCGATGGCA
Source organism: Planctomycetota bacterium (assembly GCA_013151185.1). GTDB lineage: Bacteria > Planctomycetota > Phycisphaerae > UBA1845 > UBA1845 > UBA1845. The sequence continues at coordinate 20,418 of JAADIU010000184.1, forward strand.
TACCTCTTGGTCGACAGCATCCGCTGGGCGTTCAAAGGTATCTTTAGCCGCAAACTGAAATTCGGCTGGCCTGCACTGTTTGAGCAGATGGTGCGGGTGGGCGTCAAGAGCATTGCCATCGTCGTGCTTGTCCAGGCGTTCATCGGATCGATCCTTGCACTGCAACTCGCCCCAACGCTAGCAAGCTATGGCCAACTCGAAAAAATCGCCGACGTGGTTGCGATTGCGATCGTGCGCGAGTTGGGACCGCTGATCACAGCGATCGTCCTGAGCGGATATGCCGGCGCATCCATCGCGGCTGAAATCGGTTCGATGGTTGAAGCTGAAGAAATCAAAGCCCTTCGCGCGCACGCGTTGAATCCGATTCGTTTTCTGATCGTCCCACGCTTCATCGCCACGACCGTGATGATTGTCGGGTTGGCGGTGATCGCCGACACCGTGGGGATTGCCGGCGGGATGTTCACCTCGTGGGCGGCACTGGGGATTTCGCCCGAGGCGTATTTGGATTCAACCCGAGCCGCCATTGGGGTCAGAGATTTCTTGACCGGTTTGAGCAAGGCTTGCATCTTCGGCATGTTGATTTCGATGATCGCTTGTTACGAAGGCCTGTCGGTATCGGGCGGAGCGGTGGGCGTCGGTAAAGCGACGACCGCAACCGTCGTGAAATCGATCGTCGCGGTGATCGGCATGGACGCTGTGTTTACAACGATTTTCTACGTTTTTGGACTGTAGGGTTTCTGGAATGAACGACGCGGGCGCAGGTCGGGATGTTGTGATCTCTCTGCGGAACGTGCGCAAATCGTTTGAGGACCATGAGGGCAACGACCACATCGTTCTGGATTCGGTGACGTTCGACATCTATCGCGGCGAAACGCTCGTGGTCATGGGCGGTAGCGGATGCGGTAAAAGTACGCTTCTCAACTGCCTGATCGGCGAATACGAAACAAGTGCGGGTGCCATTTTATTTCGGACGCGGGACATGGATGCGCTCGCCGACATCGCCGAACTGAGCGAAGATGCGTTCAATTCCATTCGCAAGCGCTTTGGCATCCTGTTTCAAAGCGGGGCGCTGTTTAATTCGCTCACACTCGCCGAAAACGTCGCCCTGCCTCTGGAAGAACACTCCTACGTCGACCCTTCCATTATCGATATTGTGGTGACGCTAAAACTTCAGCAGGTTAAGATGCTCGCCCACCGCGACAAAATGCCTTCACAATTGTCGGGCGGACAAAAAAAACGCGCGGGTTTGGCGCGGGCGACGGCGCTCGATCCGGAGATTCTCTTTTATGACGAACCGTCTGCCGGTCTCGACCCTGTCACGTCAACCGCGATTGATGAACTCATGATGGATCTGTCGCAAAAACTCCGCGTCACGAGCGTGGTGGTCACACATGAGATGGACTCGGCTTTTCGAATTGCGGATCGAATGGTCATGCTGGACAAGGGGCGGGTGTTAAAGATCGCCCGTCGCGGAGAATTTGAATTGTTACGCGATGCGGACCCGGCTGGGCTCGTCGATTCGGATGATCGTTTGATGAACCAGTTCCTCAACGGGCACGGGGAAGGACCACTGACCGATGCGGAAGGCCTGAGTGAATTTGAGAAAATGATCAACACGACATCAAGTGGGTACTGAATGAGCGGGTACTGAATCACCAAAGCTTCTTTAATCTCAGAGTAACAGGTCGAAAAATATGGCGAGAAAAAGAAACACGTTTGCACTGGGCCTCGCGCTTCTGGTGATGTTCTCCGTGTTCGTGGGGTTCCTTTTGTTCATCGGGGCAAAGGGTGTGTTTCCCCCGAAGACGCACGAGTTTGTCGCACGATTTGGACTGGGCGCCGCGATGCCCGAAATCGTCCCCGGATCGCGGGTCAATTGTTTTGGGCAGGCGGTTGGCAAGGTGATCGAAACAAAGTTTGTCGAAGCGCCTGACCCGACCGGCAGATCGTCGGAAGACCTCCCGTATCTCGAAGTGCGAGCCACGGCGCTGACCGTGCTAAACCTCCGCTCCGACTGCAAGATCGTTTCCACCGGACCGCCGCTCGGTGGCAAGGGCATCATCGAAATCGTGGCTTGCGGTATCAGCGACCAACCCTTGACCGACAAGACGGTGCTGTACGGCTCTGTGACCGGGTTTCAGGAAGTGCTGGCAACCGTCACGCGCGAGTTGGACGAGAAGAACTCGAAGGGCCTGCTGCGAATGCTCAAGCGGGAGTTTGATGCGGGCGATAAGAATTCGTTGCTGGCTCGCGTTCGCGCATCTTCGATGGATATCAACCGGATCACCAAAAACCTGGCGCTGGAGATGTCGCGCGACAAAGAGGGACACCTGCTCGCCAAACTCCATGAAAGCATGGACAAGGTGAACCTCGGCCTTGCGGAGTTGGTCGCCCTTCTGGAAGAAACCCGCCCACCGCTGGGCCGAACCATCGCCTCGGCTGAGAGCGCCATGTCGAGGATCGATCGCGAAGTGGTGACACGCCTCTCCGAAGAATTCGACCCTGAGCACAAAGGCGGCTTACTTGCCCATGTGCATACTGCGTTTGAAAAGCTGAATGCCTCGCTCGATGATCTCAACGTCATTACCACCAGCGGGAAAGGGGTGGTCGTGCTGAACAGTGCCCGCATCGATGAACTCGTTCAAAACGCATCCGAGGCGGGGATGCTGCTTCGCGGGGGCATCAAGGATTTGACATTGCATCCGTGGAAACTGCTCTCCAAGCCCACGCCATCGGAAATGCGGGAGCTGAATACTTTCAACGTAGCCCGCGAATTTGCCGAGGCTTCGGCGCATCTCGACGATTCGACGTCGCGGTTGAAAGCGATGATCGATATGCACGGATCTTCGATTGACACCAACGATGTCCAGCTTCAAAACATCCAAGCCGACCTGGCTGACAGCGTCGCAAAGTATCGTGAAGCAGAGCAGGCGCTCTGGAAGCTACTCAACAAATAACCTACGAATCGGCGGGCACATCGCACGCTGCGCCGAGAAACCTTATGGAATCGCATGGCCAAGAAAAAAACAGAGTTTGACGTAATCGTCGCGGGCGCGGGACCAGCCGGTGCCACGGTGGCTGCAATATTGGCCAAAGAAGGTTGCTCCGTTGCGCTGCTTGATCGTGAGACGTTTCCGCGTCCCAAGTCCTGCGTGGGATGGGTCAATCCGCGTACCGAAGATCTGTTGAAAGGTCTCGGGGTCGCGACCAAAAAATTGCTCGCTCGCCCCATCGGTGATGTGATTTTTCACAATGCCAATCTCTCGCAGTATTCGGTGCCAAAGATGACCGCCTGCCCTGGATATTTTGTCGATCGTGGCGCGTTCGACGAACAACTTGTTCGGGCGGCTAAGAAGGCGGGGGCGCATCTCCTCGAAGAACACGACGTATCAGACCTGAATCCTTTGGAGTCCGGTGTCGAGGTGGTTACGTCGAACGGAGAGAGGCTGACGTGCAAGCTGCTGGTGTTGGCTGTTGGCGCTACGACGAAGCTGCGGGCGCGCGTCGGGCTGAAGCGATCGGAATCGCGCGGTGTGCGCTGGACCGCGATGGTTGAACAGGTCATCGACACAAAACCCAAAGGCGCAAGACCCAAAGGCGCTGCGGCGATATCGAGGATGGATATCATTCTTGGTGTGACGCCGGAAAACGGTCTCGCGGTTCTCGCGCGGCAGCCGGATCGCATCGCGCTGTTTGTCAATTCGCCGGGGGAGCGGAACTTCATTCGTGATCGATTGGTGGAACTAGCAGCCGCTCTGCGGGCCAGGGAATTTGTTCCCGAGGGGTTTGCCGTTGACCCGAGTTCGATTGTGTGCGCAGAGTCGTGTCACGACCCAGCGCTTGAGTTGGACTCGCACGTTGGAAAGAACACGCTCACCATCGGTGATGCGGGCGGATTTGTCGCAGCGGTCAGCCAGGAGGGAATTTATCCTTCGATGTGGTCGGCGCAAATCGCGGCAGACGTGATCCGGGACGCACTGGCAGGCGATCAATCCCAAGACGCACTAATGACCTTCGACACCCGTTGGCGATTGGCGATGGGCGACTACCTGCGGCCACCCAATACGGATCTGCAATTGCTGGCTCCGCTGATTTTTTCAAATCAACCGATGACAGACCGAATGGCCAAAGCATTTTTCTTTGGTGAAAACATCTAGGAAGCAATCGCTCGCAGACCGCAAAGAACTACAACCGGTGAAATGTCACCTCGTCGCGCGCCAAGTCGACCGTCGCGACGGTGTATTCCCGGGCCCGCTGAAGCGCACCGGGATTCACGATCCGACATCGCCCAACGCGTTCATCCCGAGCGATGTGGGTGTGTCCGTGAAAGATGTAGTCAACGGTCGGATTGTTGACCGCCGTGCGAAATGACGGTTCGTGTCCATGAAAGACCTGGATCGATTTGCTACCAAGTTCAAGGCGCAGCGGAATCGACTTCGGTGCGTTCAAGCCGACCGTCGCAAGGTACGCCAGCGTCGCTTGATCGGGGACGTCGGTGTTGCCCCAAACGAAACGGATATCGCGACCCACCCATTCGTCGAATACCGGAATGCCGCCAACGTCACCACAGTGAATGAGCGCGGATGCTTCGTTGCGATCAAAAATCTCCAGCGCAAGTTTCACGCGCTCGACCGATCCGTGGCTGTCGGACATGACGCCGATTTTCATGGCGCGTCAGTCTCCGTGCGAATCGACGCGACGACACGGTTCCACACGGCTTGCTCCCGACCGGTCATTCGCCCACCGCCCACAAGGTCGATTGCGTAGGCTGTCGTTTCGGCACCCTGCCGATCGACCGCAGCGAGGACCCTGACGTACAAACCAAGCCGATCGCGCAACACATCCACCGGACGATCCACCTTTGCAAAGCTGGCTGGCCAATCGCCAAAATTCGCCGTGCCAAATTGAACACGACCAAGAATCGAGATGTCGAGGAGGGCGGAATATTGGGCCAGAACATCCCTGCCAACGTCTTCCGCTGTTTGCATATTTGTGATTTGCATCCTGCGAAATCGCACAGGAGACACATGGCCGGATTCCGAATCATCGTTCGGACTAAAAACGAAGACCTCCGCACCGCGCAGATCCTCAACCCGGACACCGTCACCCCAGCCGGCAGGCACTCGAAACGAGATACGCCAACCGGGTAGGCGAATTTCCTCGCCCATTGGCATCTGGGTGCGTTGCGAAATGAAGTAGCCAGCCAGCGCAGAGACGGCTAGGAACGAGCCCATGCCGAAGAGTGCGCCTCTGCGTTTCAGGGTTGAGTGTCGAATGGCAAGATCCGCGTGCATCGTTCGCATCCTACGGTTTGAAATCGTGAATCACAACGGTTGACCGATCCCACGCAGACGCCTACATTCAACGCGCGAGCGGGCTTGTTGGCGCGTGAGCAAATTCGTTTGGCATGTGTGGTGGCTGGGCTGCGTCGGCTTGGGAACCCAACACATGCGAAACCGGCAGGCGTAGACGCCTATGGACGAGTTCAAACGCTTTTTCTTGCGTGGATTGGCGGCGGTCCTGCCGACCCTGCTGACGATTGCCATCTTCCTGTGGGCGTATCGGCTCGTGGACACCTACCTGGGACAGCACATCACGCGCGGAATGCTCGGGGTCATGTCTCTCGTGGGGGAACCCTCTGCTGTGAACGCCGAGGAGGACGCGCTGGAATACGGTTCACCGATCGACCGATGGATCGAAACGGGCCCTTTGGCTGGCCTGCGTGAGACGGCTGAGTATAACATCATTTCCAGCAATGCTTTAGACAGCCAAGACCCGGTGATCGCCCAGCGTGCCGAGCACGCACGCCTCAATGCCTTGTGGAGTATCGCATTTAAGAAGTACAAACTGGGCTTGGTCGGTTTTTTGATTGCGATCATTGTCGTATACTTCGTCGGGCTTTTCCTGGCGAGCCTCATTGGCCGCACGACGCTCAGGCTTGTCGAGCGCACGGTGAGCCGGATGCCACTGGTGGGTGCGATTTATCCAAATATCAAGCAGGTCACTGATTTCTTATTCAGCGAGAAGAAGCTGGAATTTTCGGGTGTGGTGGCGGTTCCCTACCCGCGACAGGGAATCTGGTCGGTCGGGCTGCTGACGGGTCGCCCCATGAAGGCGATTGCGGCTGCGGCCAAAGATGAATTGGTCACGGTGTTTATTCCGAGTTCGCCCGCACCGGTGACAGGGTATACGATTACAGTGCCGCGGAGCGATCTTTTGGAACTCGACATCTCCATCGATGAGGCGTTGCGGTTCATCATCAGTGCGGGAGTGGTCAAACCCGATACGCAGCTTTTGTTGGATCCCGTCGAAGAAGGTCAAAACGAAATCGCGAAGAGCGAGAGCCAATAAACAGGAGACCGTGCAGTGGAATCAGTTGAAATCTCGGTAACGGGCCGACACGTTGAGGTGTCAAACAGGGTCCGAACCTACGCGGAAGAAAAGGCACAAAAACTCCCACGGTTTTTTGACCGTGTTCAATCTATTGATATCGTGGTCGACAAAGAAAAAGAGCTTTCGTCGGTCGAAATGATTGTGCGTGCGGCGGGTGCTCAAACGTTCGTCGCCAAGGAGGTCGGACCGGACGCGCATTCATGCATCGATTTGTTGGTCGATAAGCTCGAAAGACAGTTGACCAAACACAAGGAAAAACTCCGCAGTCACAGGCATCCGGGACATTCCGCCGAACCCTTGCCGGAAAGCGAGTAGGTTCGTAAAGATCGTGGTTTGGTCGGCGATTTATTGCTGGGACCAGAGTGTTGGTTTGAGACCAAGCGATGCCAAAAGAGAAGCGCTTATGAGAAATATCCAGATTTTGGAGCATGTTGGTTCTTTGGAGCCGCGACACTTCAAAGATGAGAGGATCGCATGAAACTCGATGATTTTTTTGAAATTGACGCCTGCATTCCTGAGTTGCAGTCGACCGATCGCAATGGCGTGATTCGCGAACTGATTGGCGCACTGGCGAAAACAGGCGCCATCGATGAATCGGACACGGAAGCGGCTGCCAAGGCTTGCATTGCGCGAGAGAACAACGGTAGCACCGGTTTCGGTAAAGGTGTGGCTGTGCCTCACGTCAGCAAGAATCAGGTGGTCAAACGAATGGCCGCGGCTGTCGGTCGTTCGACGGCGGGGATCGATTTTGCGGCATTGGATCGGGCCCCGGTTTACATCGTGGTCATGGTGCTGAGTCCACCAGACGACCCGGATGTTCATCTTGCGGCGATGGAGCGAATTTTTCGCCACCTTCAGCGAGACAACTTCCGCCGATTCTTGCGACAGGCAGAGACGAAAGACGCCATCCGCGATTTGATTCTGGAGGCGGACGAATATCAGGAAGGTTAGATCGCGGTTTGTTGTGACGAAGGCGTTGGCACGATGTGGGCGAAACGACGGCGCCAAGTGGAAGGCAAATCGCGGTGGCTGCGATCAATGGACAAGTAACCATCGAAATCGTCAATCCGCAGGGGTTGCACGCTCGCCCGGTGATGAAATTTGTCGATCTCGCCGCCACCTTTCAATCCGGCATCACGGTCGACAAGGGCGACGGAACCGAACAGGTCGATGGCAAGAGCCCGATGCACATGATGCTCCTTGCCGCCCCCAAAGGCACATCGCTGCGAATCATGGCCACCGGTGACGACTCCGAACTCGCCCTCAAGGCTCTCAGTGAACTGATTCAAAACGGATTCGGTGAAATGTGACGCGCTCGCGGGCGGCGTGTCCTGGGTACGAATCGACCAGCCTTTTGCCTGAATGACTCATTTCAGTTCCAATGCGATGCGTTGCGTTTTGGGCCCCCCAGAAAATGCAGGCATAGACCACCATGGAGATTCTTCGAGGCATCGCGGTAGCGCCCGGCATTGCAATCGCTGAGGCGGTTGTTCTGGATGCCGAGGACTATCGCATTCCCGAGCGAACGGTTGCCGCAGAGAACCTCGAACGCCAGCGTGAAATCCTTCAGCACGCCTTCACCGCCTCGACCGACGAACTCACGCGCCAACGCAGCCAATGGTCAAACGAGCTGGGTCAGGAAGCGGCAGACATCTTCAATTGGCATCGCGGTGTCCTGCAAACGCCACAGCTTCGTGAGCAAATCGGTCAACTCATCGACGAGAGCCACTTTTCCGCAGCCTACGCCACAAGTTTGGTCATGCGCAAGTTTCAGCGGCGATTCCAAAGAATGCGTGATCCGCTTCTTGCGGAACGGGTCCGGGATGTTCGCGACATCGAACGGCGCCTGCTGCGGCATATCCTTGGTGAGACGAGGGAGGATCTTGCGCACCTGACGAGCCCCGCCGTGCTGGTGACGCACGATTTAACGCCTTCAATTGCTGCAACGCTCTCATCCACAGAGGTTGTGGGTGTGGCGATGGATGTTGGTGGCGCGGCATCGCACACATCGATTTTGCTTCGGGCGATGGGACTGCCATCCGTGGTCGGTGTCGCGGACTTGTCATCGCATGTCAGCGGTGGCGATTTGATCATCGTGGACGGAGTCAACGATCTTGTGATCGTCGCCCCGGACGAGCCAACGCTCAAGCAGTACCGCGATCAGCAGCAGCGCTACGTCAAAATCCGTGAAGAACTTGGCGACCTGCGCGACTTGCCTGCAAAAACACTCGACGGCGAGACGTTTCAATTGCTCGCCAATGTGGAGTTCCCGTCCGAAGTCGCCTCCTGTATCGACGAAGGAAGCGACGGCATTGGTCTATACCGCACCGAGTTTCTGTATTTGCAGGGAAGCACCGACCCAACGGAAGAAGAGCAATTCGAGGCGTACCGCGAAGTCATCGGCGGGATGAGTGGCAAACCGGTGACGATCCGTACGTTCGACCTCGGTGCAGACAAGTACACGCAGGGCAAGTCGGCAGAGCGGGAGCCCAACCCGATGCTGGGGTTGCGTTCGATTCGGTACAGTTTGCAGCAACTGGATATGTTCAAGATCCAGTTGCGGGCGGTCTTGCGGGCAGCCACCGAGGGCGAGGTCCGGTTGATGTTTCCGCTGATCATCAGCCTGATGGAATTTCGTCAGGCAAAAATGGTGCTCCATGACGCGATGGAAGACCTCGAAGACGAGGGAATTCCGTTCAACCGGGATATCGAAATCGGGATCATGGTCGAGACCCCTGCCGCGGCGATCCAATGTCGCGATTTTGTCCGCGAAGTCGGCTTTGTCAGCATTGGCACGAACGATTTGGTACAGTACATCCTAGCCGTGGATCGCGGGAACGAGAAGGTCTCCCAGTATTACTCCTCAGCCCATCCCGCCGTGCTGCGGACACTGCACGATGTCATTAGAACTTGCCGACGGGCGGGTGTTTCGTGTAGCCTGTGTGGTGAGATGGCCGGTCAGCCGTTATATACTATGCTGCTGGCGGGTCTGGGGCTCAGGCAGTTCTCGATGGGCCCGCACGACATCCCCGAGGTGAAAAAACTTCTGCGGATGTGTAAGATCAAACAAATGGAGCGCGTTGCGAGGCGGGCACTTTCTTTTGAAACGGAACGGCAGGTGGTCAACTACCTGCGAGCCCAGACGCGAAAGCTCCTACCGGACGATCCCATTTAGGCGCGGCCCATTTAGGCGCGGCCCATTTAGGCGCGCCTAACCAAGCGCAGCATAGTCGCAAGCGCGACGGGGATAGTTTGGTCAACGATAATTGTAAAGGCGGTCTGAGCGCGTGCTTGGGACCGACAGAAAGAAATTCAGTTGTAGGCTGTGTGGGATTGATTGTTGGCAGGAGAAACCCAAGGCGCGACCCGCTTTCGATATTTGATTGACTTCTCTGTGGATGGCGACATCCGGTATCTGGCCCACAACGACATGGTGCGCATGTTTGGAAAGGCATGTGCCCGGGCGGAACTACCGGTGAGCTTCACGCAGGGTTTCAATCCACGCGCCCGTTTGACTTTGCCCTTCCCAAGACCGGTTGGCCAACGCTCTGATGCGGAACGTTTGCAGCTCGATTTGACCCGCCAGCTGGATGCTGACGAATTGGTCGCCGGGCTCAACAAGCAGATGCCGGATGGCATAAGAACGTTTGCTGCAAGTCCAATCGATCTCTCGCACACATGCCGGCCTTGCCGCGTGACGTACCGGGTTGACATACCCGGGTTGGACACGTTGTTTTCCGACGGTCCACCACTCGTGCAACGCATCGAATCATTTCTGTCGTCTCCCGAGTTTGAAATTTCGCGCGTGCGTCATCGTGACAGTCGCGTCACGGTGGTGGACATCAGGCCCTTTGTCGACACGCTGACCGCTGACAAATGCAGCGTCAGCATGTCGATCTTGGTCACTCAATCTGATGGAGGCTTAGCCACACCCCGAGAGGTGTGTCGGGCCCTGGGCATGGATGCCGACGAGATCAACTACCGGGTCCGTCGCGTGAATATTCAATGGCAAACAAAACCGAAAAAACAGAAGGCGTCACCGTAGCGGTCAAAACGAAGACCTCCACCGCAAGGGGAACGGCCACCAAACGAAAAAAGAAGAAGGTCGCCTCTCCCCGCGCCAAGATCGCTACCGAGAAGAGCGCTGCCGGGAAGATCGCTTCCGAGGATACCAAGAAAATTTCCCGGAAGCGCACCGCAAGCCGACGAAAGAAACCGACGGCTACGAAAGACGCGGCGACCTCAAAAGACGCTGCTCCTTCAAAGGACGTCGTTCCTGCGAAGGATGCAGTTTCTTCGCCCCCTGCTTCCTCTGAAGTGGGCAAGGTCTCCAGCGCTCCCAAGAACGACAAACCGAAAGAACCGAGCACGGCGCGTCCCACTTTGAAAGTGGCTCCTGCGTCCGATTCGCCGGGGGCCGCCACGACAAAGAAGACATTCCAACGATCCCGATCGCGTAAGAAATCGGCGGCTGGCATGTCGCATTCGGACGGTGGTGAAACGGTCCGGGCTGACGCTGCTTCGCCCGAAAGCAAACCGCGTCGCTCACGCACAGCCTCCGCACGCGGTGGCAGCAACCGTGGCAAGTCCGCCGAGGGTTCGGGGGACGGGCAGGAGACGAGTCACGCTAAGAAAGCGGAACCGTTTGGCGCGGGAATAATCTCCAAAGCAAGCACAGCCACCCCGACCGGCGACTCTGGCACCCCAACGAGCGACTCCGGCGAAGTGCCTTCAACCCAGGCGACCAAGAAAACGGCAGCGCAGTCTTCTCGACGCCGAGGGCGCAGGGGCGCGGGCACCTCGAATCGAAAGAAAGTTTCGCGATCCGAGCAAGCATCCGAATCCGCACGAGAACCGTCGGCATCATCGACGCCCGAGAAGACGGAGGCTCCTGCCGTTGAAGCCCGTGCCGCCGAGGCCCTGCCCCTTGCCGCGCAGCCTGCGGTAAACGTCGGTGAGGAAGAGTCCGCCGCACCCGTTGTTCTGAAGAAGCGCCCCGTCCGTCGTGCGAGGCGCTCGAGATCGCGTGGGAAGGCCGGGGATAAGATCGCGGAGCCCAACGACACTGCAACCGCCAATGAAGAAGTAGCCGGCGAAAAAGAAAGTGAATCGACCAGTAAGGTCTCTCAAGAAGATGACGGCTCTACAGAAACATCCGACCGGAGCGAAACAGAGACCACGTCTCGCAGTGCGTCAACCGGTGGTCGCAGACGCCGTCGAGGAAAATCAACCGCGAGAAAGAGCACGGTTGAACAACCCGTTGCGGAAGCCGCCCCCTCGGAAGAATCTTCTCAGACTCAAGACATGGTCGTCATCGACGATGAGAGCGACACCGACACCGTCACCGCGGCTGGGCGGGAGATGATCATCAATTCAACCGCCGGTGCGGAGTGTCGAATTGCGATCCTGCACGAGGGACGGCTTGAGGAAATCTACATCGAGCGTCAAAGCTCCGCGTCGCACGTTGGCAATATTTACAAGGGACGCATCACGAACGTCGAGCCAAGCATCCAAGCCGCTTTCGTCGATTTTGGCTTGGCTAAGAACGGGTTTCTGCATATCTCGGATGTCCTCCCAAAATATTTCAGCAACCGCAAGGACGCGACCGAAAACGTTGGCAAGAAGGTACCTCGACGCGATCGCCCCCCGATTCAAAAATGCTTTCGGCGGGGAGATCAGGTCATCGTTCAGGTTGCGAAGGAAGGCGTGGGTACGAAGGGCCCCACACTCACAACGTACCTTTCGATTCCGGGACGATTTGTGGTGATGATGCCTGGGATGAGCAAGCTGGGCGTGTCGCGGCGGATCGAAGACGATGCCGACCGCAAAGCGATGCGCGATTTGCTCGGGCAACTGACCCTGCCCGATGGAATGGGATTCATCCTTCGGACGGCTGGCCTTAATCGCAATAAGCGAGACCTGCAAAGCGACTTGAACTATCTGAACCGCCTTTGGAAGACGGTTCAGAAACGCATCGATACGCAAAAAGCCCCGTGCGAGTTGTACCAGGAATCAGACCTGGTCATCCGCACCATTCGCGACGTGTACTCCAGCGATTTCAAACGCATCGTCGTTGACGACCTCGACGTTGCCGCCAAAGCGAAGGACTTTCTGCGCATCGCCATGCCGCGCACACAGGGAGACGTTGTCGCGTTTCAACGAAACGAACCCATTTTCCACCATTACGGGATCGAGCAGGAACTTCAAAGGATCTACTCCCGTCACGTCCCGTTGCAATCGGGCGGGTCCATCGTGATCGATTCAACAGAAGCCATGGTGGCCATCGATGTGAACAGTGGAAAATTCCGCGACCTCAACGACGCAGAAGAAACGGCGTACCGAATCAATCTGGAAGCCGCATCCGAAATCGCCCGGCAGCTGCGCCTTCGCGACCTGGGCGGGTTGGTGGTGTGCGACTTCATCGACATGCGCCTTGATCGACACAAGCGTGCGGTGGAGAAAGCCCTTCGCGACGCACTGAAATCACACAAGGAGCGCGCCCGTATTCTGCGGATGAGCAAATTCGGACTGATCGAGATGACCCGGCAGCGACAAGGACCGTCGATCAAGAGAAGCGTCTTCGTGGACTGCAAGCACTGCGATGGAAGTGGATTGGTGAAGACAGCCGAGTCGATGTCGCTGGAGGTCCTGCGCGTTCTGCAACTGCTCACCCACCGCAAGGATGTGTCTCAAGTCACCGTCGAAGTCGCACCGGATGTGTCTGCGTTGGTGCTCAATGAGCAACGGGCGCTGCTGCATCGCCTCGAAACAAAGACGCAAAAGTCGATCGCGATCGTACCAATGCCCAGCTACACCAACGACGAAGTCTCATACAAGTGCGTCGACACTCGGGGGATGCCGCTTCGGATCGAAGTGTGACGCGCGCGAATCGATCACAAACGCGCCGAGTCGGAAGTGCTATGCTTCGTCCTCTGCCGGAGGGACCTCCGCTGGTGGGCCCTCCGTTAGTGCGTATTGCTGGCTGGGTGGCGGGTCAGCCGGATGGGCGAACAGGTCTGCATGAACCGGACCCGCGACGATTTCTCGCACCCTGTCGCGAAGAGCGGGTACATCCTCACGTCTGACCTGATCCATCTCGATGGCCTCATGAACATGGACCGTGATGCGTGACGGGCGAAGCATCCAATCACCCTTGCGCTTCATTTGAAATGACCCGACGAGGCTGACCGGAACGATCGGGTGTTTGAATTTTTGCGCCATCACGAAAATACCGTCGCTGAATTCTCCGACCTTTCCTGTAAGCGTTCGGGTTCCCTCCGGCAAAACCATCAGGTTGATTCCTCGGTTAAGGGTTTCCTTGGTCAATCTAAAAACCTTGCGTACGTTGGCGGTGCTCTTTTCTTCAGCCACCGGAACGTTGCCGTAGATTTTCATAAACCAGCCGTACATCGGAATCTTGAAGTGCGTCTCCAACTCCATCCCGCACGAGAAACTGTTTGTCGCTGCGTAAATGACAAACGGATCGAAGATGTTGACATGGTTGCTCACAAAAATGTATGTACGCGTCCTGTCAAAATCGGGCGGATACACGACGCGGTAGTGTACGCCCAAGGCGTGGATCAACACGCGCGAGAAAAACCGCACGCACTTGTCGGTACGCGGTGCCCCGACGATGAGCGCAAGGACAATCAAGAAACCGATGCTGCAAAAGAAAACCGGTGTCGCAATCATCCACAGGACGACGCTGCGCAGGGTTAGATACATCTCTTTCATACGCACACTTCCAATGCACCCGGAAGAACATCAAGCGACTCGCAGCGGATGGCGAAGACCTCGCCATCGACCATCACGTTGATGGGTTCATCCAGGCTAAAGTCTATTCGATTGGCGCGGCGGGTCTCCGCCAGCGGATGCTTCACATGCGATCCATCATAAATCCGACTCAATTGTCGCAGGGCTCCGAGCCGTCCGATGGGGCCCCAACGAATAAATTCGATCTGCCCGTCCGCCGAATCCGCCTGCGGTGCAATCATCATCTTACCCCCGGTGTAGCGGCTATTGTTGAATGAGAGGAACAGGCATCTGCGTTCATCCAAAGTCGCTTTCTGATTTGATTCCGGGTCCACTTGCAGTGGGTAGCTGCGTCTGCGATGTCGAACCAAACACGTCATCACACCAAGGAGATAGCCCAGTGGGCCAAGGCGTTTGAATCGTCGATTCGTCACGACTGCCGCCTCGGCAGCAAACCCGATGCTGAGCAGGTTTATATAGTACAGCGTCCCGCCGGCGTGGCGCATCCGCATCACATCGCAGGGTCGAACGCGATCGGCAAGCAGTGATTCCGTTGCGTATGCACTGCCTTTGTCGGTGAAATCCCGCAGGAATGAGTTGCCCGTCCCCAACGGTAGAAACGCCAGCCTCGGTCGTCCGTGTTCCAATGCTTCCGGGAACAGTCCGTTGACGATTTCGTATGACGTACCATCTCCACCGACCGCGATGAAGTTTCGCATTCCATCGGCGTACGCGGTTCGTGCCAACTCGGTCGCGTGACCGGGTGCCTTTGATTCGACCACGTCAATCTCTAGGCCGTTCTCGCGCAGATTTCGCAATGCCGCGTCAGCCTGTCGGCCACAACGCCCTCCGCCCGCGGCGCGGTTCACGATTGCCAGAAACTTGGCGCTCACGACGCGATCTCCGCCGTCGGACCGTTTGTGCTCTCTGTGATTGCGGCAGCTAGGACATTCCGCTTAATTTTCATGGATGCGGTGCGCGCAAAATCTTCGGGCCATATCAAATAGTCCGCCACACGTTTGTAATCTGGAAGCGCACGATTCACCCCTCGAAGCCGCCTCAAAAGATCGTCGTCAAACATTTGCTCGGAGTCGAGACGGAGAACGATCACCAGCGATTCGCGGTGCGCCTTCGCGTTTGGCCAAAGAAATGCAAATGCGAACACGCAGTATTCCTTTACACCGATCGAACTGAAAGCGTTCTCGATGTCCTCCGGATAAACGTTCTTCCCGCCGGCGGTCACGATCATATTCTTTCGACGGCCAAGGAGCTGAAGGTGGCCGAACTGATCGATTCGCCCCAGGTCGCCCGTGCAAAGCCAACCGTCCACGATTGCTTCCTGCGTTTGTTTCGGATCATCAAGGTATCTTGACATTAACGTCTTGCTGCGTACGAGGAGTTCGCCGACGCCGCTATTATCCGGCTGCCTGATTTTTAGTTCGACACCAGGAAGAGGCGTTCCCACCGTGTCGGCTCGAAAGGGTGTCAGGTCGTTCAGCGTGATCGCGGTGCCGGCTTCGGTCAAGCCGTAGCCGTTTGCGACGGGTATGCCCAGGTCGTAGAAGAACTGCAGGACGTCGGGCTCGGTGAACGCCCCACCGACAAAGAGCGCTTTGAGGCGGCCACCGAATCGGTCGTGGACTTTGCGAAGCAACCGACGACTCAACTCGACATTCGGACCGCGTCGGGTAAGCAGGCGATTGAGAGAAATCGCAGCACGCAGCATCCACGACTTGGGCGGTGACAGTTCGTCGAACTTTGTTTGCAAGCCTGCCCGAAGATTCTTGAGTACCATCGGTACGAGAGCCATATAGGTGATTTCGTACTTGGCAAAGGCGGCCATGATGAATTCGGGGCGCAGGCTTCGCAAATGCACAACCGCTGCCCCACATACAAACGGTCCGACAAACCCGACCATGAAGTCGATCGCGTGGTTCGTTGGCAGGATGCTCAGGTATCGGTCGCCCGCATCAAAGTTGTAAACTTGCAGCAACGCCTTGCACTGTTCGAGATAGTTGCCGTGGGTCAGCACGCAGCCCTTGGGGCTTCCACCGGTGCCGGACGAATAAACGATGCACGCATCATCTTCGCGCGATCTGGGCACGATCCCGCTGGCCATCCGGCCTTCGCAATCTTCCCATCGCGTCGCGCCGAACAGGTCTGCCTTTGCAGGGGCTTCGGTAACAAGAATCGTTTGCACAGCCAGCGAGTCAAACTCCGCCGACGAAGCGATCGAACGCCACAAGTGATACTCAATAAGCAAGCCGCGCGATCGGGAGTGGTTCAACAGAAAAATGTGTTCGTCACCGGTCAGTTTGTAGTCGAGAGGAACCAGCACCCCCCCACCGAAAAAAACCGCACCTGCACTGATCAACCACTTTGACTGGTTGGTCATGATGATAGCCGCCCGATCACCACCAGCGAACCCAACCGCCTGCAATCCGCCGGCGAGTTTTTCAACCTGCGCGGCATACTCGCGATATGAAATACGGGCGTTTTCGCGATCGCGGTTGGCTTCGATCAGGCAAATCTGATCGGGATAGGCGTCTGTCGCAGCGCGAAGCGCATCTGCCAGAGATTGGCATTGATCAAGGTTGATCATTGGAAGAAGGTCATTAGAGGCGCTGACAGATGCGGTCGGTGAGC
>JAADIU010000101.1 GCA_013151185.1 Planctomycetota bacterium
ATTGATCGAAGCACTGATGGAAGTCCGCAGCGCGTGTCGCACCGAAAAACGTTTCGACCTAGCCGACCAAATCCGAAACCGTCTCGGCGAAATCTCCGTCACCATCGAAGACACCCCAAACGGCGCAAGTTGGTCGATCGAAGGTACAAACAGCGATCTTCAAGAACAACTCATGGACCTCCACATCGAAACGCGACGCGCCTGCAAAGAATCCAAACACTTCGCCCTATCAGACCTAATTCGCGATCGATTAGCCGCAATAGGCATAACCCTCGAAGACAAAGCCAATAATACAACGTGGCACATTTCCGACAGCAAGAACACAAAGTAGTCAAAGTGGCGTCCCAGCACCGCAACCAAGGTTGATGCACCTCTTCGCGACCTCCATGGTAGGGTGGGCTGTACCCAGCGTAAGTGTAACGCAAAACGAGATGGTGAACACAGCCCACCCTACATTTGCTCCCAGCCTGAAACCGCGTTGAAGTAAGCGGTACTACAGCGCCGCTGACCCGTCAATTCTTTTGTCTACTCTCTCTTCTACGTCTTCTCCGCCTGCCTTGCTTCCCATTTTTCTTCTGCGTCGGGTTTGCGAATGTAGATTGGCGTGAGTTCATCCAGCGAGATGAACTGGTTTTGAGCGGCTAACATCGATCCGAGACGCAGCACCCACTCTGCCCGACCATGGTGCAGATCCCCTTCGGCGATGCTGATTCCGGACACGCTTTCGACGGCTTCTCGGTGTCGCTCGATCCCCAAACCCACAACGGTTGCCGGGGCGTATTGCGCAAGATATTCGAGCGGGTCGCGTTCGTCCGGTTCGTCGAGTGGTTCATACCTGTCCTCGACAAGTTCAAATGTTCTCGCGTAAATGCGCTGCCGCTTGGCGTCGAGGATGGCCATCACCCGCGTCGGCTTTGGGTTTAGCGCCAGCGCGTTTTGTGCGAGCACATCAAGACTTGGCACACGAACGACTTTGCATTGAAGCGCGTATGCCAACGTCTTTGCAAATGTGATTCCGATACGCAATCCGGTGAAGCTGCCCGGCCCGCCCGATACATAAATGTACTGCAACGTTTTGGGATCGACTTCGGCATGTTTGCTCAACGCATCGACCGTGGGTAGCAACTGAACACCGTGTTGCTGCTCCACCTTAAACGTGTCAGCCGCCAGAATGTTTTGCCCTCTCGCGAGGAGAACGCTTCCGCGCGCACCGGACGTTTCGACAGCGAGGGCGATGGTTTGATTGATGTCTTCGGACATGCCAACGATGGTACGAAACCAAGCCGACATCCGCGAGCGACCCGCGCGGGGCAGGATCAAACGAAGCGGGGCGACTTTTGCAAGCCGCCCCGCGATACTGCGTTGAGTCATGAAGGAGGAGGAGGGGGAACATGGTTCCCTGCCCTTAATACGCCGCCGCCAGCGTGAGGTTCGGCCAAAAAGCTGCGCCGCCAGGAATATGCGCAACCTATTGATGAGCAATATGTTATGGCGACGCACTATTTACCGGGCATCTTCGGTATCGCACTGCTCATAGAACAATGGCACGCGATGGGTGCCTCTGTGCAGCCACTCATCAGCGTTAGCCCTGCTCGTCGAGGGCTTGTTGGTACACGTCCATCACTGCGTGGCGGGTGATCATTCCCGAGATTTGCTTGTCCGTGCCGAGAATCGGAATCGCGTTCACCCGAAGCCGCGCGAACTTGTCGAGCACGCTGTCGAGTGTGTCGGTTGGCTCGATGCACGGGACCGGCGGGCGGGCCAATTCTTCGACCACAAGCAGCGGGACGGCTTCGGGTTGAAGCAGCGCGGTCTTGATGTCGTTGGCGACGACAATCCCGACATATTCGCCATCCCCATCGACGACGACGAAATCAGGCGATTGATGATATTGGGCCATTTCGAGAAGTTGCTGCAACGGCGCACCCGGTGCGACGATCGGGGCGGGAACCGTGGGAACCTGATCGGCAACAAGCCGCTTCAAAATCGTCATGTCTGCAACCCGTCCGATGCGCACACCGCGTCGAACGAGTTTGAATGTGTAGATGCTTTCGCGGAAGAAATACTGCGCCATGCCGGTGGTGACGATCGCAGCGAACATGACGGGCAGGATCACGCGCGGTTGGCGGGTGATTTCGTAAAGCATCACGATCCCGGTGAGAGGCGCGTGCGTGGTGCCCGCAACAAGGGCGGCCATCCCTACGATGGCGTAGGCGCTGGCACTCGTGTCTTCGATCAAACCGAATCGATGGAGGGCGATACCAAACGCACCGCCAAGGCACGCACCCATAAACAGAGACGGGGCGAAGATGCCTCCCGATCCGCCGCTGCCAAGCGTCAGGGTCGTCGCCAGAAGTTTGAGAACACCAAGACCCAGCAGGGTCCACAAGCCGACGTCGAACAGGTTCGGTCCGATGGCGTCGCGAATGAGCGGATAGCCGTTGCTGTAAAACTCCGGAACGACACCGGGGTGGCGGAGATAGACGTACACAATTCCGAGAATACCAAGCAGGCAGCCGCCAATCGCAGGCTTGAGGGCTTGCGGAATGTTGACTTTGTCGGCGATGTCTTCCGTGAAGTATAAGAGCCGAATAAAAGCGACCGAAGCGATGGCGCAGAAGACACCCAGCACCAGATAGTATGGCAACTCCGCGCCTCGGAAGGTGTATTGCTCTGGATTGACGATCTCGAAAATACCGCCCTGATCGGGCCGAAGTGTGTGGGTCAACGAGGTGCTGATGACGCTGGCAAACACGATTGGCGAGAACGTTTTGAACGAAAAATCCCGAAGGAAAATTTCCAAAGCGAACAGCACGCCCGCGATGGGAGCGTTGAAAATAGCCGCAATTCCACCGGCGACACCGCACGCGACGAGGGTGTTCATGTGGTGCCGATTGATGCCAAGAGCCTGTCCGACACTGCTTCCGATGGCCGCACCAATCTGAACGATGGGCCCTTCCGTGCCCGCTGACCCACCCGAACCGATCGTCAGCGCGCTCGCAACGGATTTCGCCAGGGCGACGCGCGGTCTGATGTTCGCGCCTTTTCTGGCCATGGCGTCCATGACTTCGGGCACACCGTGGCCTTTTGCTTCACTTGAAAACGAAGCTGTGATAACGCCCACAAGCAGCCCTCCCACAGCGGGAAGAACGAGGAACATATACGTTCCATAAGAGAAAAGACCCTCTTTCGACGACACCTGTTCATAGGTGAATTCGAGAAGTTCGTAGAAGAAATGCGCACCCAAACCCGTCGCACCGCCGACCATGATTCAGGAGAATGAGCATCCGGTCTTCGTTGATGCCCAAGGCGCTGAGCGTTTGGAGGCCACGTATTCGCCACAGACCAGCCCACTTGAGGATTCTGCCCATCGAGTACTCCAGAAAAGTCGGCACCGCACCGTGACGATGCGACGCTGAGTTGTACAATCATAACAATGCCTGACGAAACCAAAATGCCCAAAACCGAAACACCTCGAATCGGACAGGCCGTCTATATCTCGCCAACGGCCTACGTCTGCGGCGACGTTGAGATTGGGGACGGCTGCTCGATCATGCACCATGTGTGCATTCGTGGCGACATTGCCCCTATTCGGATCGGCTGTCAGACCAACATTCAGGATGGCGCGGTGCTGCATACCCGCCACGGTGTCCCGCTCGACATCGCCGAGCGGGTGGTGATCGGGCATCGCGCGGTGGTCCACTGTCGAACCGTTGGGGCTGACTCGCTGATCGGGATCGGTGCGATCGTTCTGGACGAGGCCTGCATCGGGGCGGGCTCAATCGTGGCTGCCGGCGCGGTCGTTCGACCGGGAACCGACATTCCACCGGGCGTGCTTGTGGGCGGTGTCCCTGCAAAGCACCTGCGAAACTTGACCGACGCAGACCGCAATGAAATCGCGCGGATCGTTGAGAGCTATGTGGAGATGGGAAGGCGCTATGCCGCCGGAGAATTTCCACCCGTCAGCCCTCACGCAAATACTGCGATCGTGCCGAATAATTAAATAGCGAGTGACTCCGGGCAGCGCCTTTCTTTGATGTTTTTCGCCTTTATTCGACAACCCGACGGCCATTTTGGGGCTTTGAGCTTGTCGTTATAAAACCGGTCAATTATTCACATTGACCGGGACGGCTTCACCGTGCAGATTGGTATTGTAGAAGTGTGGTCTTGGCGAGCCATTGGTTTCGCAGGCATCCGAGAACATAGTTTTATGTATGCTGTGTGGGGACCGATTTGCCGTAGTTCAGAGGGTCTCCCACCGTTTCGCGATTCGAGTCGTTGCCATGTCTCGATTTGCGTCACCACCTTAAAATGGCACCGGGTCAATGATGTCGGCTAACGAGAAACAACCGAATGCAGATCGCTCGCCGAAGAAGGGCGTGTCCATCGGAGATTTTGAGATCCTCGATGAGATTGGCCGCGGCGGGATGGGCGTGGTCTATCGGGCCCGGCAGCTATCGCTCGACCGCATCGTGGCGCTGAAAATCCTCGCGTACGGACGCGGGATGAGCGAGCAAGCGGTGACGCGTTTCCGGCGCGAGGCACAAGCCACCGCGAAGCTTCATCATCCGAACATCGTCCCGGTATACGATCAAGGCCAGCAGGACAGCACCTATTACTACGCCATGGAACTGGTGTCGGGCACCAGCCTCAACGACGTGATTTGCCAGCTTCGACGCGGTGAAGGCCCCGATGTGGGAAAGTCTCGCGACAAAAGCCCATCGTCCAGCGATCCGGGGCGGACGGGCGGGTCCTCGGGCATATCCACCGAAGCGGAACTGGCTGAAACGGAAGTGTTTGAAAGACCGCCCGGGGGTTCCACAACAACATCACCCGGTAGAATGGTCATCGAGAATTCGGCGGCTGATTCTCAGAATCCCGCCCAGGCTTCCGGGTTCGAGAGCCACACGGACGAATACTTCGATACCGTCGCGCGGCAAATTCGCAGCGTTGCAGACGCATTGGAATATGCGCACGAAAACGGCGTGATCCATCGCGACATCAAACCGCACAACCTTCTGTTTGGCAGTGGTGATCGATTGTGCCTGTCCGATTTTGGGTTGGCGCGGTTGGTTGAGCAACCCGGTGTCACGCAAACGGGTGATTTTGTGGGTTCGCCGCTGTACATGTCGCCCGAGCAAATCAGCGGCCGCGGTGGTGATGTCGGTGCTCAAAGCGACATCTACTCATTGGGTGCAACGCTCTACGAGTGGCTGACTCTGTCGCCACCGTTTCCCGGTAGTACGCGCGAACAAGTCATCAGTCGGGTGATCACCGAGGAAGCACCCGCCCCAAGCCGCATCAATCGGCGCATCCCCCACGACTTGGAGACGATCTGCCTCAAGGCCATTTCGAAAGAGCCATCAAAGCGTTACGGCTCCGCCAAAGAAATGAGCAAGGACTTGGGTCGATTCCTCGATCGCAGAGCCATCAAGGCTCGCCGCGTGGGTTTGCTGGAAACGATGCGCAAGGGGATATCAAAGAATCGAGCGGCTGTCGTGGTCGGTGTAGCTGCAATCATATTGATCGCGGTGTTGTCGTCGGCGTTGATCAGGAAGAACTCCGATTCGCAAGATCCAGGCACGCTCGCAGATGTAGAAAATGGTATCGGCGAAGCGACGACTCTATTGAACGAGAGCGGTGACGGAAGCGACTCCGCCCAGGACGCTGGCTCGCAAAGTGATCAAAGCACAACAAGTATCAATACCGTCGCAGCAAACATGGAACGTGGCGAGCAACTCGCGTCGATGATACGCGGGCCGTTGGCCAGCCTTCTTTCGTCCGGTGACGATACCGACGATGGACCCCGAACAACGGGCCAGCGACTTGGTGCAAAGTTTGTAGCCAAGCTGCGCGATTCTGAATCAAAGCGGTTAGCCGACATCGCACCGGGCACCGTGTCGGCAAGTTCGGCGAAAGGGTTGTACCTTTCCGCGCTGGCGGAGGACAATGCCGACAAAGCCCTGGCCAAACTCAACGAATGCTTGGAATTGGAACCCGGCTACACCCCCGCCCGCCTGCTCAAAATTTGGCACCTGTGCAGGTTGGACAAGAACGCAGCGATGCTGAAAGAAGTGGAGTCATTACTCGAACGCGACCCGGAGTTCGCAGAGGGATACCTGGCGCGGGCGGCTGCCCGAACGTTGAACGGTTCGTTCGATTCTGCGATCAAAGACCTCGACAAAGCCGCCACAAAGCTGGGCAGCGACGTGCGGATCGACCTGCTGCGTGGCATGGCGTTGGTCGGAATGGGTCGTGACCACGACGCGCTGGGTGAGATGAATCTGGTGTTGATCGTCGAACCCAACAACGTGCTCGCCATGGTGACGCGGGCAAAATCTTTGTACGCCTCCAAGCGATACGACCACGCAATAGTAGACTTAACAAAGGTCATCCAGCTTGAACCCAAGCACGTTGCAGCGCTCGAACTTCGCAGCGATTGCTACGACAAGCTCGGCCAATATGAAGAAGCATGGGCAGATATTCTGGTAGTGATGGAGATCGCACCCAGCACTGAACTACTGATGAAGAGCGCCCCCGTACTTGCGAGACGTGACCAACAGCGCCTTGAGAATGAGCGAGAAGCAGCGGCAGCGCAGCAGGGTAAGGGACAGCCAAACGAGCAGCAGGCAGAAATGCCCGATCCGTCGAAAGAGGGGTCCGTCAAAAAATGGCTTGAGAAGTTGATCGACAATTCCAAGAACGAAAAAAGCGAACTGCGCAGCTTTCAATTGTCGATTCCCTAGCGCCGTTTCCAATAAGGTGGATGCACTCTTGCGAAAAACCCGAAGTAGGGTGGGCCGTGCCCGCCGAAGTTCGTAGGGTGCGTCCCGGACGCACCGAATAAACACATGCCGCTGTCGACGAGCCCAAGCTGCAAGTAAGCCGAACCAAAACAACGTCTCTAGAAATATCGCTGGACAATCCGACACCCCCGAAAACTGAGCTTGCCAGATCCATGCCCCCACCGTCAAAGAAAACAGAATTCCTCCGAGTCGCACCGAGAACCTTCGTGCCAATCACCGAACTGCGATTCACATTCGATCGCAGCAGGGGACCCGGCGGCCAAAACGTCAACAAACGAAGCAGCCGAGCCACGCTCTGGTTCGACGTGCTGGAAAGCCCATCGCTCACAGATCATCAAAAGTCGCGACTGCAAAAGCGCCTCGAAACGCGAATCAACAAAGAGGGCATCTTGCGTATGGTAGCGTCAAAGTTCCGCACGCAAGCCGCCAACCGCCGCGTGCTGCTCGAACGGTTCGTCGATGTCGTAAGCGAAGCCCTCACAGAAAAAACGGCCCGCAAAAAAACACGAACACCCAAATCGGTAAAGCGAAAACGCGCGAACGAAAAACGCCACAAAAGCCGCCTAAAAGACTCACGCAAACCCCCAGCCAGGGACGACTGACCAAGCCAGAGATGATGCACGGCACCCCAATACCGTTCACTCTTTGTGCGAACTCGCTTAGTAAATCCGCGTGCTTTCGGATTCGTCGACTGTTGAATCCATCTGATCGCTGATCATGGACACCCTGAATCGTACGTCTCCGGTGCCCGTGCCTTTTACCACGATGCGATAGGTGGCTTTCGCGCGGGGTGCCAGCGATGGCAGCGGCACGAAGGCGACGGCTTGACCGTTTGCGGTTCCGGCGGTGGGCCCGTCGGCTGAGACAAACGATTGCTCACCGGGAAGGGCTGCGTTGATTTTGATGTTCGTACCGACGGCAGACCCTTGGTTGGTGACGGTGATGACGTATGTCACGACGCTGCCCACCTCGATCGGATCTTCGACGTCGATCACTTCCAACAGAATCGCCGGAATACCCTTCACTTCCAACATGGTTTCGGCTTGTGCGTTGGCACAGGATGCACGCACCTCGGCTTTGTTGGTGACGGTGGCGATGCCCTTGGGATTCACTTCGACCGACACGGTGCGTGACGCGCCGGGTTCCATCGAGCCGAGGTTCCACGTTACGCGTCCACCGCCAAACCGACCGCCATCGCTTGCCTTCACAAACGACAGGCCCGTCGGGAGCATGTCGGTGAGGATGGCGTTTCGGGCGACGGCATCTCCGGTGTTTGTCGCGGTGATTTCAAATGTGGCTTTGCGTCCCAGGTATCGAATGCTCGGGCCGGTTTTGGTCAATGTGAGTTCCGGCTTGGTGATTCGGGTGTTGGCGCAGGAGTTCGCCATCAGTCCACCGTCCTCGGTCGCTTCGACGCAGTTCTCAAATGAACCGGTGTTCGCGGCTTTCAGGTCAACCGAAAATTCACGCGAGACGCCAGCCGGCAGGTCCCCGGCTTGGAATACGAGTTCGGATTGTCCGCTCATCGTGGTCCAGCCCTGCGGAAGTTTGTCGGTGACGCGAACATTTCGGGCGAGCCCGCTACCCGAGTTCGTCACGCGGACGGTCATGGGAATCGGATCGCAAAGCATCACTTCGGAGGGCAATGTTTTGGTCACTTCCAACGCGGGTTGAACGACGCGAATTTTCGAGCACAAATTCGTGGTGAACGTGAGCGTTGCGCATGAGGACAGCTCGCCAATCCGCGAAGCCGATCCGGAAATTTTGATCGTTTTGGATCCCTTCGACGCGATCGTGCCCAGGTGCCACGTCGCGGTACCCGTGCTGCTGTTGTTGGGTTCGGGCAACATCGACGACATGGCGAAACCGTCGGCGAGCTTTTCGGTCAGGATCAGATTCTCAACTGCGTTTGCGGTGAGATTGGTCAGCTTGACGGTGTAGTCGAAGCTTTGCCCCATTCGGATCTCTGCCGGTCCAAAACGTTCCAACAACACGACGCTTGTTTCGGGACGCCCGGTCGGATATGCCTGCGAGCCAAGGCGGACTTGGCCCGGTGCCTGGGCGTACACGGACGATACCGTCAGCGCGAGCACGAGCGCGGCATGGATTGGCCTAACCCGGACACGCGAGTTTGCGGTTTGATTGCGATTCGCAGTTTTCATTATGGTGTTCTCCTTGTTCGATTGTATTGGATGACAGGCTAAAGATGACCGGTTTGTTGTTGTCACCAACCGAAGCCGACATCGGGGACGAACGATCCGCCATTGGCGCACGCCCAGCCCGACCAAAGTTCGGATGGCCGAGATATCCAAGTGCAGAGTGATCGAGATAAATCGGTGTTCCAAACGCCAACTCGATGACGGGTGAACACGACATCCGCCAGATTCGGATGCTCCCCCTCCCTGAGGAGAGGAATAGACTACGCGATTGTGCGACCCTGTCCATGTGCAACGGATTAGGACGAAACTCGCCGATCGTCGACCGCCCCGGCAAACCTGCCCAATTTGTTGAACGCCGTCCAACGATTCGCGAGAGGTCTGTCAAAAAGGTCAAAGAAGGTTATCTTGACACCCATTTCTCGACTTCCTAACATCCCTTTCCGAAGAGGACTTACACGCACAAGCGCTGACTTTTTGAGGTTGTTGCTCGAGGCCCGAAGTCTCGTCGGTCTCGCAAGGTTGTCTGTTCGTTGGCAATAACGGTCTTCCTCTCGATTGAGGAATCGCGGCCAAGGAGAATACGAATCCCCATGTCATCCGCTCCGGTAGACGCCCCCGATCAGTCAACATCCTCCTCCGGGTCTTCCGGCCCGCAGCCCATTCCAGCCCAGCCGCTCGTGCCGCTGCGCGATCGCCTGCTCCACTCTGATAAATCGAGAACACAAGGCGCGGGAACGGGTCAGGATCGAACATCCACGAAAGACGTGCAGACCCGACGCAACATCGTTTGGGCGATGACGTTTGGCGTCCTTGGGGCGATGACGCTCGCAACGGTGAAGTTCTTCTTCCCGCGCATCTTGTTTGAACCGAAGACGCGCTTTGGAATTGGATTTCCCGGTGATTTTGCGATGGGTGTCGACACACGATACCAAGCCGCCTATCGAATATGGGTCGTCCGCGACGCACAGGGCATTTTCGTTCTGTTCGCAAAGTGTACGCACCTCGGGTGTACGCCCGACTGGAAAGAAACGGACAACAAGTTCAAATGCCCATGCCACGGCAGTGGGTTCGATATGGAGGGGGTGAACTTTGAAGGCCCCGCTCCCCGTCCGCTCGATCGCACCATGGTCGAGCTTGACGCCACAGGGCAGATCATTGTCGACAAAGCCATGCTGTTTCCGTTTGAACAGTGGGGCGACCCACGGGCCCGCGTGAATGTGTAGAGTTGTACTGACTGCGGTTGGGCGGTTTCGTGCTGCGCAAATAAATGTGACGAAAACCCGGTCGAACGAACAGGCCGGTTTCAAGCGATAAGCATCATTGGTCGCACCACACAGGAGAGGTTGATGCCAGGCGACCCAACGAAGAACACAAGCAAAGACAAGCCAGCCAATAAGTCAGACGCCAGTGCGTCGGACTCTGGTGCGGGCAAGGGCGACGGCGCCAAGAACGGTGAAGGCGAAGACTCGCTGCTGACCAAGGCACGCGAAGGCGTCGACATGCTCAAGCGCGACCCGCGCGAGGGGCAGTTGTGGAGTTCGGTCATCCGCCACAAGCTCGACGACTCGCCGCGCAATCGGTCGCTGGCTGTCCTGTCGAACGTGTTCCTCCACCTGCACCCTGCAAAGATCAACCGCGACGCGGTGCGCTATTCGTTCACCTGGGGGATGGGTGGGATTACCTTTTTCCTGTTCATCATCCTCACGCTGACGGGCGTGTTCCTGATGTTCTACTATCACCCCACAAAGGGGCAGGCATTCCGCGATATTCTCTATCTCAAGCACGACGTGCCCTTTGGAAACCTGCTGCGAAACATGCACCGCTGGGGTGCCCACGCGATGGTCATCACCGTGTGGCTGCACATGCTCCGCGTGTTTATGACGGGCTCGTACAAACCCCCGCGCGAGTTCAACTGGGGCGTCGGTGTGTTGCTGCTTGTGCTAACGATGTTGCTGTCATTCACCGGTTACCTCTTGCCGGATGATCAGTTGGGCTTTTGGGCGGTCACGGTCGGAACCAACATGGCCCGCGCCACACCGTTCCTGGGTCACGAGGGTCCGTTTGGTACCGAGTTTGGAATGACGGCATTTAACGATATTCGTTTTGCGCTGTTGGGCGGTTCAATCGTCGATTCAAACGCGCTGCTCCGGGCGTATATCTGGCACTGCATCGGCATTCCGATTGTGGCGTCGGTGTTTATGATTGTGCATTTTTGGCGCATCCGGAAGGACGGAAGCATTTCAGGTCCCGCACCCGTGAAGTTGCCACACGAATTCAAAGGTTGGGCGAAGTAGCAAGGCGGAAGTAGCAAGGCGCACGAAGGGAAGCATCTGAGGATTCTCCATGGACTGGACGCAATTGTGGCAAATCGCCTCCGCACCGGACAACGTTCCGATCCTGATGATGTTGGGGTTGGTCGCGTTCTACACGGTCTACGCGCTTCGGCAGGCGTTTGCGAATGATCGGCTGGTAGCCGAGTTGGAAGCCGATCCGTCGATGCAAAAGACGCATCACCGCAAGACCTTCCCGTTTGAAAAGGGGTGGGCAGAACGGGTCCATGTCTGGCCTTATTTGCTGAAGATTGAGTTCCTCGCCGCGATCATCGTGACGCTGATCCTGATGGTTTGGTCGATCGCGCTCGATGCTCCGCTGGAAGAGCCAGCCAACCCGTCGCTGACGATGAACCCTTCAAAAGCCCCGTGGTACTTTTTGGGCCTTCAGGAAATGCTCGTCTACTTCGACCCGTGGATCGCGGGCGTGGTTCTTCCGGGGATCATCGTCGTCGGGCTGATGGCCATCCCGTATATCGACGTCAATCCGCTGGGCAATGGGTACTACACATTCAAGCAGCGCATGTTTGCGATTCTGACTTTCAACTTTGGCTGGCTTGTATTGTGGGTGTTGCTGGTGTTTATCGGTACGTTCATCCGCGGTCCGGGCTGGTTGTGGTTTTGGCCCGGTCAGTTCTGGGATCACCATCGGGTGGTGCATGAGACGAACGTGGATCTCCACGAATTCTTCGGCATCACGTCTCAACCCATAATGGGAATTTTTGGTGCGGTTGTTGTGGGTGGTTTCTTCGCAGTCAGCAGCGGGATTTTTCATGTGCTGTTCAAGAAGTTTGCCGCCAACGCCTATCGGGCGATGAACATCTGGCAGTATCTCACCCTGGTCGCACTGTTTGTGACCATGTTGGGGCTTCCCGCAAAGATCGTGGCCCGCTTGCTGTTCCGCATCAAATACATCATGGTCACGCCCTGGTTCAACATTTAGGTAGGGTCCGCTGTGCGGACCGTCAAACGAACAATGTTCGATACTCAGACATGGTCCACACAGCGGACCCTACATCGTTGAATCATACCCCAACTCGAAATCTCGCATGGCCGAAAATGTTCAATCCAAGCGCAGCCCGAAAGGCCTTCTGCTGACCGGTCTGTTGATTTTTGCGTCGCTCGCACTGCCCACGTTCTTTTGGAAGGGAACATGGTTCGGAACGCGGCTCACCGATGAGCAGATTAGCAACTACCTAGCCGCCAAAGACGAACCCCAAAAAACACAGCACGCGCTCGAACAACTCACCGAACGCATCAAAAGCAACGACCCAAACGTCAACACATTCTTTCCGTTGCTACCCCCGCTTGCCGAGCACAAGCGCGCAGAAGTCCGAATGATGGCCGCATGGGTCATGGGATGGGACACGTCGGGCAAAGGTTTTCAGAAAGCCCTTCGCGCGCTGGTCGAAGACCCCGTTGCCCTCGTCCGCAGGAACGCAGCCCTTGCCCTTTCAAAGTTTGCCGACCGAGCAAGCAAGCCGGTGTTGCTGGCGATGCTTGCGCCGTTTGAAATCAAGAGCCCGGTCGGCGGACAGGTTTCAAACCTGCTGCAAAAAGGGCGCCCTGTGCGGGCAGGGATGGAGATCGCACACGTTCGCCTCACCGACGGATCAACAACCCGCATCGAATCACCCGTCAGCGGTTCGGTGAAGCGCGTCGGTATAGCCAACGGCTCCGAATTGAAAGTCGGCGACACGATTTACGAAATCAACCCAGCCGAAGAAGACATGTGGGAAGCACTGCGAGCCCTCGTCCTAGTCGGTGATCCGGAAGACATCAAAACGATCAAAGCCAACACCGATCGCTACGGTAAAACACCCCGACTAGAAACCCAAGCCGACCTAACCTGCAAAGCAATCGAGAAACGAGCAAAAGAAAACCAAGGCGAATGAGTCCTTGCTCACGGCCCAAGAACTGCGGAGATAAAGCGAGCGTCCCCCGAACTCCCCTCCCGTCCCCCGAACTCCCCCATAAGAATCAAGACCCCAAGTCTGAAGACTTGGGCCACCCGCCCAGCAAACCGTAGCGTCGGCCGTGACGTTTCCACTGTTGAAATCATTCGACGCGCTCCAAGTATTCAAAGACCGACTGGTCATCCGTCCACGTATGACGTTCGCCATCTGGGCGTAGAAACCAGATCGTCCCGGGATCATCGACGGCGCCGTGTAGAACTTTCCAAATTTGCCCCGCCTTATCCACCGAAACCAGTTTCCCTTCGCAGGTGATTTCCAGGTCTCTTTTCAGCTTTACCATATCACCCGCCCTGAGCCCGCAGTGATACTTCTCTACGGTATAGCTCGTAACAAGCTTCCACTCTTCCGATTTCTGTTTCTTTGAACTCATACGAAT
>JAADIU010000330.1 GCA_013151185.1 Planctomycetota bacterium
TCTTCGTACTGCGACGTGTTCTTGATGTCGGCTTGCCACCCAAAGCCGCTTCGTTTGCTGTGACGCGAATCACGCCAAGCAGCGCGAGGGCCGTCATCGACAGCGTGATGTGGCGATACCAGTCGTGCCAACTGCGTACTTCGTAATTGTCCAAACCCGTCTCTTGTTTGGCCGCTTCAAAACAACACTCGATCGACCAACGGTGACCGGCTGCCCAGTCGTGGGCGCCCGGTCCTTTTGCGCCGTCGGCGATGTTGAGACGCGACCATGCATCCGCCGAAATTTCATCGGCGATCTTGTCCACGCGTCGTTGACGTAAGTTCTGCCACAGACATTGCTGACAACCGACCGCCAGGACGTACGGCTGACCGTCTTCCTCTAGAAAACGCCTGTCCAATGTTGGCGGAAGAAATCGACACCCGCGTCAAACAACAAAGCTATTGCGATCATCCGACGAGGGCGCTGCGATTTCTCCTTGTCGCCCGCACGCGCACGAGGACACTATCCGCCAAGCGTCACCATCGACAGCGTTTGTTGACGCGGGCCTTCTTCGGGCTTCGCAAGGATCGCGCGGAGGAGGACTTCGTTTGCACCTTGGATATGCAGTTTTTTTCCATCCCAAAATTTTCGTAGACCCAAACTTGTTCCGTCATGCACACACGCCACGATTCTTCCGCTCGACGTGATCCGAATGCGGCGGCACCGGTTGCAGAATGGGCGAGTTGTTGGAGCGATCACACCTACAACACCTCGAATACATTTTCCCGTAACGGCGTAGTCTGTTGCCGGTTGCCCGATACTCCCGCTGATGGCGGTTAGTGTGAATCGTTCGGAAAGAGCATCCAGTATTTCCGAAGCCGGCACGAGATGCTCGTGGGCGACATGCGCGAGCGGACCGATCGGCATCACCTCCAGAAAACGAACTACGCAGCCGCGCAACAGTCCCCATTGGGCGATGTCGGCTATCTCATCATCATTGAAAGATTTCTGAGCCACAACGTTGATCTTGACCGGAGTGAGTCCGGCCTCAATGGCCGCTTCAATGCCACGCAGCGTCCGCTCAATGGTGCCACCCCGTGTCACTCTTGCGAACCGTTCCGCATCGAGTGAATCCAGCGACACGTTGAGCCGCGAAAGACCTCCATCTGCGAGTGGGGCGGCTTGCTGCTCCAGGGCCTGACCGTTTGTGGTCAGAGTTATTTCGCGAAGGCTCGCAATCGTAGCCAGGCGTTTGATCAATCGAAGCAATGGCGGATAGAGTAAGGGTTCGCCGCCCGTCAGGCGCAAATGATGGATGCCATGGTGCGTTGACAACCAGCGAACCAACTCAAAAGCGAAGTCCTCATCTATCATCTGACCGCAAGGCGATGCATTGTTTGGAACGCAGTATCGGCACGCCAAGTTGCAATGATCCGTCAACGAGAGACGCAAGTGATCGATTGTCCTTCCGCAGCCATCTATCACGTTCGGTCACCTCGCCTTTCGCAAGGATCGGGCACATGGGAATTCATCCTGGGCAAGACGCAAATGGGGTTCGCGCAGAGCATCTCAAACGATCTCCGCGCGCGCCGCATTCGCGACAGTCGAATTCAATTCGTCCCGTGAATCAAAAAGTAACGCCACCTCGCACGCCCAATTCATCAATTGGCGATGCGTCAAAGATTCGGCGTGGAACACTCGATCGAATGCCTTGCTGTTTTCCTGCTCAACCCCAAAGGCCCGGTCGAACGCTCGCCTGCATCGTTCCTTCTCGCTTTCGGCACCCAACCGTTTACGCCCGAGCCGACCTTCTACATAGACGTTCCAAAGAACGTGATACCGATCGCGCTGAAGATTCTGGCGCGAAGCGTCTCCGGTGAAACCTTCACGCACATACCCGAACCGCTCGTCCAGCATGTCAGCTACATGAAGGAGTTCGCGCCGCATCAAAAGTATGGTCCTGCCCGAATCGAGGAACGACTGCGGGCAGAGTTGGATCACCAGCGTTTTCTGGCCTTGAGATTCGTCGCCGCGTATGAGTAGTTCAGCAGACTCCGTTTTTTTTCTTGCGGCTTCACGGACGACACATTGATCTACGAGTTCACCAATCAAAGGCTGTTCAACGAGCAACTCGGATACCAAGCGATCAAATCCCAACTTCACGAAGAACCCACGAAACACCGGAACGAATTCGCGATGCCTGAGTTCTTCGTCTGGGATCTCGTAGAGGCGATCGACCAATATATGAAGCTCGCATTCCAGCCGTTCGTCATTTCGAACCGCGAGAAAAACACCCGTCTCAATGAGGGATTGTTCGTACTCGATTGCTAGCATTGGGTATTATTCATTCCGATTCCCCGACACGTTCGTTCCAAGTTGCACGACTTGATCCTTTTGCTGCCCCTGCCCACAGTCAGCCGGGCCGCACGAAATTGTCGTATCCAGATCGGGGTTCGGCGGTTTCAGTTTGAGCGTCGCAGGTCCGGCACGAACATCGAAGCGGTCGCATTCCGTTTTCACAAAGCCATCTGCAAACGAAGCAAGCGCACCGAAGAATCCGTTAGCGTCAGCCTGTTTGATCAGATGGACAAATGCGGGAAGCCAGCGAGCCAAGTGGTCTCGCAGAAAAGTGCGCTGGGCGTCGTTGCAAATCACCGCATTTTCTTCGTCGCCCTGAGCACTCGCGTGTGCTTCCTTTGTACACAGGACGCTCATGAATTCGCATTCGGCTGCGATATGATCTGGTCGACCATTCGCATCGCTCGTCATCTCCAAGCCAAACGCCTTGTAGAACCCAGCAAGATCGGCAAGGTCTGACGCCTGGCGGAGGATTTCGTTTC
Source organism: Planctomycetota bacterium (assembly GCA_013151185.1). Lineage (GTDB taxonomy): Bacteria > Planctomycetota > Phycisphaerae > UBA1845 > UBA1845 > UBA1845. The sequence continues at coordinate 2,820 of JAADIU010000330.1, forward strand.
GACCATACTCCATTTCAAATGCAGGGCATCGACCGCGCACGGAATGCCCGAAAATGCTGTCATAGTTTTGCTGCAATTCTTGCAAGGCGCCAACGGATGATTCTTCAAGATCATGGATGGAGCACCGTAAATGTCGCAAAGAATCTGCGATTTGTGTGTCAGCACTCCCAAGTACCTGTGGCCACTGCTCCCACCGTTTGGGTTCGGTCATGGTCTGAATGGTATCTTGGTCGGGATATAGAAACCCGTGCGCAATCAGTCCATACGCAGCCGCTCGTGAATGTCGCAACTCAGCTTCTGTGGTCATCGGTTGACACGCCATGCTATCCTCCCGTCCGGGGTTGGTTCAAATCGAGTTCGCGTGCTTGTTTGGGCGAATGTGTACCGGCTCTTCAACATCCGTCCGGAATATTTCCTTACCGCCACGATTGAACGCGATGACCGTATCGTTGTACATTTCGTACTTCTTGCCGTCGCGCATGGCCTCGTAGACCTTCGGACCTTTCTTGATCTCGTATCTTGAGATGATTTGATTCGAGCGGCGGTACAGTTGTAACACAGCAAGAAGCTCGCGATCCGGATGACGATAACGCTCCACCGCCTGCTCTACGCCCGGTCCAAACATTTGTTGAAGATACGGTAGCGGCACCCACCGAGGCGGAATATAGTAGCCATTCGGTTCGGTTCCGAACTGCGGGTATAGCGGCAGAGCTACTTTCGCCACATGCACGAGATAATAGAGCGGGTTGTACCGGTCCTTGACCCATGCGTTGTCTTCGTCAACCTTGACAAGCCCTTGCATTCTCACTTGTCCAATGCAGGCGGCCATACATCGCGTTTCCATCGGCGAGCCATCCGTTTCCGGATCGGTACCTTCAACGCGCGGGTAGCAACCGATGCACTTTTCAGACGTGCGAGTGGTTCCGCGATAAAGCGATTTCTTGTAGGGACAGGCTTCGACGCACTTGCGGTATCCGCGACACTCCTTCTGATCGATCAATACGATACCGTCCTCAGGCCGCTTATAGATTGCGGTCCGCGGACAAGCGGCGAGGCACGCCGGGTACGAACAATGATTGCAGAGCCTCGCAAGATAGAAGAACCACGCCTTGTGCTTCTTACCCACGGACTGTTCCTCGCCCGACCCGAAGTCCATCGGTTTGGATTGGCCATGCTGCGGCGTATCTTCGTAGATGTTGGGAAACCGCCACTCTTCGTCGCTTGGTAGGTAGCCCATCGCTTGATTCGGTTGGCCGCCACGGGCGACGGCATGGGGAACCTCGAACACGCCCTTTCCGGAGAACGTACCGTACGGTTTCTTCGAATCTCCATTCGGCGAGCCGCTCCATCGCTGCTTGCCCGGATTGGCTTGTTCCAGCTTGTCCAGAATTTTCACGTCCCAGTGTTGTGGATATCCGCCGTATGGCTTGGTCTCAACATTAGTCCACCACATGTGCTCCTGGCCCTTTGCGAAGGTCCAGGTACTTTTGCACGCCATCGTACACGTCTGGCAGCCGATGCACCGGTTGATGTTGATGACAAACGCGAACTGCTCATCCGGAGATGCCTGTTCATAGGGGTATGACATCCCCCGACCGAGTTGCCAGTTATAGACTGATGGCATGGCTTTCTCCTAATCCAATATTGGAAGGCTTATATTCAATCCAGTAACAGGTGACGGCTCGGTGGTTGTTCTGCTACCACCCCAAAGCGTGAACAGCTCAGCAATAATTTTGCGGATCGTCGTTTCACCCAGCGTTTGGTATGCTAGAAATGGCCCGGCATACCCCTTCGTCTTAAACATTTGGAGCATTCGCTCTTCGTCAAAACCGCTTCGGATGTACTCCTCGACGAAGCATTCAGCCATCTCGCTCATGGCGTCATCGTTCTTGGTCTCGACGACCACTCCGTGGAGAGTCATCGGATCAGTGGCAGCAGGATCTTCGTATGGCACAAGTCGCTCCTTCCAGGGCAAAGGCGATAGTACACAAACCCACGCGGGTACCGATGGCGCAGGGGCTTCCGTCTTCCACTAATCGTCCTCAAATTCCTCTTCTTCGCCCGTGCTATAACCACCGACATAACCGCCAGCGAGATATCGCTTCATCACCTCGTTCTCATTGGAAGGAGTCAGCCCCGTCGTCGCGGGTTGCCAGATCCCCTTGCCGCCCAGACCACCATCCTCTGCCTTGACCACACTCACGAGAGTCTCTTTCGGTACGGTGTTGACAGCATGGTTGTCGGCTTCGCCCCCGAAGAAAAAGCCCATGTAGACTTTTTTCTTGTGGAAGAGCGTGTCGGTCTGGTGCATGGGCATGTGCCAATTGCGGGTGACACTCTGTTGTGAACCGTAACGCATGTTTGACTGGTAGCCGTCATCGGAAAGCGCCCGTCCGTCTTTGCGAGTTTCGTGCGCCTTGACGCTCTTTTCCGTTGCGATATAGGGAGCGTGTTTCATCATTACCGTGTTGTACGGATACGCCGGGTTGTAGGTAACGCGCAACATCAGGCGAGCGACCTTATAAAATGGGTCTTCTGGTTTCCAGCCCACATAAGGTCGATCAGCCGGATTCGCGTCAACGTAGACATAATCTCCATCGTTGATGCCAAGATCCTTCGCTGCCTGCGGATTGAGGTGGATTTGGTGTTCACCAACATACGGCGCACGTCGATCCATGCGGTGCGGGTCGCCGAAATTGCTGTCGTAGATCATATGCCAATCGACGTTGCTCCACTGCGAATGCACGCGATGGCGTGTCTTGGGTGTGAGGCAGTAGAAACGGAATCCTTTTTCCCATAGGAAATTCTTTGTCTGCTTCACCTCGCGCCACGGCAACTTCACATTGCGTACTGTGCGCTCATCCCAGCCCTCCGCATCTCTCGGAATACCATAGTCTTCCGGGCGCACGTTCGGGTTGCTCGAAATGATGACGTTGGGCAGGTATGGCGTAGCCTCCGGACCTTCACGGTGAACGATAAAGTTTTCGCCATACTCGATCGCCTCGGGCACATCAGTGTAGGCGTGCATGCGGCCCGTATCTGTATGGAAGGGTTCGTTGTCGCGAATTTGCTCCCAGAAAGGAATCCTGGGATACGTCCGAAAGAGCATGAGAGCTGCTCCTGGCGGACCGTACTTGCCGGCCATGATGTCGGTCAGCTTGTACCCAATGGTTGTCGTACACGTATCCAACAATCTCTGAATGTAGATACCGCGTTTGCCTTCATGTTCAAACTTGAACATATCGTGGAAACGGCGATCGCCAATCTCCTCACCCATAGCTTTGCCGATATTGGCGAGGATGGTCAAATCGTCTTTGGAATCGAACACCGGTTTTATACCGCCCTTCCAGATTTGCAGGAAGGGGTTGGAGCACGATGCCGTCATCTCCAAATCTTCAAATTCGATCCAACTGTTCGCAGGCAACCCGATGTCGGCATACTGCACAGACGCCGTCATGACGATGTCCTGTGCGATGATCATCTCAATGTTCGGGTTCACGTTCTTAAACATCTCGTACGCATGTTTGGCGTTGTTGAACAAATTGACGTTGTTGAAATGGAGTGTCTTGGTGGGCGTCGGCATGTGCGTTTGACCGGTGAACACCTTACGCCCCTTGGGTGTATCAACGATGAGTGGACGATCACCATGATTCCAATAGGCGGGTTCCTCACCCTTGCATCGAGCCTTGACGTGAACGGCTTTGCCATGTGCGTTCTCATCGAGATTTAGATTGAACGGATCCTCCGCAACCCAACCTTTGAAACCCGGCCCGGTGATCTTACTACCCTGAAACAAAGCAGCTTTGTAGTTACCCGCCCACGCATGAACGCCGGCACCCTTCTTTCCGATATTTCCAGTGAGCATCATCGGAAGATATGCAGCGCGATTGGCCTCGGTGGCATGGAACCAGTGGTTGATACCTTCGCCCTGATGGATCGCAACAGGCCCGCCGTTTTGCGTCGTTTCCCAAATATCTCTCGCAAGTCGCTCGATCATCGCTTTGGGCGACTGCGTCATTTCTGCAACCGAATCGATGTCGTAATCTTTCAGGTGTTCCTGGTACATCGTCCAGACGGTTTGTACTTCAACCTTCGATCCATCGACCAGGGTAACAGTCCACTTGCCTGCAAGCGTCGGGTCGATACCCTTCTCTACCATTCGGTTTCCGATTTCATCTCGGGTCAGCGTGGCCGGCTTGTTCGTCTTGCTGTCCCAGACGACACGGTCGCCAATGATGTCATGTTGTTCTTCGGTCAGACCCTGAATTTTGTAGCTCGGCCCGTTCTTGCTGAGGTCGCTCTTGTAGTTGGGAACGATTTCGTCCGCCCGCAAACGCTTCAGGTTGTCCGTCCGAACAAGCAGAGGGAAGTCGGTGAATTCTTTGACGAACTTTTCGTCGTACCACTTGTTGTCAATCATGTAACGTGTGATGCCAAGCCAGAGTGCTGCGTCGGTCTGTGGCCGAATCGGCATCCAGTAGTCGGCTTTGGTGCTCGGTGCGCCGTACTCAGGTGCAATGACGACAATCCGCCCACCACGCTCCATGCACTCAATAAACCAGTGCGAGTCGGTCATCTTGTTTTCGACCAGGTTCTTGCCATTCATGATGATGAGCTTGCTGAACCGCAGGTCGTTGAAATCGCAATCAGAGGTTTGCAGCCCATGAACCCATGGGTGACCCGGAGCCTGGTCACCATGCCATGTGTAGTTACTCCAGTTGCGACCCCCTCGGGCTTTGTCAGGTCCGACGCCACGAACATGGGCATCGAGCAGTGCCATCGAATTGTTCAAACGATACATACCATACTTGCCGATGACGCCCAGCAGCCCCATGCCACCGCGCATCTTGAACGTGCGCGTACCGGCACCGTCCATCTCGTCGATCATTTCTTCCGGATAGCCCTGCCCGCGAAGTTTGGCGGCGCCTTTTTCACCGCTGTATCGCTTGGCTACGACGTGGTAGGCCTTGGCGATATATGGGAAGACTTCTTCCCAACTGATTCGCACATGCTCATCGGTACCTCGGCTGTCGAATTTGTACTTCGAGCGGTTCCCGTCGACATCCAAATCCGGAAAACCGGCATCCGCCCACGCCTTCCAACCCTTACGGATGATGGGATGTTTCAAACGGTAGGGACCGTAGATGATTCGATGGAACGTATACCCCTTGGCGCACTGACGGGGATTCCAATTCGCCGTCGCCTTGTTACCATAGATGTCCGCATAGTCTTGATGGTCATACTGGGAGCCCATACGCGTGACGATTCCATTACGCGTATACGCCTTGACTCGGCATGAATGGGTATCATTGGGCGAGCAAACCCAACTGAACGTTCCATCGTAGGCATACTGATCGCGGTAGATTTTTTCCCAATCGCGCGCAGGGTAGTATGCAAGGGGATTCGCAATGTCCGGGCGAGAGGCGAGCGTCTTGAGCGGCCAACCCATGGCGCTTGCTGCACCAATAGCCGCGCCGGTGGTTTTTAGAAAATCCCGTCGCGATGTTCCCAAGCGGACGGGTCCGTTATTTTTGTCTTGCACCATGGTGCTTACCCTCATGCGATTGGTTCATGTTGGTTTCGCGTGACCGATTCCGTTATTCGATGACCAGCTTTTGCCAGATGCTGATGTTTTTCTTGCCGTCGCGATCACCGGCGCTACCGTTCCAAATGGCGAACGAGACCGGTAGGAAATCGCCCTTTTCAAAAACGCGCTCACCCGTGTGGTCGCCGTCCACAAAACTCATTCGGCGCGACAGTTGAACAGACCAGACGCCGCGGCTGTAGATGGCGCTTCCCTGGACCAATTGGATGTGGGCGGGCACTCCGGCGAGTGTTCCCGGGCCCCTGGCCACAAGCGACTCGACAGACGTTTTCATTTCCGGATTGGCGACAAGGTTCCCCGCCCCCCATGCCGTGATAAATGTCGGATCGTGTTTGGCGAGCGCAGCCTTTGGCCAAGTCATGAAGTTTTTTGTCGGCGGAGGTTCCTGCTCCTGGTACATGTCGACAACGCGATCCGGAAACGCCGAGTCGACGCCCTGATGACCGTCCCTGATATCTTTTTGGCGATCCGCCTTCCAGTACCAGATGTTGACGCCACCGTGGTCGCTGGGATCGCCCATGTAAAACGGCGGATCACTCGACAGCGAAAACTGGATCGCCACACCGTCACGGAATTCGTCCTGTTGCACGGCTCGTTCGTCGGGTGTGGGGTCCAACCATGACAATCGGATAGCCAGTTCGTCGTTGTTATGAAGCGCCTGAACCTTCAGTCCTTCGATTCGATTTTCGGTCCACCACAAGGGCGTCAACGCAACATAGAGAGGGCGCGCCTGTTCCCAAGCTGTGTCCGTCGGCCCCGATGGAAGTTGCCCGCGAACGTTGGGCGCGACGAACGTACCCTGTTTGAGTTGGGCTCGCTCCTGGGCACCCGCCCGTGCGAGTGATTGCACATAGTGAATAATGTCCCACATCTCACCCGCGGTGTACGACCCTTCCGATGAGGGCATCGGCGTACCGGCCATACCTTTCCAAATGCGCGCATACAGTTGATGCCCGTCGCTTCCGCCTTTGAATATACCGCTGACAAATGATCGGGGCGGAACGGGATAACCTTCGCCGTCATACTTCACGGCGTCCGCCACAGGATGGCCGTCGGCACCATGACAGTTCGCACAGTTTTCCAAATAGAGCGTGCGTCCGCGAAACCAGTGAATCTCGTCAAACGCAGGTTCTGGCGGTACGACGAGCGGCTGACCGGGCTGCGTGAGTTCCGCGACAATTGCCGGCATTTCCTCCGCTTTCATCGAGCCCTCTTGTACCCATCCCGCAAGTCTGTTCTTAACTCCCGTGGTATGAATTTCCTGAATGTAAGCCGCAAGCGATTGTAGGTCAGCAAGAGGCAGGTGGTCCCAAGGCGGCATCGCCGAACCAGGCATTCCGCGACTGATCGTCCGAACGAGATCATCCTCGGTAGGTACCAAATTCTCCGTTGTGGCAAGTTTGAATTCACCCTTTGTGAAGTCGCGCGGACGAGGGTTCATCAGGTAAGCAAACTTCCCCGCGCCATCTCCATTTTCACCGTGGCAGATCGCGCAATTCCTTGCAAACAGTTCACTGCCTCGAGCCAACATGGGGTCTTGAGTTTTAGTGGCTTGTCCTGCGAGAGCAGTGGCTACGGTCACAGCGAGGCACCCACAACTGCAAGCCATCGCAACCATCCAAAAGCCCGTTCGCCCGCTCAACTGCTGAAGTGTGTTGTTCATCACTATGCCCTTCGTGGTGTCTTAGAAGCCTTCCGTTTCGGACCAATGAAAACCTGGACCAATGAAAGCCACGTCGTAGACAGAATTCCTTCCGAGAAAGCGGTTGTGCGCATCACGCGCACATTTCCACTCATCGCACCCCGCACAAAGATCTTCATCGCTGCAAACGTTTTGCCCGAAAGGGCGAGGTCGACGGTGTTCAAGACAGGCTCGACGCAAGACAATCTTGGATTGTGCGAAAGATCTCGCGTATCCGAATCTCCTTCGCCGATCGCGACGGGCGTCACCCACTGCCGCGCCCTGCCGGCGATTCCAGTGTTTCTTTACAAGCAAAGTCTCTAAGGCGGATGTCTCTAAGGTGAATGTCTCTGAGGTGGGTGGTGGTGATGTGTGTTCGTCGGATACTTGTTTTTTCTGCTGTTTTCCGCTCGGCGGCTGTTCTCTGTGCGGCAATGTGCCACACGTCGACATGTCGCTCCGAACGAACCACAGCCCGTATCGCGGATTCACCTGCGTGCAACATGATGCCCGATGTATTATCCATATAGATATCGTCATATACACAATTAGGGACCAAGTCAAGAAGAATCTCCGTGATCCGCACAGGTTCATCAAGAGCGGTCCAAGACTTAGACGTTCCATTGATCATCAGAACATGAAGTGGTAAAAAAAGCGGTTTTTGATTTCGTTGTAACTACCTATTTTGGCAAGGGTTTAGGAGAAAAAACGGGGTGTTGTGCGCGCAGGGTTTTGAAATGGGAATCTTGGGTGGCCGTGAGAAAACACGGAAGCCGCTTTGCCTGTGGGGTTTGAGAGCTGTTTCGGCGTCATCTCGGCGCGGACATAAAAGCGGACATTCGGACATGGCCATATTTGGCCAATCGTTGTTGTGTTGAAATAGGGCATTTGCTTGCGCCTCATTTTGCAGTCGCAACACTACGGCAATTTGACAACACCGGCTCGCCGTCTGAGCCACTACCGGCCTCGTCACCATCGACGACGTATGGTGGGCGGGCTAATACGGTGCGCGACGCTTTTGAATTTCTGTATTGGCAAATCGGGCACGTCCCATTTTCCTGATCCAGTACCGGAGTCAAACGATTGCCTTGGTTCTGTTTCGGTGGTGATTCACTGATGCGTGTCAGTGGGCGGTCAAAACGGTTCTCCCGCACTTTTGGTGAAGCACTTCGATGGCTGGATTGCGTGGTAGAATATTTGGCGTTGGGTCCAGGGATGGGCCCTGAATATGCAGAATGGAGTCTGCTCAGATGGT
>JAADIU010000329.1:0-11538 GCA_013151185.1 Planctomycetota bacterium
AATCCCACTGCGGAATCCGGCGGAGCGCCCGGTTTGATCGCCCTTGGTGTTGCTGCGGCTGCGCTGCTTGCGGCTCTTTGGATTGGTTCCGCACCGAGCGATGCTGCATCGCCACCGGGCCTCATCGCGACGCCCCTGTTGTACTATGTGCGGCTTGGTGGATTGGGCATTGGCATCCTTCTGTTGTTGACGAACCTTCATCTTCCGGTGCCCAACGAGCGCGCAGAATTTTTCTCGATGATTCTGTTCTCGCTCACCGGGTTGATGTTGACGGCCGCCGCCAACGATTTGCTGGTTCTCTTTTTCGCGATCGAATTGGTCAGCGTGCCCACCTACATCTTGGTTTCATTGACGCGCGAAGACAAGCGGGCATCCGAAGCAGGCGTGAAGTACTTCTTCCTCGGGGCGATGTCTGCGGCGATCATGGTGTACGGATTCAGTTTTCTGTACGGTGCGCTGGGAGGGTTCACCACGTTGATGGGCGCAGAAGACTCGATGGCCGCAGTCGCGTCGGCTTCGAATACCAACCACGCATTCGTCGTCGCGGGCTTGATCCTCTCGTTCGCCGGCATTTTTTTCAAACTCGGTGCCGTCCCGTTTCATACCTATGTCGCAGACGTGTACGAAGGTGCAGCCTCCCCGATCAGCGGGTTGCTTGGTTTTCTACCGAAGTTCGCGGGCTTGATCGCGGGTGTGAAACTGCTTGGCATTTTCGCTTGGGATGTGCCACCGCAGGTGCTGTGGGTGCTGTGGATTGTCGCTGCCCTCACAATGACCGTGGGCAACACGATCGCCCTCTTGCAGCGAAATGTGAAACGCATCCTCGCATATTCGAGCGTCGCCCACAGCGGCTACATGTTGATCGGTTTGATCGTCGGACCAAGCCTTCTCGCCGGCGACGGACCGATGCGCGATGGCGTATCTGCGATGCTGTTCTACATGGTGGTGTACGGCGCGATGAATCTGGGTGCATTTGCGGTACTCAGCGCGTTGGAAAAATCCGGTGAGAGCGTCGAGGACATCGCAGACATCGAAGGTTTGCACCGACGTCATCCGTGGCTTGCTTTGGCCCTTGCGGTGTGTGTGTTCAGTCTGATGGGCTTCCCACCGACGGCTGGTCTTCTTGGAAAGGTTTATATTTTCTCGAGCGCCTTTTCGGTGGGTGCGGATCATCCGTTTGGCGGCCCGCTGGTTGTGCTTGCGATTATCGGCGTGGTCAACTCGGCGATCGGCGCAGCGTACTATCTGCGGATCATTGCGGCATGCTACAACCGCGAGCCACGCGGAGAAACCCAACCGGTTGGTGGATTGGCGCTTCGTCTTGCGGTGGGTGCGTGTGGTGCAGCGATGCTCATGCTGTTTGTCAAACCCACACTTCTAAGTCGCCCGGCACACGAAGCCGCTGTCGCGGTCGCCGACCAAATCGCACCAGCGACCCACATCACAAAGGTGGCTGCGTCAACGGACTTCCCGGTTATGGTGGAAGATGCGGCGCGGGCTCTGCCAGGAAACCACTCACCCACTTCTGCCATACGAGCAGACGAACCGATTGCGATCGGAAATTGAAGACGTTTGGAAGAAGCGGCAGGTCGGCCCTTTGAGCGGTAGGTCAATCCTTTGAGAGTAACTTCTCGGCGGATTCGATGAGTCGTTCCATTCGGAACGGTTTGCTGAGGTACCCGTCAACACCGCGACTTTCAGCCCAGGCTTTGTGTCGGTTGCCCGCGTTGCCTGTGATCATGATGACCGATGGTTTGCGACCCTCGCCACGCATCAATTTGTCCATGACCAAGAACCCACTGCGCTTTGGCAGCATCGCATCGAGCACGACCAAGTCGGGTGCATCGGTTTCGGCCATCGCGACCGCAGCATCACCATCGACGGCGGTGCAGACAGTCGCGCCGGTGTCTTCAAGTGCGGTCCGAATCGCGGTCAGAATATCCTGATCGTCATCGACGACCAATATGGTTTTGCCTTCAAATGGCGATGACAAGATAAGTCCCCCTCTGGTTCCTGCTCCCTCAATACCAAGCGGCCACCACCGAACTTGAGCACATTGCTGGGCCCAACGCGATCCTCGACAGGTCTTGGCAGGCGATTGATTTCGCTCAGGAGAGTATAGGTTTGGGAGACAACGGATTCAAATATCAGCCCCACAGTGGGCATAACGGGGGAAAGCGGCAAGTTGGCGTTGCGGACTTGAAGCAAGGAGGCGGATGAATAATCCAGCCCTGCAAACACCCAGGTCTATGGGCGCACTTATCGAACCTCGCCCGGCTCGAACTGACCGTCGATCACGACGCCGACGCAGTGCGACGTGTACTCAAACGGATCACCATCGTACAGCGCCAGGTCGCCATCTTTGCCAACCGCGAGCGATCCCACGCGATCGTCAATTTCCAGAAGCCGCGCAGCGTCAATGGTGATCGCACGAAGCGCTCCGTCGAAGCCCATCTTGTTGGCAGCGCATACGGCAGCTTCAAACAAAACCACGCGCGTTTTGGGAACGTAGCTTTCGTATCCGCTCTGCAAGCTCACCGTAATCCCCGCATCGCGCAGTATGGAAGCCGTCTCGAAACTTGCGTTTTCCAACTCACCAAAGTAGCGGGCCATCGCGGGATGCACGATGACCGGAACCCCTGCCGCTTTGATTTCGTCGACCAGCAGGTACCCCTCGGCGACACCATCGAGAATGATGCGAATGTCGAACTCCCTCGCCAACCGCAGCGCGTTTGCAATGTCGTTGGCCCGGTGGGCGGTTATGAGCAGGGGCACTTCTTTTGCGAGCACCTTGACGAGCATTTCCTTCTTGAGATCGCGGGCGGGCTTCTTCTCGTCGTCTGCCAGCTTTCTCTTTTGCGTATAGTTTTGCGCCTCGACCAGGGCTCCCCGCAACATCGCCATCATTTTCCCGCGTGATCCGGGCGACTTGTCCCCGCTCTTTCGTGCCGATTCTGCAAGCGTGACCGCAATCGTGGCGGTTTGTTTGATCAGGGCTTGTTCAACAGTGTTGCCTCGGGTCTTCACGATCATCGTTTGTCCGGAGATCAATTCACCCGGTGCGTGCCCCGTGTGAACCGTTGTCACTCCGAACTTTCGCACCCACGCGACGAGCGGATCGTGCGCATTGTAGGCGTCGATCGCGCGAAGCTCGGGTTGGATGGGTTTCGAGCGCTCGAATTGATCCTGATCCTGCTTTTGATTCATGATGCCCGTCAACCCCACGGTTGCATGCGCATCGATCAACCCTGGCGTCACAACTTCGGCATCGAGTACACGGAAGCCATCCGGAATGACAACAGCGTCAGCCGATCCGACGGCTGAGATTCTGCCATCTTTGATAACGACCACACCATCGGTGATGGGATCGCCTTCCATCGTATACACGGTCTTACCGCGTACGGCGACCTGTGCCATTGCGCTGACACAAAATAAACCCATCGCAAACGAGGCGATCATAAGTGACCTGATTGAACGATCCATTGGCAAATCCCTTTGAAATTGTGCTATTGATCCCGCCCCGTATCCACCCCGCTCTTGACCTACTGCTCTGCGCGTTGGCAGCACATGTACGGCTGCTGATCGTGCCCCGCGCCGAACCCACCGACCGCGTAGAGGTAGTCCTTCGGATCACTGCGGTCGAAAACCTTCTTGCCTTCGACGTAGGTTTGCAGAACCTTCGTATAAACGCTGAACGGATCGCCATCCAGGACGATGAAGTCGGCATCCTTATTGGGTTCGAGCGAACCGATTCGTTGATCGAGGTCGAGTATCTTCGCACCGGAAAGCGTCACCGCCTCCAACGCCTTCTGCCGCGACATACCCGCCCGAACACCGAAGGCGGCCATCCGGAGGAAAATTCGTGAATCTGTGATCCAGTCGTCCGTGTGAAACGCGGTCAAAACGCCCGCCTTCTCCAGGATGGCACCCGTTTCAAATGCCATCTTGCTGGCTTCGAGTTTTCCACCGGGGCTATCGATAATTAAAATCGAACAAGGCACATTGGCAGCCGCTATTTCATCGGCGACCTGCCATCCTTCGCTGATGTGGTGCAACACCACGCGAAAGCCAAACTCCTTCGCCAACCGCAACACCGTGATGATGTCGTCGTTGCGATGTGTGTGGTGATGGACCACGCGGTTGCCTTTGAGCACCTCCGTCAGGAATTCGTACCCGAGATTTCGATCGGGTTTTTTTTCGGCATCGTCTCCAGCGCGTTCGAGTTTGTCGCGGTATTCCTGCGCTTTGATAAACATTTCACGAACCAGGGCAGCCGACTTTCCCCGCGTTCCCGGAAATGGCGGCTTGCGCTGCGAGTTGGTCCCGTTGGCCATCTTCATGCCACCGGCGATGCCACCGTCGGCGAGACGAATGAACAGTTCCTCGATGGTGTTCCCGCCGCGGAGTTTCACATATACGGTTTGACCGCTCAGCAGGTGCCCGGAACCTGGCATGATGTTGAGCGTCGTCAACCCGCCAGCAACCGCGCGACGAAACCCGCTCGACTTCACATTCAGCGAATCGTAAATTCGAACATCGGGATGGAGTGGACCGGAGCCATCCCCCCCACCGATACCGCCGACATGCGAGTGCGTGCAGATCAAACCCGGCATCAAGACCTTGCCCGTCAGATCAACGACCTTGGTGTCGTCTGCAAAGCCCCGGTCGTCGGTTGAACGCACCTCGACGATCTTGCCACCCTTGGTAATGAGCACGCCCTGATCAATTTCGTCGCCCACAATCGGGATGATTTTGGCACCGACGTATGCCGTCAACACATCCTGCGCCGCCGCAGAGCCCGTCAGCGCGAAGCACATCAACGCTACAACAAAACCTTGAATACGCATCTTGTCTCCTGGTTGAATCATCTTGGCGAATGGCGGAAGGCAGGCAGCCCTTTGGACTTGTGGCTACTCATCCTTGTCCATGTCGCGTCGGGCCCGGCGTTTTGCCCGCAGCAGGCGGGAGGTTGCATCTTCATCGTCTGCATCTGCCTCCGGCTTGGCGGAGGGTCGCGGCTTGTCTTCGCTTTTTGCTTCCCCTGCGTCCATCGTTTCCCTCAAATCGCCCGCCTCGATCTTAGCCGCATCATCGCCGACGTCGAATCGGGCGGATCGGTCTGCCGACGGAACGCCTTGCGTTTTGGGCCTGCTGGCTCTGCGCGGTGAGTCCTTGGTATCGCGTTCGTCCTGCACACGATCGCGTACGTCCTTGAGTTTGTCCATCGAAGCTCGGCTTCGCTCACCCGCATGACCAAGCGTCGCCACCGTCGAAGTCAGCGACTCGACCAGCGGACCAATGGACTTGAACCGCATCGACCAACCCACCAACTCGACCAAAATAACCACACCCAAAATGCCCCACCACGGACCGTGCGCGACACCCACGCCAAACAAGAGAACAGCCATCAACACCAATTCAAACACCACGGAGAACGCAAGCCAACTTGCAAGACGCCTGATGGCAACATCGATCAAAAACAGCGGGAGCAACACCCAAGCGAGCATCCACTCCCATATTGGTTCTTTCGCCCGCGTCGGCGGCATGTCGTGACTGAAAATATCATGCTGGTCGGCTTGCGCAATGTCGTCGTGCCATCGGCCGCCGGTGATCTCGCGAACCCGCTCGAGCAATGCTTCGTTCGTATTCAACTCCCGAAACTCGGGCGAAAACGGAACAGACAGGCCCGTCTGAATCGAACCCTGCGGCTTGCCGTTTTCGACGACGGCTACGTTGGCGATGTACTGCCCGGTTTGGTCGACCTTGAAGTGCGCCTCGTAGTGTCCCGGTCCCGTTTGTGTGAACTGCAACCGCTCGGTCTGTTGATCCGGTTTGATGATGACCCCAGGGAGGTTCAGCAGATTGAGCGCGCCTGCATTCTTGTCCACCGCGTCAACGATGACCGTGCCTTCGTTGCCTTTGATTCGCGTGAAGACGTCGAGGTTTGCAGGGGCATCCTGTCGCATCGACCAACGCACAATCTGCGACCACAGTTTGGAATACGATGGCCAACTCACCCACGAACCACCCCATCGCGGCCAAAAACCGCTTGTAAACGCGACGGTTCTCCCCAACCCCGCCTGCCAATGGGCCAACACCGGATCTGCGACGCCATCTTTGCCGAGTCGAACGAGGGGAATCTGCGCTTCATCCTTGGGCGAGGTCAACACCATGCCATTGAGCGGAGGTAGTTGACCACCCGCATCAACGCCGACCAGTAACTCGCTTGCGGCATACTGCATCTGCGGTGTAAACACTTCCTCGCTGATCAACGATCGCCGGACGACCTTTGATTCCTTAACGAAAATCTTCGGAAGCTTTTTTGGATTGCGACAGGCGTAGTACTTTCCGCCCGTCTTCTTCGCGATGTTCTGGAGCGAGGTCTGCATCACATGCGAACCGAACCCGATTCCGATCGTACTGCATGTGATCTTGTGTTTGACCATTTGCTTGATGACGCTGGGCGCTGGCGGGGAGGGATCGCCATCGCTAATCATGATGATGTGCTTCTGTGCGGCGTCCGTTGCGATGAGTCCCTTGACGGCCATCCGCATGGTGCTGTCGAAGTCCGGCATGTCGCCGATGCTCATCTTGTCGATGCGCGATTTGATGGCTTCCTTGTTGGTCGCCAACTGAATCGGTACTTCCCAATTCACGCCACCGGGTGACCACGAGTACGTCAACAAACCGAAGTAGTCGCGCGAACTGATCGTCTCGACCGATTTCTTGGCGACCTCCGTACCCCAGTAGTTACCACGCGGAATTTCGCAGCTATGGCAGATCACCACCAACGCGCCACGCGGAATCACACGTTTGTGTTTGATCTCGAAGTGGACCGGCATGATCTCCGCCATCGGCGAACCAATCCAGCCGCCCGCTCCATAGGCTTCGTCCCCGCCCGTCATGATCAGACCACCGCCCAGGTTTGAAACGTAGTTCACGAAATCCATTTGCTGCCGCGACGTAAACGTGTTGGCGGGTACGTTGGCAAGGATCACAACCGAGTACCCCATCAGGTCCAGCAAATCGAGTTCACCGGCTGAAACGTCACGCACCTCGACATCGATATTCTCTTTGCGCAGGGCTTCAACCAGTGCAACGTCATCCTCGACACGGGTTGATAGCATCAGGGCTTTGCTCTTGCTCGACACAAAGGAGAATGATGTGGCGGTGTGTTCTCCTCGATGCTGTCGCCCGCATCCGGGTCTGCCGGTACAAAACGCGCCTCGAACCTTTGCGGTCCACCGCCCTGAATCGGAATTTTGACCGTGAACGGATTGTTGCCCGGTTTGAGGGTGACCGTGGAATTTTCCTCTGGCATCTCGACCAACCGACCGTTGTGGTAGATGTCGATTCGTCCGCGCGTGGATCGCTCTGCGTGCAGAAGCATTCGCAACGGTACCAAGTCGCCTTCCGCGACCCGCGTCGGCGCGACCATTTTGTCGAAGAACACTTCGTTGCGATGTTCATACCAAAGCGGAACCACGTCAATCTGGACGCCAGCGGCTTGGGCTCCCTCTGCTTCGGTCAGGATGTTGCCCATGTTGTCGTTGCCGTCGGACATGAGCACAATGCGTTTTGCGCTGTCGTGCGGAAACATCGCCAACGCCAACCGGATGGCTGCGGCAACATCGGTCCGCTCTCGGTGGTCCATCTCCGGTAGCCGACCCACCGGTATGTGGTATCCCCCGTGCATCGGCAATTGTTGGAGGTAGGCATTGCTGGCGAAATCGATTAAGCCGAACCGGTCGTCGGGATGGCCCTTGATCTGCGAGGAAACGGCCGCTAGGTATTCCTCCTGCACCTGCTGGAGATCCTTGACGCTGTCGGAACGGTCCATCAAAAAAAGCACGGTCAGCTTGTCGGTGGTGCGAACGTAGGTGACGTCGGCGAGGCAGAGGGCGAGAACGATGATGACGAGGCATCGGACCACAATGGCAAGGGCACGTCGCCCAGGCAACAACGCAACAAGCGCCCGCCAGGAGACGACCGCAACAATGGGCACGAGCAGCAACAACCAAAGCCATACCGGTTGATCCACCGACAGGGGCAGGATAAGTGCAAGCACGGATTCAGTTGGCCAATTCAATGCCACGGTTAGTACAACTCCAACGTCAAAGGAAATCCGAGTTCACTGTAGTTCCGGATTTCTGTAGTTCCTGATTTACTGTAGCTCCAACACCTGAACGCGCGCGTTGAGCGAATCGACGACATACACTCGGCCATCCGGCGCGCCGACCGCGCCCCACGGTGCCCACAATTCGCCCGGTCGTCGCCCTTGTTTTCCCCACACCCGAGTAGAGTTCCCGGCTTTGTCGAACCACTGTAATCGATGGTTCCCGAACTCGCACACCAAAATCGTACCGTCGTCAAGGCAATCGATGTCGTATGGATATCGCAGCTGACCCGGTTCCCGCCCCATGCTGCCCCACGATGCGAGCAGCTTGCCTTCGCGGTCGAACCCGAGAATGCGGTGATTGCAGGCGTCTGCGACCCACAACGTTCCTTCGCTGTCAAAATCCATCGCCGCAGGACGACGCATCACCTTCCCGTCGATTTCACCTTCGCAAAAGACGCTGACGAATTCAAACGTGGGCGACCACTTTGTCACCCGATCGTTCCCGTTGTACTCGCTGACGTAGATGAAGCCTTCGCTATCGACGGCCACGTCCGTCGGCAGTTGAAACTCACCGTCACCATACCCCTCTCGCCCGAAGCGGGCTAGCTCCACACCGTCGGCATCGAAGACCATGACGCGATGATAGTGGGTGTCGGCGACGAAGACGCGCCCGTCGTCGTGTACATACAAACCGATCGGCTTGCCAGCCACCCGCTCGGGCATGGACCATCCTGTTTGAAATGTGCCCGTCGGTCCGAAGCGTTGCAGGCGAGCGCTCTTGTCGACCACGAAGATGCGATTTTTGGAATCGACGCTCAGCGCCCTTGGGTAGGTAAAATCTCCTTGTCCCAATCCCAGGTGACCGAACATCGCGACGACTCCGTTGGCAGTCATCGTCTCGGGCTTGCAACCAGTGACCAGAGTCAACGCTAGCACTGCAAAGAGGACCGCGTGCAACCCGTGCGATCGAAAACGCCGCGCGAGATGAATGTTTTTCAAACGTGGTAACATGGTTCTCACCGGCTCCGCCGCACAGCAATAGCCGCCACGATGATCGCGGGGCACGCAGCGATCAACATCAAAATGCACAGCGCAACCAGGATATCATCCTCGAATCGATGAAATTTCTCGATCAAAATCAGCGAAACCGGTGTGTAACTTGGCACGCGCACCAGTGACGTCGTCGCCAGTTCTGCCAATGCCATAGCGGCTGCAATCGTAGCCCCACCCGCGAGTGTAGGCCAATGGTTTGCAAACGTCACCCGCCATGTGGCCATCCCGCCCGAAGCCCCATCGACCATCGCTGCCTGCTCCGACGCCCGCCCCCCCTGCATCGACACAAGGTACGCACACAAAACCCCGATCCAACCGAAGCGGGCGACATATCCCAACACCGTGAGCGTCCAATGACTGTAGATGAAGTCGAACGGTAGGTATGCCGCGATGAGACCCTTTCCGATCAACGCACCCGGAAGCACCGCCCACAGCAGCACAATCGCAGGGCATATTCGCCGAAGCGGTGGCCAAGCCACAACCGAAGCCCCCATCCAAACAATCAAAACGCCCGCCAGCGACGCGACGCCAAGGGAACTGAGAATATCGGTGTCGTAGGTTTTCCAGGTGGTGATCAACGCAGCGACCAAGTCGACCTTTCGCAGGAGCGCGGTGATGGGTAGTGCCAACGAAACTAAGAGAAGCATCGCAACCAAAGCTGGCACAAGCCGTCCAAGGGACCTTGGTTGCATCGGCTCGTCGATCTCCGTTTGACCTGCGCGCCGCCCCGTTAAGAACGCAGCCAGAAGAGCGACAGACATCGGAATCAAAAGCGGCCAAGCCGCCCGGACGGTGGCAAGCGGATGAAGCGAGGAGGTCGCCTCGGAAAGCAGGGCTGTGGCGTAGACAATGATGTCGCACGAATGAGGTACCGCGTAGTCCCCAAGAAACAACGCAAAGAGCAACAACCACGCGGCACACAGAGGACGAATCAAGACGCTGAACATAACGTGGAAGAATGCAGGGACAGTGTGGCTGTTCATCAGTGCAACTTCGTATAAGTGCCTACCAGTTTTGGCCCACGCACCGCCCACGATCAGCGATACAATCGGCCAACACCATGCCGCCCACACGCCCACGCATCGTACTTCGCCGGGTACATCGACCCACCATCGCCATCCGAGTGCTGCGACGATCGGCGGAAACAACAATGGCACCGCCATCAGCCCCGCAACCAAAACGTATCGCGATGCAGCACCCGCTCGAACAACCAGGAAAATTCCGGGAATCGATAGCACGCAAGCCAGCGTCGCGCCCATGCCCGACAATCGGACAGACCGCACGAGCAGCGACCAGGGAAGTCCGACAGCGGCTTCGGATGCGTTTTGTTCGGAGGGTGGTAACGCTTCAAAACACTTCACGAGCAACATCGAAGCCGGATAGATAACGGCTAGGATTAGAAGCAAGAATCCGAACGCCGGAAAAATGGCGTAGACCTTGTGCGTCACTTCAAGAACGCCTCGCGGCAAATTCGCACGGCTTCGGGCATGGCGTCCGCCACGGCATCCGGAGACACCAAACTCGCCTTGGGTGCTCGCATCCTTAGCTCTTTTGAAAGTTTTGCCCGGACGGGAAAATTCCTGGAATCACTTTGGGCCAACATGCGTTCAACTTCTTGCGACAGGATGTAATCCACCAAACGCTTGGCTTCGGTGTTCTCCTCTGATCCTGCAAGAAGTGCGACCGTGTTGGGAATTACGAACGCGCCCTGCCCGTCGAACTCTGCGAACACCATGTCGACAAGGTGCCCACGACGCGTAGCCACCAGCACGTCATCGGAATCGGTCGCTGCAAACTTCACGCTTCCCTCAATCAGTCGCCGAACCGCAGAACTGTTTCCCTGCGTAACGAGAACTCCGTGTTCGACCATATCATCGAGATACGACGTAAACCGCTCTGGTCCCCAAAGTGCGAGCATGGCAGCGACGTGGCTTCGCGTGGTGCCAAACAGAGGATTTGCGATTGCCAGATGCGCTGCAACCTCGGGCTTGGAAAGATCCTCCCACCGTGTGGGCACTTCCGATCGCCTTGTGACCTTGGGATCGTAAGCCAGGACGCGAGCGCGCAACGCGAACCCCGTCCACATGTTTTTGGGATCGCGAAATTCGGTTGGAATATCAACCGCGTTGGGCGAATTGTAGGGGGCCAACAGACCTTCGCGTGCCAACAGTATTGTTTGCGAAAGCTCACTTGACCAAAACACATTCGCGCGGGGCCGCTCGCCCTCTGCACGAATTCGATTGACCAGCCCGGTGGTTTTCCCGGCTTCCGAATCGGTGACGAGTTGAACCGATGCGCCCGTTTTTTTCTCGTAGTGAGAAATCACCTCGCGCGCGAACCGCTCATCGACGCTGCAATAGAGGACG
>JAADIU010000329.1:11550-22013 GCA_013151185.1 Planctomycetota bacterium
CTGCGGGCGGCTTGTTATCCGAGGAAGAAGCGGGTCGACACGCGCCGACAACCGTGAGCAGAACCGATGCAAGCATCAACCAGATGGTCAGGCGGTAGCGATTGTCCGGGTTGCGGTCGGTTATGTTCATGCGGAGCGCGGGATGCGACAAAGAAGATGCGAACGTGTTAGTGGTGTGATTCAACCTGTTGGGACACTATTCAACGATGCCTTATTCAACGATAATGCATGATTCAACGATGTAGGGTCCGCTGTGCGGACCATTTCTCAGTATCGAACTCTCAGTATCGAACTCTCAGTATCGAACAGAGTCGCCGTGGCGGTCCGCACAGCGGACCCTACCAGAAACCTCGAACGCAACGGTATACGACAAGGAGTGGAAAATTACTTGCCTGAGGCGTCGCCTGAATCGCCGGAGGGCGATGCGTCCGGTGCATCATCGCCGGATTCAGATTTACCCCCATCACCGGGCGCACTCTCACCGGCTTCCTCAGCCGACTCCTCGCCATCGGCAGCAAGTAGCTTTCCAAGGTCGAAGCCTTTGGGAAGTCTCTTGAAATACTCGCGGACTGCTTTTTGATATTGCCTAGGAATCCGATCACCGTTGACGGTGTCGATCGCGTCTCGTTCTGCAGCGGCCATCAGTTCGACGAACTGCTCGCTGGCTTCGCCCTTGACCTGTTCGCCATCCACCAGGAACTGTCCGATGATGCGTCCCTTGGTTGTTTCAACCTTTCCGCGTTCGATTTTGAAACCGATTGCGGTTTCGTTCTTCCGGGCCAAGCCGCCTCTGCCCTGTCCCTGGCGACCTTGTCCGCCGCCCCTGCCTTGCTGCTGACCTTGCCCCATTCCGCTACCGTTGCAACTGGAACAATCACCATCGCCCGACTTTCCGGTACCGGAACATTTCTTGCAGGAATTGTTCATGTCGTTTTTGGCAGACTGCAAATCTGCCATGGTGGAGTCAAGCTGGTTCATCTCCTGCTCAAGCGCTTCCATCTCGCTAAGCTGCTCTGCGGCGGCTTGCATTTCGCTGGAGGCGGAATCCATCTGCCCCGCACCTGCCGCTTGACCCGCATTTTTCATTTTCTGGCTTAGCTTGTCGAGCGCTTCCTTGCCGGCTTGCTGCTTCTTGCACTGCTGTGCGAGCTTTTCAATTTGCTTTTGTGAAAGACCGTTTTTTTGAAGCTGCTTTTTGATTTGCTCCAAGTCTTCCTTCGTGAGCTTTTGCAACATGCGCTCGACGTCTTCCTTCTTGATGCCGGCTTGTTCCAGCTTTTTCTTGAGTTGCTTCTGATTGGCAAGGTTCTCAAGCTGTTTGGCTAGGTCCGTCAACTGTTTCTGCATGTTCTTGGTGAATTCTTTGTCGCCATCTTTTTT
Organism: Planctomycetota bacterium; assembly: GCA_013151185.1. Lineage (GTDB taxonomy): Bacteria > Planctomycetota > Phycisphaerae > UBA1845 > UBA1845 > UBA1845. The sequence continues at coordinate 12,931 of JAADIU010000329.1, forward strand.
GAGCGTAGCGAGTTGCTCGCGCATTTGTTCCAGCGTTTGCTTGGCGGTCTTGAAATCACCTGCGGCGAGTTCGCGCGTCAGCTTCTGCACGGATGACTGCTTACCGCGTGGCTCCTTCAGAGAGCGCAGCATTTTTTTGGTTTGCGCGACCTTGTCGTATTTGCTGTTCGACTGCTTTTGTCGAATCGCGTCGGCAAGATGGTCGATCTTCTTGATTCCTTCGTGGCGAAGATCCTCTGGCCGATCCAACTTGGCCTTTGACATGGCCTCCAACTTGTCGATCTCATCCTTCAAATCCGACATCGCCGGATTGCCCTTGGCCATCTTCTTGATCTTTTCGAGTCGTTTTTTGACCTCTACCCTTGTGCGCTCAACCTGCACATGCCGGCGGGCCTGCGCGACTTCTTCTTTCGATTCAAATAATCCGTGCGGTACCAGAAACATCCCGAGCGCAACAAGAGAAGCAGCCACCGCCGAAGTTGCGCTGTTTGGCCAACGCATGCGAAAGTGTTGACGCACCGTAACGGAATTGGCAGCCGCGGCTGCATCTGCGCAAACTGCTTCGTCAAATGGATCGTCAGAGCCCGCAAGATAGAGGCTGCTGCTGACTCGTTCCTTAAGCCCAACCGCCTCATCCAGCGCAGCCGCAGCATGATCCACGGATGGTCGCGCGACAATGCTCCAGGTCGTCCCAATGACAAGTGCAGCGACGCCCGCGCACGACGCAATCAACATCCAAGGCATCTGCCATCCGAACAAACGCGACGCCAAAACCACAACAGCAAGCCCACATGCGAACCATGTAAAAACGCGCGCATTCGTTGAAACCCATTGATTCATCCACAAACGGGTTCGCGTTCGGGCAACTTGTTTTTCGACACCGGACATACGGACACCTCCAATAATCGCGAAGGTCTAGGTACTTTCACCCATACCGAATTCTACGCTGCAAATAGTGCCTACGCAACAGATATACTAAACACCTGATGGCACTTGGACGCGGCTAATTGCTCTGGGTTCCCACTCGGAATCCGTTCGACAACTTTCGACAGTCCGACGCCATCAAGATCGGACTTAACCGCAAATCCCTTTGGTCGGGGATCGCGAAAAACGCGAAGAAACCATGCTGCACGGAGGCACGCCCACCATGGTTGGAAGGGTTCTGTCGTGCGGCATTTTGTCGATGCCAATTTAAGTCGGCGACCATCGCCCGAGCCATCGCGTGCCTGGGGCGCAGACCATTGGGTTGCATTTATGGTTGCGCTCCTCGTCGCGGCGGCTATGGCGTTCGTTGGCACCTACATACAACTACGCAAATACCCGGCATCGCTCGCAGTTGCACTTGCAGTTTTTTTTGCCGGTCAATTCCTGATCCACCGCGTCCGCCGCCACCGAACACGCCAAGCCGAAAAAGAGCAATGCCGGCACCGGGCGGCTTGTTCGTCTTATAATCGGGAGCTGGCGGGCTTTAAGGAAATGGGCGATCCGAACACGATGTTGGCATTGTCTCCGGAAGGTTTCGAGCGATTTGTGCTGCGGTACTTCCAGTTTCTCGGGTATGATGCCACGGAGACGCCTGCGCAGAACGACGGCGGGATCGATGGCGTCGTGCGAAAGAACGGACACACCGGGCTCGTGCAATGCAAACGGTACGCCAAGCCGATCAATCAGGCGCCGGTTCGTGAATTCCTGGGCGTCCTGACAAAAATGAATGCGGATGCGGGCTACTTCGTGACGACGTCATCGTTCGGACCGGGTGCAAGGCGTTTTGCCGAAGGCACCATCGTCACGCTGATCGATGGCGAGTCCTTGACGAACATGATCCAACAACTGCCCTATATCGATCCGGTAAGCAAGAAACCCGTGGACCTCAACGGCTTCTCGAATCGAAGCCAGCTCAATGGCCGAACTAAATATCCTTCGACGAAATATCCTTCGAGGTAGTGCGGAGCAACCATGCCTTCAGCCGAACACAGAATTCCCATTGCGTTCGTCGTCTTGGCGATGATGACACCATTGGCCTCGCTTGGACAATCGCCCGACATCACCGACGCGAACACGAACTCAAAGGAAGAAGTGATCCAACATGTGTTGGTTGAAGGTCAGGTTTTCGACCACAGCGGTGGCGGTGTTAAAGATGCGGTCGTCACGCTGACTTCCAAGAAGGACCAATCGCTCCTGGGCGAAACCAGAACCAACGAGTATGGTGATTTTCGCATCACCGCAGAAAGTCGCTTCAGCGGGCAAGCCGTCGTCACCGTCACAAAAATACTCTGCAAGCCGAAGTCCCTCGACGTCACGCTGACGGCAGAAGGCGATCCGCCCTTCGTGGATCACGAGATGCTCGGTGCCGTCACTCTGCGCGGCATCGTTCACGACCGGACCACTGAGAAACCCGTGCCCAAAGTGCGCATCGTCGTCACGTCGGGCTACAAAGACTACGAAGCCGAAACCGGTCCCGATGGTACCTTCGCCATCGAAGAGTTGTTGCCCTATGCCATCAGGCTCCGCGCGAAGGCAGAGGGTTATGCCGATTTCGAGGAACAAATCAGGGAACCTCAGAACGAAGGCATCCGTACGATCCTGCTTTCGCGGGAACGAATCGTTCACCTGCGCGTGGTGGGCGAAGACCGTCAGCCCATCGAAGGCGTCATCATTGAAGCCGTCGATTCGCCGCACAAAAACTACAAACAAACGGTCACGGGTCGCGGCGGCAAAGCCACCTTCCACGGATTAAACTTCGACAGCACCGCGCTGAAGCTGCGGTTAACGCATGGAGCCAAGGTCTCCGACCTCGATTTCGAGCGCTCGATTGACTTGCCGGCAGACAAAGCTGAATCGGACCACGAGTTGCTCATGAACTCCGCGGGCACGATCGTCGGCAAGGTCGTGTCGAGCCAAACCGCAAGCCGCATGCCCGAAATCTTTCCGGTCAACGGTGCCCGCATCTCCGTCGGGAAAATCAACAACGATATGTCGCCCACTGCGTGGTCCGATTTTGAAGGCGCTTTCGAAATTCAAGGTGTCGCGCCCGGCGCGGCAGTCGTCACAATTCATTCATCCGGTCACGCGCCCGATCTTCGTCAGGTCACCGTGTCGCCCGACAAACGCACGACGGTTGAATTCAAGCTGACACCGGCACGCTCGATCACGGGCGTTGTGAAAGATCCGGACGGACAACCGGTGGCGGAAACGTTCGTCACCACAACCAAGTGGCGCGGCAGTGCAACGCTAGGATTAGCCGCGATGTGCAACGCGGCTGGGGCTTTTGAAATCATCGACGCACCGTTGGATTCGTTTCAGGTTTCGGTCTATGCCAAAGGGTACAAGCCCCTGCTCGATCAGGAGATCAGCGCGGGGAAATCAACCTACGCCTTCAACCTGGAAACCGACCCGCGTGCCTCGGATCCGGGAATGACACCGACCGTCAAGACGGGAGAATCCGCACCGGATTTTTCGGTCACAACGTTGGACGGAAAAATATTGAAGCTCAGCGCGCTGTCGGGCAAAGTCGTGCTGCTCGATTTTTGGGCGACGTGGTGCGGACCCTGCCTGGGCGAGGTGCCCGGTATGATCGAAATTCAAAAGACCTACGGATCGCGCGACGACTTCGTCATGATCAGCGTCAGCCTCGATTCCGAGAAGAGCACGCTCCAATCGTTTGTCAAAGAACGGAAAATGAATTGGCACCACGGCTGGGGCGAGTCGGCGAACGCCACAGCCAACGCCTACGGAGTCGTGGCCATTCCGTCCATCATGGTGATCGATCGTGCGGGGCTGCTGGTTGCTTCCGGGAGCGGGGCAGCCGACGTTAAGCCCGTGCTCGAAAAGCTGCTGAAGCCCGGCGGTTGACATAGCCGACGCCTTCTAGGATGGTAGCCCCACAAGCGACGTGGTAGGCGTATCAACCTCAGTAGGCGAGACAGCATGGAACAGTGGGAAGTGGCGAGATGTGGCACCGTTTGTGGCGCAACGGGTAGGCAATTGGCCGAAAACGAACCCGTGTTCGCCGTCCTCTACGAAGAGGGCGAAAGCTTTCGCCGTGAAGATTTCAGCGTTGAAGACTGGACCGGACCACCCGCCGATTGTTACTGCTTTTTTAAGACCACCGTGCCCGCGCGTGAAAAGAAAAAGCGGCTACTGCTTGATGACGATGTGTTGATCAGCTTCTTCACGCGGCTGGCAGATGAAACGCTGGCTGAGCGCGTTCAATTTCGATTCGTCCTTGCCCTCATCCTGATGCGCAAACGCATTCTCAAATACGAGCAGAGCGTCAAGGAAGGCGATGCAGAAATCTGGCACATGCGTCTCGTCCGCGAACAATCGATCCACAAAGTCGTCAACCCGGAACTCGACGACACGCAAATCGAAAGCGTTAGCCGACAACTCGGCGCGATTCTGCACGGCGACATGGGCGACTTCGACGAAATGGATGAGTCCGACGGTGGCGATCAAGCCGATCAAACCAATCAAACCAATCAAACAACGTCAGCCGACACACAAACGGATTCCACCGAAACCGGCGACACATCACCCGATCACAGCTCGTCCACCGAATCGACAGCTTCTGAACAGGCGAACTCAAAATGAAACATTCGACGGGCATCCCCGGCAGGAGCCGAGCACGAGGTGGCTTGCGTGGTTGTCTCTCATCGATCGCTCTTTGCGGCTTGGCAGCCCTCGTGGTGGGTTGCCCTCCCGGACGTCCTGATGAGATTGAGCAGATCCCGTTCGCCCCGATGCCCATCCGCGACGCGATCTCGGTGGTGAACCAAAACAACAGCGGTCTGCAAATGACCTTGAAGTCGAAGGGTGGTTTCGCGCGTTGCCAGTTCACCGATCCGGATGGCAAGAAACGCAAGTTCGATGTGGATGCCGACCTGATCGTGTTGTGTCCGCGCAACATGCGTCTGAACATGAGCGTGTTGGGGAAATCCTATTTTGCGTTCGGTTCAAATCAGGAGCGGTACTGGGTTGAGCAGCCCGATGCCCGGGCGTTGACGTGGGGACGACACGACCGCGACATTCAACCGCTCGCCCGAGAGTTGATCATTCGACCGGAACTCATCGTGCAAGCCCTGGGTATCTCACTGCTCCCGGAAGACTTGGCCGATGCGAATGGTCCCGTTCAGCGCCTCACCGACGACTACCAGCAACTCATCTTCGTCGACCACAGTGGACAGGCGGGCGGGGGACAGGCAGGCGGACGCATCAGCAAGGAATTTTGGCTGGACCGCTATTCGCCGCAACTGATCGGGCGGATTGTCTTTCGCGATCCGATGGGGCAAATCGCCATGGACGCAAAACTTGGCAATTACAAACCGATCATACCCGGCGGTCCGCTCATCCCCCACCGCTTTGAAATTGACTGGCCCGCAACCGAAGGGCACATGCTCTTTACAACCCGTGGCTGGAAGATGTTGCCGCAGGTGACAGAAGAACATCCTGCGTTCCAATTCCCGCTCGACCGTGGAGCCCGTTTCGACCACATCGTCGATCTCGATGTCGAACTCGACCACATGCGAAATCCACCGGATGCGAACGAGGAGATTCGCAGGCAGTTGGAGGAGGAGCAGTGGCGACTTGAAACCGGTCAACCCGCCTACTCAGATGGCGACGCATACAATGAAGACACTTATGACAAAGACCCCGCCAACGATCCTTGATGCAAATCGCATGCCCATGAAGATACGCACATGAATGATTTCGTTCGCTTTGCGATGGTCTGTTTTTGCGCGTGTTTGATTGCGCCAACATCCGCCGGTGCAGACCGCGCCACCCCGTTGACGGTGCATTCCGACGGCGAACACGTTTGGGTGTATCGATCGGTTCCATCGGGCGATGGCGACGCGATGCAAGTCGTGTTTGCGTTCGGCCAGGATACGGAAACGGGCCTTCGGTTTCGACAGTTTCGAAACGAATCCCCTTTCGCAAGCGTAGCCGCTGCTGCCATCCGAGGTGAAAACCTGCACGTCTTTCTTCGAGACGGCTCGCACTATCGTCTGCGCCACTTACCGCGGGACCTTGCCACGCCTCGCTTCGACATGGACACAAACGAACTCACCGCGCCAGGCCGCTCCGTTCCCATGGCGGTTTGTGGTGACTCCGACGCGGACGCCATCTTTGCCATTGTCACCACGAAGGCGGCTTCCCCGCTCCCGCTCCACGTTCAACCAACGACCGATCAAGAAGACCCCGCGCCGTCCGAAGGCGATGGCAAAGCCCAACATGGTGGCGAGACAGAAGAACGTAGTGACGCCGATGATTGGGACGACAAACCCGCATTGATCACCGCCGAATCGCTGGTGTCGAAAACGTCGCCCACCCCCAGATTTTCGCTCGTTCGATATTTCAGAGGCAAGTGGGAATTCGTGTCCCTGTGCCCGACCGCGATGGACGATGCGTCGAACTTTCGATTGGCGTGCAACGAGGGAAGTTGTGCGGTTCTCTATAGCGAAAAATCTGCGCCGAAGCAGACCATGTTCCTGACGCAGTCGAAGGACGGCTGGCAGACCCCGACGAAAGCGCCAGATATTTCCGATGACGATTTTCTCGCGTTCGTCAGCCACAACGACGCGTTTACGCTCATCGCGCGTCGTCCGAAAGGCGCCACAGCGTCACAAGAAATCGTAGCATACACCTTGCTCGATAGCGTTTGGAAATCCGGCGAACCGTTCGACCTGACAGAAGAGGATTCAACCGGGTCCCCACCGCAAGTCGCGGCAGGAAGTTTCGGCGAGAATCTGCTCGTCGCGTATCAGAAAACCGTCGAGGACGACACCCAAGTATGGGTCGGACAGTGGCCCCCGAACGGTGGCGCAGCAAAGGTGGAACCGGGGCAAGTGGCAGCGATGGCTTCCGATCGCAGCGCATCGGAAACGTCTCGCGTGGCTTCCATTGTCATGGCGGTGGCGATCACGTCGATGCTCTTTGTCGTATTCTTGCGACGCTCCCCGAGCCTGTTTACAGATTTGGAGACGCCAAAAGGATACGTCCTAGCCGGGTTCGGAAAACGCCTGCTTGCGTTCCTGATCGATCTGGTTGCCGTTTCGCTCGTCGCCGGTCCGGTGTTCATCGCACCCTGGTTTGCAGAGAACGTCGAAGCGGGTTCCAACATGCAGCGCGAGTTAACCTACCTGTTGGAACGCGATCCCAATGCTGCGTTTCTGCCTTGGATTCAGAGCTTGCTGCTTTTCGTGGTTTACACGATCGTGATGGAAGCCGCTTTCAAGGCAACGTTGGGCAAGACGGCCCTCGGTCTTCGGGTATGTGGTACGCAGGGTAGCAACTGCACATTGAGGGCGATCGTCACCCGAAACTGTCTGCGGGTCGAACTGTATTACATGCTGGCGTTTCTTCCGCTGGCGATGCTGATTTTGCTAACCCGCAACAACCAGCGCCTTGGCGATTTAATCGCAGGTACGCTGGTCGTTGAAAAGAAGCGCACCCTTCCAACCGAAACCAAGCGATCCGAAGAACCCGACGACAGCGAACGCACGCAGTAACCTCAGCCACTACTGAACCCCTACTGCACTGCGACAAGCGGCCAAACACGGGGAATAATCAACATCGCTACAATCATGATGAGTACGTTCATCGGCAAACCGATGCGGATGAAATCCGAAAACCGGTAGCCACCGGGCCCGTAGACCATCAGGTTTGTCTGATAGCCAATCGGTGTTGCGAAGCTGGCCGACGCTGCGATTGCGATCGCGATTACGAAGGGATGCGGGTCCACGCCCAACTGCTCAGCCGCGACCATCGCGATAGGAAAGACGAGGGCGGCTGCTCCGATGTGCGATATGAGTTCCGTGAGAATGTTCGTGAGCAGGTAGATGCCAATGAGCACACCCACCGGCCCCGCGCACTGCTTGCCCGCGCGCACGACAAAGTCTGCCAGCTTGGCATCCAACCCACTGGCATGAATCGCTTGCGCAAAACCAAGAGCGGCAGCGATCACAACCAACACCTGCCAATCCACCGCTCGCCGAGCCACACCAACCGACACGCACCTGAGCAACACCATCAGCGCAGCAGCAATCAGCGCAGACACAGCCGTCGACAGCACGCCCCACGTCAGCAGAACGACCAACAGGAGCAACGTACCCGTCGCAAGCCAAGCCCGCTCATGTCGAACCTGCGTGCTGTCTTGAACCTCCGACACCAAGTAAAAATCGTTGCTGCCGCGAAATGTACGCTCGAAATGCTCACCGGCTTGCAATAGCAGCGTATCCCCTGGGCGTAGAATCACCTCGCCGATTTTCTGCTCGATCCGTTCGCCATGACGATGCACCGCGACAACCACCGCGTCGTACCGTGTGCGAAAGTTCGAGTGACGGATGGTGCGGCCAATTTCGGGGAAAGATGTGCTGACCACCGCCTCACAAAGTCGACGCGCCCGACCGCTCCCTGCCGACACGTCGTAGTGCGATTCCACACCCGGAACCAATCCGGGAATGCGCTGAAGATCAACGATGGTACGCACCAATCCGGTGAAGATGAGCCGATCGCCATCTTGCAGTTTATCCGCAGGGGAAACCGGCGCGATCACTTCCCCCTTACGGTCAATTTCGATCAGGAACAAACCGGGCAGGTGACGAAGACCCGCATCCTGAACGCTCTTGCCGATGAGCGGGCAGTTGGATTCGACCAGCATTTCGACAATGTATTCGCGCTGCGCTGCGCCGAATTGATCGAGGAGTTCCTGCCGATTGGGCAGCAATCGCACGCCGACGGTAAGCACAAATGTGATGCCAACGATGGCGGCAGGCACGCCGACCCAACTCAGTTCGAACAGGGAAAGCGGAGCCATCACTCCCGTCTCACGCACGAGGCCGTCAATCACCAGATTTGTACTCGTCCCGATGAGCGTACACATTCCGCCAAGGATGGTGGCATACGATAGCGGAATCAGAATCTTCGATGCCGAGATTTGGCGCTTGCGACACCAACTCAAAACCTCCGGCATCAACGCTGCAACAATCGGCGTGTTGTTGAGAAACGCAGAAACACCCGCCGACGAAACCATCAAACGCGCGAGGGCCGACCGCACACCCGTACCCACACCCAGAAGTCGCGAGACG
>JAADIU010000343.1 GCA_013151185.1 Planctomycetota bacterium
CCGGGATCAGAAACAGCTATCTGCTGCAAGAGTTGTTCAACCTGTCATTTGCCTACGAACCTACGCGCAAAGCGTTGGCCGACCGGGCGGAAGCGGCTGGCTTGCGACTTCGATCAGGCAATAGCCGCGAAACAGACGTTGCCGATTTGGTGACCTTTGGTCAGATGACCAACTCTGAGGGGCTGGCCATCGATGTTTACGACGCGGTCGTTGCAAAAGATCCAAACTCCAAGTCCGTCAAACTGTTCGATCCGTATCTGTTCAACATGCGCGTCGGTGCAAAGCGATACGCAGACATCGTCGCCTCATCGGATGTGGACAAGGACATCGCCCTGCGCTTGAAACACTTTGCGGGCAAAACTTCGCCGCTGACGGAGATTTTTTCGTCGGACGATGCCCAAAAAAATGCCATGCAAAAAGCCGAGGCGTTTGAGCGGCTTATGGGTTACTATCAGGCGTTCGTTGGCTTGGCCGACCACACGCGGGCTGCAGACCTCGCTGCGAAAGTGCTGAAGATCGATGGGAATCCGAATGTCCTCAACGGACTTGCGTGGTCGGGCTACCTTTCCGGCAAAGCCACCGAAACAAACGTGCAGCAAGCCGAAGAAGCATTGAAGGCGTCCGGTGGGGCGTCGATCGACGTGATCGATACGCTGGTTCGGGTCCTGCATCAAATGGGTCGAAAAGAAGAAGCCGTCAACCGATGTCGCGCAGCCCTCGCCAAAGCAGAAACCGAAATGGAAAAACACACGCTCAAAGCATGCCTCGACGAATTCGGCGCGGCGGGCACTTCCTAATCCAGACCGGTTCGTTCATCCGGCGTTCGTCTCGCAACGCTTTGGTCAACGGGGCGTACCGGTTTCGTAAGGCCTGGGTGTAGGATCGATGGCACGCCAACCTTTCAATCCAGATCTCGCAAGGGGAGGCGTCGGACCTTCTCCCGCAAAAGTCTCGGGCCGCTCCAGCCTGACGGTTTCGCAGATCACCCGAATCATCAAGGACGCGCTCGAAGCGGCAATGCCAACCACGGTTCATGTCGTCGGACAACTCAGCAACGTCAAGCGACACACCAGCGGGCACTTGTACTTCACCCTCAAAGACGACAACAGCGAGCTCGCCTGCGTGATGTGGCGTTCGCAGACCGGGAAGCTGAAGTTCTCACCCGAGGACGGCGCAGACGTGGTCGTGACCGGTTCGATCAGCGTGTTCGAGCGCGGTGGCCGATACCAGTTGTACGCCCGCAAAATCGAACCGCGCGGGATCGGTGCGATGGAACTCGCCTTTCGCCAGCTTTGCGAAAAGCTCAAGGGCGAGGGCCTGTTCGATCCGCAGCGCAAAAAGACTTTGCCCCGCTATCCACTCCAAATTGCGCTCATCACCAGCCCAACGGGCGCGGCGATCGAAGACATGACCGACACGCTTCGCAGGCGATTTCCCCCCGCAAAGATATTTCTTTATCCCGCTGTCGTTCAGGGACCCGACGCGCCTGCATCGATTGTCCGCGCATTTGGGGCGCTCAATCGGGGTGCGGATAAGCTCGGCGGATTGGACGTGATTATCGTCGGGCGCGGCGGTGGTTCCAAAGAAGACCTTTGGGCGTTCAACGATGAATCCGTCGCCCGCGCCATCTACGCCAGCGCGATTCCGGTGATCAGCGCCGTCGGGCACGAAGCCGACATGAGCATTGCAGACCTGGTGGCGGATGTCCGGGCAGCCACGCCAACAGCCGCGGCTGAGTTGGCGGTTCCCAATGCTGCGGACATCCTGGAAGAACTCAACCATCGCCGGGCGTTTCTCTCCCGGTTAATCAGCCATCAGGTCCAGATTCGCCGATCGGGTTTGACGGCAGAACTCCGCCGACAGGCCTATGCGAATCCGATGGCGGCGATCGAGGCGCGCCGTTCGCGCGTTCAACAACTGGCGGGTGGCCTCCGGAGTACGGTGATCTCGCTGCTCCATCAGGCCGGCAAGAAACTGGGCAGCCTCGGGGCTTTGATTGGCCGACTCGGGCCCGATGTGCGTTACGAAATCTATCGGAATCGACTGCAAACAAGCCGTCAACGCTTGTATCACGCCCTTTCGAGAAAGCGGCTTGTGGTTGGGAATCGTGCGGTTCGCATGGGCGAGCGTCTTGCGTACCTGTCGCCCGAAGCCCGGATTTCTCGCCAGCGCGACGGTGTGGGGGCGGTTGGCAGGAGGCTTCGGTTGGCGTTGGACACGAACATGCGGACTTCACGCGCAAAGTGCGAGGCTATGCAAAGTCGCCTTGAGGCGCTCAGCCATCGTTCGACGTTGGCCCGCGGATTCTCCATGACGCGGCTTAAGAGGGGCAATCGGCTGATCCGAACCAGCGACGATATCAAAGAGGGCGATCGCATCGTGACCGAGTTGGCTGACGGTGCGTTCGAGTCGCGCGTGCTCGATTCGGAGCAGGGCGAGTTGTTCGATTGACGAACCTCACCTTCTGCGGTGACAATGGGTGCATGGGCACAAAGAAAGTGACATTTGAAGAGGCTATGTCTCGCCTCGAAGCGATCGCCAACGAGATCGAACGGGGCGAAGTCGGGTTGGAAGAATCGATCGACCGTTACGAAGAAGGCATGAAACTGCTCGCACAGTGTCAGGCCATCCTCACCAAGGCGGAGCAACGCATCGTGAAACTGCAACCGGATTTCGACGGTCGAACAGGCGACTCCCCCGAGTAGTTCTCTTTCAACGATCACGTCGAGCGCCGCGCCGGTGGAGTCGTTCATTTTGAATGAACGAATCCCGGAGAAGCCGCGCTTGGGTGGTTCGGTAGGTTCAGCACCTCGTTCGATTTTTTGCCCAAGCACCCCCGCTTGTGGGGTTGTGATACGCCCCTCAAAGGCTCGATTTCGCCCCTTGCACCCCGTTCATCCAGAATCGACGGGATGGGCAACATGTGGGCCCTTGGTCAATGGGGATGACCCACATGTGGTATAATTTTGTGGTTTTTCGTTGTTTTCAGGTCTAATAAGTGAAGGTCTCATTCCGCAGGTGCCGATATAAACCTTGACAAGGAAGTCAGGCAACCCTGATTCACGGACGAATCTGGATGCACCGTGTTGCAAAGGCGTTCACCGATTGGCGGTGAATCAGCGTCCGTCCGCTTCGCCCGCGAGTTTGGGCTGCGTTGGATCAAGACGTTGTTTGAGAACCTTGTTTTGTTGCGCCGGGAATCGGAACCATGAACGAAATTAATCAAATTCAAAGCGGCAAAACACCACAGCTATTGAAGGCAGAGATCGCAAAAGCTGGGGTTTCAATCGTTCGTCCGCTTGCGCAGGATGATTCAACATCTGATGCTTCGGCGTCGCTGCGCAGTGCAGACCGTGCAGACCGTGCGGATCGCGTTGAGCTTTCTGATGCGGGCGCTGCATTGGCGGAGGCCGGCAATCGCGAGGCGGCAGCTTTGGAGGCTTCGGTCCGCATCGAGAAAGTAGCAAAGATCCGCAGCGACATTCAGAATAACATCTATGACGTCAATGGTCGTCTCAAACTCATCGTGAACGACTTGATCGACGACATCACAAAGACATAATACCACACAGATATCTTCACCACCGAAAAAAACGACTCCATCCCTGATGAGAGGTGACCGCGCCGAACGCGGAAACAAACAATGCCGGTGTCTGCGTCAAGCGGGCACCGGCGGCGTTTGTGTTGAGGCGATCCGGTTTCGGTTTGTGGTTGGTCAGGTTGGGTCTGGTTTGTTGGCGAGCTTTTCGCGAAGGCTGCGTAGTGCGGCTTCGAGCGGTGCGTCGCGACCGAGGCTCTGTGGACTCTGTGCGGGTTCCGGTTCGGGTGGCGAAGCTTGGCCGTCTTCTTCCGTCACCAAAATATCCGGTATCACGCCCCACTGAGCGCCGTTCTTCTCCTGCAACATGCGGTGAACAATGCGGCCTTTGGGCAGGCGGTAGTAGGCTGAAGTCAAACGAATCACGCCCCCGCTTTCAAGTTCTGAAAAATACTGGACGCTCCCTTTGCCGAACGATTGCTCGCCCACGATGGTGGCTCGTTGATGGTCCTGCAAAGAACCCGCGACGATTTCGGCTGCACTTGCGCTGTATCGGTTGATCAGAACCGCCAGAATGATGTCGGAGTCGGTGTTCTCTGGCGTTGCATTGTAGATCGTTCGCGCACCTTGCCGCGATTGGATCGTGAGCAGTGGCAAGTCTTGCGGATCAACGAATCGGTCAATCAGATGGATTGCCTGCGGAACCAAACCGCCCGGATTGTTGCGTAAGTCGATCAACAAGCCGCGGACATTCTGGCCTTTGCAACTGGTCAGCGCTGCATCGAACTGGTCAACCATCGATTTGCCAAAGTCAGTGATCCGGATGTATGCGATCGCTTGTTCTTTATCGATCAACCATTGCCAACCATTTTCCCCGCGAGAGTGCCCGCGCACGGAGTCACTGGCAAAGGGTTCGCGTTTGATTTCAAAACGCAGCACCTCGTCGTTGGGACCGCGCGCGAGAATGATCGCAACCGCGCTGCCTTGCGGCCCGGCTAGGAGTGCGTTGATGGCGAAGACGCCTAGATTTTTTGCGGATGTCCGATCCAGAGATATCAGCCGATCGCCCGCCCGGATACCCGCCCGATCGCTGGGGCTGTCTGCCAGCGGCGCGATGACGGTGGGTTCACCGTGAACGATGCCGACTTCAAGTCCAATCCCAACCAAGTGCCCTGCAAGGCGGTCCTGATAGGCCTGCCATTGCTGGGGCGAAAGGTAACTGCTGTAGGGATCGAGTTCCCCCATGACGCCTCGCAAAGCGCCTTGCACAAGTCGGCTGTCGGTGGTCGTGGTGACGTAGTTTTCGCGGATGAGGGCGTCGGCTTCGAGAAGTGGGCGGTACTGGCCAATCAGCGCATCATGCCATGCAGCCCGCGGTGCAAGCCCGCAAAACATCACCGCGATCAGGCAAATTGAAAGCAACCAGACAATACGTCGCGCATGCACCGGTTCATTTCCTTTGCGATTCCCAAGGCGATGGGTTGATGGCGGGCGTAGGTTAACTTTATCTCAATGGCGTTGCAACGCGGTAAGCGGATCGCCCAACGATTCACTCTTTCGGTGTGTTCGACGTTGAGAAGTCGAAGACTTCGGGTTCGCAAACGCGCAGGTAATCCTCAACGTTCATGGTGATCGAGTCGGTCAAGCTACCTGCATTGAACGCGATGCGATCGTTGGCGACGATCGAAGAATCCACAAACAGGTCGAATTCGAGGATTGGGCGGCCAAACGGTGGAACGCTTCCCGGAGCGAGGCCCGTCGATTCGAGCAGTTCATCGGATGTCGCGAACCGAACGCGCTTGCAACCAAGGTGCCGTTTGACCGCAGCCGACCGAAACCGCCTCGCCGCGCTGAGTACGAACAACCGAAAGACATCGTCCGTCTTCACAAGCAGCGCTTTGCCACCGATGCGAACATCCTCACCACGCACCCGGGCTGACTCCTCCGACGTCCGCGTGATCTCGTGGTGGATGCAGCGATAAGGAATCTCTGCACGATCAAGCATATCGCGAATCGCCCAATGCACTTTCTTTTGCATACCGTCCATGGTCGAAGGGAATTGTACGTTTTTATGCGGCTTCACTACAATGGTTTGAGTCGAGTCCACTACGCAAATTGAGAGATTTTGACCGAAGCATGGCTGAGCAGAACAAAGAAAAATGGTATGTCGCCGGGTTGGCGTTTGAGTGTCAACAGAGCGGTAACTGTTGCAGTGGTGAGCCCGGTCATGTTTGGGTGACCAAGGCTGAGATTGCCGCCATTGCGAAGTATCTTGGGATTGATGACGGCTGGCTGCCTAAGAAATATCTTCGACGGGTCGGTCTGCGATACAGCCTCACCGAGCATGCTGGTGGCGACTGCATTTTCCTTCAACGAAACAACGGGGAAAGCGGCTGTACCGGGTGTCGGATCCATGAAGTCAAACCCACCCAGTGTCGAACGTGGCCGTTTTGGGACACCAATCTCAAGACACCGGAATACTGGAACGAAGCCGCAAAGGGATGTCCGGGTATCAATCGGGGTTCAACCCACACGTTCGTGCAGATCGAAGAGATTCGCTTGAAGAAAGCGCCGTCGTGAGATCGTTACGGCTTCCAATCAAAGACATCCATCGCTGTAGCCGCGACGATGCGTTCATGTCTGAAGTTCAATCGTTCTACGCATCCTTGGATGGGGAGGTTGGCTCGCACACACCCGGATGCACCAACCGGGGCGCGTGCTGCAAGTTTGAATCGTTCGGGCACGACCTGTTCGTTACTACTGTTGAGTTGGCGTACTTTTTGGGCTGCTCGACGGGTGAACTGTTGGCACCAGTGGATCGATCGTTCTGCCCATATCAGCAAGCCGGCCAATGTGTCGCCCGCTCCAGTCGACCGGCCGGCTGTCGGATTTATTTTTGCGAAGAGCGATCGCAGCATTGGCAGGGGGAACTCACCGAATCGTCGCTGCATCGCTTAGCCGCCATCGGTGAGAAATTCACGCTTGAATATGCGTACTGCGAGTGGACCGATGCGCTGCGGCAATTGGCAAATGGGGTGATTGAGAAACCCATCGATTCGCCTGTGAGTCTTTCGATTGACAGCCTTCGGAGGCGTTCGTAACATCCAGACTCATCCGCGGCTCCAATGTTAGGACGGCGCTGCGGAATCGACTCGCAATTGTTTACGGGCTTTGGGACGGAAAGGAATATCAGCGATGAAAAGGTATTTGACCGGATTCGCGATGGGGGCGGCGCTCTTCGTTTTGGCGGGTGCCACCGGATGCTTTCAACTTCCGACCGAAAAAGCATATTGGGGGTTCACCGCGAACCGTGCGATTTTCCAGGTGAACAATTCAACGCAGACAGCGGCTGATCGAATGCACACGCATCGACAAGTGATCAATCAGGATGCGCGTTCGCTCATCGACGACATCGATTTCATTTTGCTGCGTGAGCGCCCGAGTCGTCTTTCCCGATGGCACAACCGTTAAGGTTTGTGGCGCTAAGGTTTGTGGCGTTGGAGGTTGTGCCGTTAAGGGTTGAGCCAGCCGTTTTCGTTTTGTTTGATTTCGCCTTCGGGATTATTCCCGGAGGTTTTTCTTTTGGAGACTATCCCATGCCGACACAGCAAACCGATACGGACGGAATTCGCAACCAAATGGGCGAGGAGTGGAACGCAGCGGCCAACGGTTGGACGAAGTGGGAGCCAAGCCTGAGCAACTTTCTTTGGCCGGTGTCTCAGCAGATAATTGCAAACGTTCGGTTGGCTCCGGGCATGTGCGTGTTGGATGTCGGTACGGGAACCGGCGACCTCGCGTTGCAGGCGGCATATCATGCGACCGATCAAGGCTCGGTATTGGGAATCGATTTGTCGTCGAATATGCTGGTCACCGCTCGCAATCGGGCGAAGGCGCTCGGTCTGAAACAAGTGCAATTCAAAGAAGCCGCAGGCGATCAGTTTGCAGAGCGCGGGGCTGGCTTTGATGTGGTGCTCGGTCGATTCAGCATCATGTTTTTTCCGGATGTGGTTGCGGGTTTGCGTCAGCTTCGCAGCTTGGTGAAGGCTGACGGGCGCGTTTGCTTTGCGGTGTGGGATTCGCACACGGTCAATCCGGCGTTCGCGATTCCTCTTGCTGCGTTGCGTCCTTTCGTGGAGGCACCCAACGTCGATGAAAATGCACCCGGTCCGCTGCGCCTTGCGGGCGAGGGGAAGTTGCTTGGTGCGCTCGAGCAGGCGG
The DNA here is from genome assembly GCA_013151185.1 of Planctomycetota bacterium. Classification (GTDB taxonomy): domain Bacteria; phylum Planctomycetota; class Phycisphaerae; order UBA1845; family UBA1845; genus UBA1845. The sequence continues at coordinate 7,757 of JAADIU010000343.1, forward strand.
AGTTCACCGACATTCGCGTGGAAGCGATCGAGCTTTATCAGTTCGCGGCTAGCATCGAAGCGTACTGGGTTATGCTGTCGGATGTGTCCTCTTCGTTTCGCAAGCAATTGCAAGGCCTATCGGAGGCAGACCAGGACAAGGTCAAAGGGGCTGTTTTTGACGCGGTGGCTGAGTGGACAGTGGATGGTGTCGTCCGCGTGCCAGCTCGGGCGTTGGTCGCAACGGCTGCGCCAGGATCGTGAACCCTTCCAAATGACCAGCGTTCAATTTGGCGGTAGTGCATGCACACGCTTGATTGTGCGGGTTTCCCGATGCGAGCCCGTTTGGAAGCGATGTAGGGTCCGCTGTGCGGACCACGGGTGTCTTCATCCGCCAACCGAACGAATGGTCCGCACAGCGGACCCTACCGGAAACTTCCGATGGCCGGCGTTCAATTTGAGGGCGGTTTGATATCCACCCAGACGAGGCGATGGTCGCTGGACGACTCGCGACGTTGCACAAGCTGGCGCAGTGGATCGTTGGTCTTGGGCCAGAACACACCGCTGTCCGTTACGTTCAGGTCGGACGATGGTAGCACATAGTCGATCCTGCCGAAGTCGCACGTCCGTGCGTCGGTGAGTTTTGATACGCCGTCTTTGATCTTCGTATGACCCAAGAGCAGTTGAATCGCGGGTTGGCCATAGGCTGCGGGGTCCTTGTTGGGGTCGGCATTGAGGTCGCCGAGGATGACGAACTTTGCGGACGATGCGAGTGGTCCCGTTCGACCTTGATCGTCGACGATGTATGCCGCATCCTTTCCGCCGGAAATGTAATCCGCCCAGAATCGAATCTCGTCAAAGTTGCGACGCCCGTTGCGGTCCTCCTTGCCGTCGAAGATGGGCGGGGTGGGGTGCGAACAGAGCAGGTGGATGGTTTCGGTCCCGATTTGAATGGGAACGTCCCAGTGGCTTTTGCTCGACAGGGGCAGTGCATCGGCTTCTTCTCTTGAAAACCATGTCGGCTTGTTGTCGTTGCCATCGGGAATCAAGGCGTTGGGCATCTTCGTCCAACTCAGCGTGCGAAACGTGCGGACGTTTTTTCGATCGATGGGGAAGCGACTCACAACGGTCATGCCGTATTGACCGACGTATCGTCCATATCCCAACGCGTCGCCCGGCCCGTTGCTGCGGCCATCGTTGTCGAGGTCGAACCCGCTGGGTGTTCCCGTGTTGACTTCGTCCGCGAATATTTCTGGATATGAGATGGGCGTTTGCCCGTTCTGAGAAACTTCCAGATAGCGACGGCAAAACCGCCGGGCATACGAGGTGTCGCCGTTGCCCACGTCGATTTCGTTGATCAAGAGAATGTCGGGACGGGTTCGCTGAATAATCTCTGCCGCGCCCTTGAGTTGCCGATTGCTGCCCGTTCCGTTCTTGTTGGTTTGATCGAGCTTGGCTTCGGTCAGTTCCCAGATGTTGAACGTGGCGATGCGTACGTTTTCGTGATCGGTCGGATTGACTTGGGCGAACATCGCGAGGACGATTGCAATCGGTAGGGCGTGCATTTTCGGACCATTCAGAGAATCGGTTTTGCTGTTGGTAACGCCTGCGAAACTCCAGCGAATTGTAGCGAAAAGCGGCTTGCCGGTCGAAGCTGTGTTCGCGAATCTCTGGTCGTTTGCATCGGTGGTTGATACAATCCCCGCAAGTGAACGTTAGCATATCCCACCCCATTCAAACGCGAGGTTGATCACCATGATGATTCCCCAGCCAGTGATGGACAAACTAAACCAACAGATTGCCAATGAATTCGGAGCGGCTCACAACTACTTGGCGATGGCGTGCAGGTTCGACGAACTCGGTCTGAAAATGCTTTCGCAGTGGTTCTTTCGACAAGGCGAAGAAGAGCGCGAGCATGGCCGCAAAATCCTCAACTACCTCTTAGAAACCGGAGCCAAGGTGAGCCTGCAAGCCACACCCGCACCCAGCGGTGATATCGACAATCCGCTGGCGATCGTGCGTGCTGCGCTGGAGCAGGAGAAAGAAGTCACTCGGCAGATCAACGAAATTGCAGCGACGGCAGAACAGCACAAAGACTTTGCGACACGAAGCTTCATCAACTGGTTCATCGATGAGCAGGTCGAAGAAGTTTCGACGATGACCGAGCTTCTGAACCTCGTCGAGTTGGCTGGCGAAAATCACCTGCTGCAAGTGGAAATGCGCGTCGCAAAAATGATGGTCGCGCCGCACTGATCGGTGATTTTGTTACGGCAGTCCCGTAGGGTGGGCCGTGCCCACCGTGTTGCATTGATTCATTCGGTGCGTCCGGGACGCACCCTACAGTTGCTTGCGATCACCGTTCACAGCAGAGGCGAGATCAATCTGGCGACGCCCAACACCAGCGAATCGCGAAACGACAACGTCTCGGGTTGCGTTGATTCGATGCGCTCGGCTTTA
>JAADIU010000205.1 GCA_013151185.1 Planctomycetota bacterium
TCGCTTCGGGTCGAGGTCAAAATGGCTCAGCATCTTGGCGAAGTAATCCTGATCCCATCGTGAGAAGAAGCGAGATTGAAACGATGCGTGCCCTGCGATGGTCAGCCAGCCGTAGAGGCGATCCCCTTCTGGCACATAACCAATGCGGTCTCGTGCGCGCGTCGAAAGGTTGCAGGAATTTTCGCCCAGCAACATGGACGACCCGCGTGTGGCGTGCAGAAGACCCAGAAGCATCCTGATCGTGGATGTTTTTCCCGAACCGTTCAGGCCAAGCAGTCCGTAGACGCAGCCTTCGGGTATTTTGAGGTTCAGTTGATTGACCGCGCACAGCGAACCGAAGTAACGTGTCAACCCGCGAATTTCAATCGCCCAATTCCCAGTCGCCCGTTTCCCAGTCGCCCGATTCATTGACCACGCCTCCGGCTGCCCGACGTTTGAAACGATTTCATGCGCTTTTCGATTGTGTCCATGAGTGAATCCTGATTGAACCCCATGTGATAGGCCTCCGTCAGCAACCGATCCAACAGTTCGTTCACACGTTCACGTCGCGCTGACAGCGAAAGTTTTGGCGAAACGTCAGCTACGAACGTGCCAACTCCCCGACGCGTTGAGATCACCCCTTCCGATTCGAGCAGTTGGTAGGCTTTTCCGACGGTGTTCGGATTGACGACCAGCGTTTGTGCCAAGTCGCGGACAGTGGGCAGGCGATCACCTGCATTCAGCAAACCCCGCGCAATGCGTTGCCTGATTTCGTGCATGACCTGAGCGTAAACGGCTTCGCTGCGGGATGGGTCAACAGTAAACAGCATAATCTATTTGTCCTAGATGAACTAGTACAATATACACGATAACGCTGCCTTGTCAATTTTGATTTCCACACCCCCGCCGCCCTCGGCTCGAAGCAGACGAAGCGGTTCGGCGTGTCGGCTTGGCCCGCAAGGACGCCCCAAAGGTGGCACGCGCAACACCAGGCTGGACCCAAGATCATCCACCTCTTGCCCGAACGTCGATTGGCTGTTGAGGTTTCAGCCATTCACCGCTACCCTCTGTGGCTTGGCGTGAAGTCGCCAAGATCGATTGGTTGTCTGAAAATTTCCCCGCTCATAAAATGGGCAAAGACCAAGGATGGTTACTTGAGCCCGCATCCCACCGTGCGATTGATCTGCTGCACTGCGATTGAACTGCTACATAGGGAAGATCGCCGATCGGTGTCAATTGCCAACCTCGCCGCATGGTTCGTGCTGGCGCAACAATTGAACCCACCAACAACACTGGAACCCCTGATCACATGCCTACAGGTCTTGCAGAGCGAATGGTCCGCACGCGTGCTTCTTGCTCGCTGGTCTACCTGTTGGTGGCGATCCCGATCAGCTTGCTTTTTGTTTGGGATCTCGACGTAGTCTCCATGGAGGGCATCATCGCGCTCGGCGCGCGTCGGATGCTGGAGACCGGGGAATGGTTTGTGCCGCGGCTTTATGAGGATATTTATGCTTTCAAGCCGGCGCTCGCATATTGGCTTGCCGCAATTCCGGAGTATTTATTCGGGCAACAAACCGAATTCACGTTACGACTACCGACGGCTGTCTGCGGTATTGCTTTGGGGCTCGTTCTGTGCCGAATGATGGGCAGGTTGATCACGCCCCGGTGTGGACTTTGGTGCGCGCTGGCTGCGGTGACGTCGGCGCTGTTCGTGGAGCAGGTGCGGTCGGCTTCTTTTGATGTGCCGCTTGCTTTGGGCACGGGGGTCGCCATTTTGTTCGCGTGTCGAAACCTGGCGATGGGACGGGTCGCATGGCATGGATGGCTCGTGTGCTATGCCGGGTTGACTGTGGGATTCCTCGCCAAGGGTACGCCTGCGATCGCACTCTATGGCCCCGGTCTCATCGTCGCCTGCTTGAGCATGGGCCGGTTGCGAATGTTGTTGCGCGGTTCTCACCTGTTGGGCGTTGCACTTTTTGCTCTGATTGCATCCACCTACCTATACCTATCTCATAGCGAAGCCGGGACCGCTGCATTCTCCGATCACCTTGGCGAGTTGTTCACACGATCGGGGCAGTGGTCGTGGGCGACGTTGGGCGTGGTCATGCTGACTCCGCTGATGGTCTTCGTCGCCTTCCTACCCTTCTCCGCCATCCTGCTCATCGTGCGTTTGCGTCCGCCATCGCGGAGGGTGACCGGATTGGCAAGCCGACTACAAAGGACGGCTTGGGCGTTTCTGCTTTCGGGTACCGTCGTATTCCTCATCGCAGCAACCGATGAAATGCGATACTACTTACCCCTCATCGTACCAATGGCGATGCTGTGCGGCATAGCGGCAGAGTCTTTCTTTGCGGCGGGCAACGATAACGCAAAAAGAACACAACCGGGGGCCAGAATCCCGATACCTCAAAGTTTCCTGGGACTTAGACTTGGGCGTCGTACGCCAATTGTCCTATCGGTCATTGGATTGGTTTGGGCGATGGTCTATGCAGGCGCCATTCAACCGCGGCGCGTCAGCAGAAGATCGGAACGAGCGATCGCTGCGGCATTCGTTCCCTTCATTCCGGAAGACGCAATCGTATACGTCGCTTCCCGCGACAGCCAATCGTCACTTTGCTACTACCTCAATCGCCAAACGCGCCGTTGGGAGTTAACGGATCCGCCGCCTCCGGGAGCGATCTACCTCGTATTGTTGGACGATGAGCGACTCATCCTGGCATCGCGAACAGACATTGCGTTTGATCCGCTCAAGAGCATCGACGGGCCCCGCGCCAAAAAAACATACACGCTCGGCATCGCAAGTCGCACTTCAGCAACCCACCTCAACTACCCCGATTGTTGGCCACGATTGCGCTGCCGCTTCAAACATCTACCACCCACGAAAGACATCCGCACATCGCACCTATGCCACACATGCTGCACATAAACCAAGAGAATAACCGCCCACCGTTACCCTTTGGGTGACAACACTTGGTCCAAACGATGATCGGCGGTCCTACTCCGCTCCATCGCCCCGGAGTAAACCGACGCAGGTCATGTCTGCCCCCGCAAGCCAATCATGTGTCGCAATGTTTGATGGGCAACAGTTAGGACGCAACGATTCGGCAGGTTACGTCGCGTCACACTTCAGCCGCTTCTGCTGCACTTCAACGTTTTGTAGCTAACGCGATCAGCGCTCCACCTTGTGCCCACGCTCCCATGACCACTCCGCCTGTAACACACCGCCTGAATGGCAGTCGACGTTGAGGTGTCGGCCAATCGCCGCTAGTCTCTTGGGGAATTGTCGACACGGGTGCAGCCGAAATCATGTAGGGTACGTCCCGGACGCACCTGTTATTGATTGTTGAAACGGGGCGAACCGGATCTTCTCGAAATCCTCAGCCGTCTTTCGTTTCGTCACGATCGATGTCGGGCCCGTTTTCGGAGCGATGTCTTATGCGGATGCTGCTTGTTTCATTTTTGATTTGCTTGTCAACCTGCGGATTGGCGGGTTGTGGTGATGGGTTCCTTCAATTTGAATGGAACACCCAGGGCAAACCCAAGCCCGACGTTGAAGATGGATTCGTCGATGCGAAGGTTCAAGGCATCGCCAATTCCAAATCGTACATCGGCACCGTCGCAGAGCAGGGATATATCGAGGGACTTCGACGCATGCGCGTTCGGGGTTATGGGTTGGTCGCGGGGTTGGGTACGACCGGTTCGAGCGAATGCCCGAAGCGCATCCGAAACCGGTTGATTCAAGAGATGTACAAGCGGCCTGAGTTTTCGCGACAGGGGATTAAGCCCGTACGCGTATCGCCCGAGCAAGTTCTAAAAAGCACCGACACCGCCGTGGTCATCGTCGAAGGTGAAATACCGGCAGCGGCTCAGAAGGGCACGCGGTTTGATCTGTCCATCCGCGCGCTCGCCGGAACGCAAACCACATCGCTCGCGGGCGGGCGGTTGTACTCGACCGATCTTTATGTCTATCGCGACACCGCATCCGGCGCTTCCGTGGAAGGTCGCGCCCTTGCATCGGCAGCCGGTCCGGTCTTCGTCAATCCTTTCGCAAAAACCAAAGAGGGGCAGGAGCGTCGGATCACCAAGATGGAGCGCAGGGGCATGGTGCTGGGTGGTGGAAGAACCAATAGCCCGCGTCGATTGCGTTTGGTCCTGACAAGACCGTCGTATCGACGGGCGCGACTGATCACCGAAACGATCAATTCGCGATTTCCCAGCGGTGGTGATGTCGCGAAGGCAGAGTCCCCGTCGAATATCAATCTGCGCGTGCCATCTGCATTTCGAAATGATCCGTTTCGTTTTCTTTCGCTGATCCGACACCTGTATCTGCCGAACCGACCGGGCTTTCTGGAGCGTCGCACGCAGGATCTTGCGGAAGAAATCGTCAGCCCGTCGGCCCCCCATGCCGACATCGCGATGGCTTGGGAGGGAATCGGTCGAACGGTTCTCCCCACCGTTCAAAAACTCTATACCGATGAGCGGGCGCACGTTCGCTTCTACGCGGCGATCACCGGACTGCGGTTGGGCGATGACGTCTCGGTGGATGTGGTGGGTGAATTTGCGTTCAACGGGGAGAGTGCCTATCGGCTGACCGCGATCGACGAACTGGGCAACGCAAGGAATTCATACCGAACGTCCGTCGTGCTTCGTCGGCTTCTGAGTGATCCCGACCCGCGCGTCCGAGTCGAAGCGTACGAAGCGCTGTTGCCACGTCACGATGAAATGATCGCAACGGAAAAAATCGGCAAGCACAATTTCATGCTCGACAAGGTGGAGACGCCCGGTCCGAACATCATCTACGTTCGTCGCACCGGAGCCCAGCGAATCGCGCTTTTGGGCGATGGCATTTTCTGCATGCCGCCCGTGTTCTACCAAGACCCCAACAACCTGATCACGATCAACGCGGAGGAGGACGACCGCAAGCTCACGCTGATCCGCCGAACGCGCTTCGAGGACCGCATCTCCCCACCGCTGCCCGGCTCGCTTGAATTGGGCAGGCTCATCGACATGTTGGGCAATGATCCCAAAGTCTTGCGAGACGACAACATCCACGGTCTTGCGCTCGACTACGCGACAATCACACGAACCCTGTTTGACCTGTGCGAGTCCGGCGAAATCAACGCCAGCTTCATGCTGCAAAAACACTCGACCACCGAAATGTTCGGGCCCATGTCCTCCACAGGCCGCGCAGAATCCGACCTGTAACTGCAACACTATCTGCAACTGCAACACGGCCTCTAACTGCAACACTGTTTGACGGCTGGTTCATTCGGTGCGTCCGGGACGCACCCTACCTTTGCTTCCAGACGCCCCACCGCGCAACGGCGAATGCTCGCCATACGGTTGGCCTTCGATAGAATGCGGTGATGAAGAGCAAGGACGGACCAGTCGCGTGGTTGGTGTACGCATTGGCGCGATGCGTCCTGGCTTCGCTTCGCTGTTTTCCGGTAAACTGGAATCTCCGCACCGCCCGCCTCTTCGCCGACGCATGGTGGTATCTGATCCCCCGACATCGCAACCGCGCGATTGGGCATGTGCGTCTCGCTTTTGGCGATGGGCTCAGCGAAAAAGAAATCAAACGGATCGCGCGGGATTCCCTCCGCCAATTGGCGATGTTCGCGATCGACTTCGCGTTCGTGCCCGTGTTGATCAACGAGTATTCGTGGACGCGATACGTTCGTTTGAACAACATGGGCGGTGCTGTTCGCGCCATGTTGGACAACAAGGGAGCGTTGGTTTTAACGGGGCATTTTGGCAACTGGGAGTTGGCGGGCTATCTGCTGGCGATGTTCGGTTTCGACGTCACGGCGATCATGCGCCCGCTCGACAACGTCTATCTGAACAAATACGTCGTCGGCGTCCGCAAGAAAAAGGGCCTTGAACTCATCGACAAGAAGGGCGCGATGCGCCTTTCAAATACCATCGTCGAACGGGGCGGTGCGCTCGGATTCATCGCCGATCAAAACGCAGGAAGCCGCGGCTTGTTCGTGGACTTTTTTGGCGTTGCGGCATCAACATACAAGTCGATCGGCTTGCTCGCGATGACGCACGATGTTCCGATCATTGTCGGGTACGCCATGCGCCTTGGAAATCGGTTTCAATACGAAGTCGGCGTCGAACGGATCATTCAGCCGTCCGAATGGAAATCGAAAGATCAACCGCTCGCTTGGATCACACAAGAATACACACGCGCCATCGAAGCCTCCGTGAGGCGGGCACCCGAGCAATATCTGTGGATCCATCGCCGCTGGAAGTCGCGCCCAAGACGAGAAACAACGCCCCCACCGCTGCCCGCATAGCACGATGCCCACCGAGATCAAAGGATTTCTTGACGTTTATTGGAGCGCATCTACAATCGCATCGGTGTGCGTAGCACCGTCAAAAAGTTGGGGGAAGAAAGAAGCCGGGAAAGCGGGAGCGGCTGATCTGCCGACCTATGATCGAGACGAAATAGTCCCGTCCTCGATGAGTTCACCTATACAAAATTCACTCGGAAAACGGTTCACTTAAACAAAAAGGAAATCGACATGGCAGGCGCAGACACTTTTGAATTCACCGATGCAAACTTCGAGCAGGAAGCATTGCAAAGCGACATGCCCGTCCTGGTCGACTTCTGGGCAGAGTGGTGCGCCCCGTGCAAAGCCCTCGGGCCAACCATCGACTCGCTGGCCACACACTACAAAGACAAAGCCCGCATCGGAAAAATCAACACCGAGTCGAACACACAGGTCCCCGCCAGCTACGGCGTCAGCGCAATCCCCACGGTGATCCTGATGAACAAAGGCGAGATCGTCGAAAAATTCGTCGGCTTGCGCGGTGAAAAAGATTTCAAGGACGCCATCGACGGCGTACTCGCACAAACAGCCAGCTAACGGTGTGAAGCAAAAAGATCGGGCATTTATCTTCCCTTGAACGCTCGCCGTCATCACTGTTGCGTTCGAAGTTTCCGGTAAGGTCCGCTGTGCGGACCGTCAATGAGACAATGTTCGATACTGAAGAATGGTCCGCACAGCGGACCCTACGTCGTTGATAAATCTCCCAACAGGTCGAATCGCACCACTGGCCCACGGCGATTGATCAACTGAAAAAGAAACCGGAACAGGGGCGTGAATCTTATCACGCCCTTTTCTATAATGAATATCTGCACCGGCCGAATGGGGACGGGGGAAAACCAATGGACTTCTTATTTGCTCGCTTGGCTCGTCGATGGGTGGCTGTGCTCGTTGGCTTTGCATTTGCGAACGCGGCCTCGGCTGGCGTGCCCGTTTCGATTGCCATTTCAAATCCCGGTTTCGAGGCGAATGTCGCGAGCGAGGGCTGCTTTCAAGTGATGCCGTTGGACGGGTGGCTTGACTACGATACCAATGGTGTGCTGGGCGGTGGATCGAACGTGCTGGGTGGTATCAATCTGCCGATCGGTTCGGTGTTCTACCCGCTCGGTGCCCCCGAGGGGGATCATGCGGCATTGGTCTTTCTGCTCACGTCGACCGGCCAGGGACCGGCTGGGTTTCGCCAGGAGTTGACCGACACGCTGCAAGCCGACACGACCTACACGCTCACCGCACAGGTGGGCAACATCGCATCGGGCGTCGGACCGCCCCCATGTGATGCGGCGGGCTTTTTCAATCTCGATGGGTTCCCCGGTTACCAAGTGCAGTTGCTTGCTGGCGGTGAGGTGATTGCTCAAGACGATAACAGCCTCGCGGGCACTCTCGGCGAAGGTGAATTCGACCTAAGCACAAGCCAAGCCGTCATCGGAAACTCGCACGCACAACTGGGCCAGGCGCTCGAAATCCGCCTGATCAACCTGAACGAAGCCGAGACCCCGCAAAACCCGGGTGTCGAAGTCAACTTCGACGACATTCAACTCACCGCCCAGCCGAACAACCCACCGCTCGATGGCGACTTCGACACCGACTGCGACGTCGATCTCGACGACTACGAACAGTTCGTCCTCTGCATGGGCGGTCCAAATCAAGCCATACTCGGAACCTGCCCGCCAACCGTCGATGCCGACTTCGACAACGACGGCGATGTAGACCTGATCGACTTCAACACGTTCGCGGAAAACTTCACCGGCGCTATGTAGCGCGAACGGTTTCGTACGTTCAGCACTTTGTTGTCGTTGTTGGTTTCATGCCTTCTGGCGCGGGACCATCTATTCGGTGCGTCCGGGACGCACGCTGCAGATGTCGCACGGACAGTGCATCGACCTTATTGGGAACGGAAGTGGAGTTCGCCCGCACACTGCGCCACAAATCCAGCCTTCATTCCACGCGCGTTATAAAACCGACACGCCTTTTGACTCTTGTTGCAACCTGCACTTGAACGTCGGTATCCGCGTATTCTGTTGTGTTACAAAGCGAGCTTCGGGTTGTAATTGCGGTTAGGTGCCCCGTCGTGGAAAATTCAATCAGTGATCGATGCGATCACATTGAAAGGAGTACCCCCATGATTGACCTGATCAACATCACGCAACATTACGGCGTCAAACCCGTGCTACGCGACGTGTCGTTGAGCGTTGCCGAGGGCGAATTGGTTGGAGTCATGGGTGCCAACGGAACCGGTAAGAGCACGTTGTTAAAGGTAGCCGCGGGTGTGCTGTGTCCGCTGAAGGGACACATCGAAATTGACGGGCTTCGACGGCGATCATCTGTCGAAAACGAACTCGCCATTCGCCAACGCACCGTATACCTAGCCGCAGATTCGTGGCTGCCCATGCGCACGACGGGCCGCGAATTCATCATCGCGGTTGGGCAACTCTACAGCATCGACCTCGATCGCCTGATCGACCACACGCAGAAACTAATCGAATTGTTCGGCTTGGAAGAAAAAGCCGACTCGCCGATTTCATCCTATTCGAGCGGTCAACAAAAGAAGGTCTCTCTGTCGGCCGCGTTGATCACCGAGACGCCCGTAATGATCCTAGACGAACCATTCGCGGGCGGTCTCGACCCATCGGGCATACTGGCGCTGCGTCAAGTGATGAAGCAGTTGGCCGACCGTGCAGATGTCACCGTCCTGATGGCCACCCCCGTCCCCGAGTTGGTCGAACAAATCGCCGACCGGGTAGCCGTCATCCACGACGGCAAAATTCTGGCGTTCGACACACCGGAAGGATTGAAACGAATAGCCGGCTGCGATGGTTCGCTCGACGAAACTTTGGAGAAACTAACGAACCCACGCACGCTGGAGAGAATTGACCAGTACCTGGAAGGGCGAAACCGATGATTAAAACCATCCGACGAACCTTGCCTCGACCGCTGTTTCTCTTTCTCGCAGGCTTGATCCTGGCGTTATTCGCCTTCCACGGTTTACTACTCGGGTATATGTCAGGGCAAACAATCCCGAGTGTATTGCAAACCAATGACCGAATTGAGGGAATCTGTTCAGCGATTTTCGCTCTCATGTATGGCGGATACCGGGTGTTCGCGGTTTTTCCCACGTTTCATTTAAGGTACTTCAAGTGGTTCAGCACGACACCGTGGCGCCGCGGCATGCCGTTCCCGCATGGCCCATTGCATCTGCACCTCTATTGGGCAGACATCATTGTCCCCGGAATCTTATGCCTCGTCGTATGGAACAATCCGGTGTGTCCTCCGGTGTTCATACTCGGCGCAGTTCTGATCGGGTATTTGGCTGCCTACCAACTTGAGCTAAACACGGAGAGCCGGAGTGGACTGGGTTGGGCGTCGGCCTTCGGATTTGGATTGGTGCTGCTTGCAGGTGCGCAGGGAATGATGTGGTTGGCGATGAGCACACTCGTGGTGCTATACGCTCTTACTCTGTGGGATCAACGGCTCACGCTTGACACATTCCCATGGAAAGGGATTGGGGGAAAATGGGATCGGGTTGACGTGCTCCCGAAACTCGAAGACGCCGCCGACCGAAGCGCAGCAATTCGCGATAGCAAGTCCGCCAGGTCAAACATTCGTACGCCGTTCACTGCATTGGCACCCAAGAAGGTCAAGGAGGGATCGATCAAAGAGCCAATCACACTCAGCCTCCTGCTTGGTTGGTGGACATATGTCCTGTTGACAATTATCGATTCCGAAGATCTACGCCGCGCGTCAACTCCCGCGCTCCTGCTGATCGTCTTGGCGTTGCCAACATTTCGCTTTCTGTTATACACGAGCATTGGTCGGCCCCCAATCGGTTTTTGGGCGCGCCTGCGTACGGGCAACATTACTATCCCAGGATATGACCAGATTTTCTTGACACCTCTCGCCTCGGTTGTGGTGGGTATTACCGTCCTTTGGGTGGGCAAAACGATCGGTCTTTCGATCCCGCTACACATGGCCTCTTGTTCCACAGCGGTGGCGTTATGCCTCACACTGGGGCCACCGTCAGGTTCAGTATGGCTCTACACCGGCCGTCACCACATCCGCTGGCCCACTTCGTAAGTGAAGCCCTCCCGATGTCGGCTTGGAGGATGAGCGCAAACATCGGCGCAATACGTTTCGGCAAGCGTTATGGGCCAGCGAACGCCACCCAAAACGCGTTCGCGTCTTCGAGGTCTATGTCGTTGTCGGCGTCTGCGTCGAATACGCTTGTGCAATCGACTGGGGTGACAGGTGGTGTCACTCCCGGGCCGGCTAGGCATTGCTCGAATGCGGCGTAGTCGTCTATGTCTACGTCGCCATCGCAGTCGGCATCTGCGAATATTCCCGGCACATCTATCGTTGAGAAGTGGAAGAAGTTCAGTACGTTGATGGCTCCTCCGCTGAGGAATGGTCCTGTCACCGAGTTGTCGCCTGTGTCGACGATGGACAGGTTGTTGCTTGTCGCGACGAACATGCCTCCATCGGGGCCGGGTTCGATGCCTATCGGAAATCCGAAGTTGATCGTGGTGACGATGCTGCCCGTGCCCACGTTGAATCGAAACAGCACGGTGTTCGAGACGAAGTAAAGGTCGCCGTTGTCGCCAAATTGCAAACCGAATGTATTTCCAAAACCGAGCCCGTCGGTGCTGTCGGCCAACACTTCGTCGAATGCGCCGGTGGTTCCGTTGTAAGCGATGACATTGGCGCTGAAGCGGCCCGCCACATAAAGTCGACCATCCGGTCC